>NZ_JAMSHL010000017.1:0-137399 GCF_026521175.1 Aminobacter sp. MET-1 | reverse complement strand
GTGACCATCGGCGGCAATGAACATGCGGTCGCCGCCGAAGGCACGACCACGGTCACGACTCCGAACGGCACCTATACCTTCCAGTCGAACGGCGCCTGGACGTTCACGCCGGTTGCGAGCCTGAACAATGCCGAAGGCGTGAGCGCCGGCTTCACCTATGTCATCACCGACGGCGACGGCGACACCTCGAGCGCGGCGCAGCCGATCACGATCACCGACGGCGATGGGCCGAAGGTGGTGGGCGAAGGGATTTCGCTGACCGTTGACGACCAGAACCTGACCGACGGCTCGACCCCCGGCGAGACCACTGCTACCGACTCGATTGTTTTCACGCCCGGCTCGGACGCGATCGCCTCGATCGTCTTCGGCGACACGACCGGCCTCGATGGCGGCCTGACGTGGGAGCGTGTGTCCGACACCGAGATCGTCGGCAAGGACGGCGAGACGGTGGTGGTGACGCTGACGCTGGTTCGCGACGGCAGCAAGGCCGACGTGACGGTGACGCTGAACAACAATTACGCCCACCACGGTGACATCAGCGCGGACGATCTCGCCAATCTTGGCTCGGTCAAGGTGGTCGCCACCGACACCGACGGCGACAGCGCCGAAGGCACCGTCAATGTCGGCGTGTCCGACGACGTGCCTGTTGCGGTTGCAGACACGGCTGTCTCGGTTGTCGAGGGTGGTGCTGCGATCGGCGGCAACGTGATGGACAATGACACGCCCGGCGCCGATGGCGCCCGTGTGACGTCGGTGACCATCGGCGGCAATGAACATGCGGTCGCCGCCGAAGGCACGACCACGGTCACGACTCCGAACGGCACCTATACGTTCCAGTCGAATGGCGCCTGGACGTTCACGCCGGTTGCGAGCCTGAACAATGCCGAAGGCGTCAGCGCCGGCTTCAGCTATGTCATCACCGATGGCGACGGCGACACCTCGAGCGCGGCGCAGCCGATCACGATCACCGATGGCGACGGTCCGACGGTTGCGGATGGCGGCACCATCACGCTGACCGTTGACGACCAGAACCTGACCGACGGCTCGACGCCCGATTCGACCCCAGTTACCGGCTCGATTGTCTTCACGCCCGGCTCGGATGCGATCGCCTCGATGGCGTTCGGCGACACAACCGGTCTCGACGGCGGCCTGACATGGACGCGTGTGTCCGACACCGAGATCGTCGGCCGCGATAGCGGCGGGACGGCAGTGGTGACGCTGACGCTGGTTCGCGACGGCAACACGGCCGAAGTGACGGTGACGCTGAACGACAATTACCGCCACAGCGGCAGCGGCGATGACCTCGCCGACCTCGGCTCGGTCAAGGTGATCGCCACCGACACCGACGGCGACACCGCTGAAGGCACCGTCAATGTCGGCGTGTCCGACGACGTGCCTCTTGCAGTCGCAGACACGGCTGTCTCGGTTGTCGAGGGCGCCGCCGCGATCGGCGGCAACGTGATGGACAATGACACGCCCGGCGCCGATGGTGCCAAGGTGACGTCGGTGACCATCGGCGGCAATGAACATGCGGTCGCCGCTGAAGGCACGACCACGGTCACGACGTCGAACGGTACCTATACGTTCCAGTCGAATGGCACCTGGACGTTCACGCCGGTTGCCAGTCTGAACAACGCCGAAGGCGTGAGCGCCGGTTTCACCTATGTCATCACCGACGGCGACGGCGACACCTCGAGCGCGGCGCAGCCGATCACGATCACTGACGGTGCCGGACCGTCGCTGGTGGGCGAAGGGCTTTCGCTGGAGGTGAAGGAATCCGATCTCGACCTGGTCAAGAATCCGAACGATCTGGCCGCAGGCGCCGTCAACGGCACGAACCCGGGCGGAACCGGTGAGACCAACAGCGGCACGCTGACCTTCCAGGCCGGATCGGATGCGCTGGTGAGCTTCGCCTTTGCCAATCCGGCATTGGTTGCCAACACGATCACGGTGACCGACGAAGCAAACAATCCGGTTGCCGTTACCTGGTCGATCGACGGTGATGGCCAGTTGGTCGGCATGATCGGTGGCGCTGTCGCTATCATCGTGGCGGTAGACGGCAGCACGATCGCGGCCAACGCGCAGGGGACCGTCGGCGTCAAGGTGACGCTGACCGACAACTTCCCGCACGCCAATGGCCAGTCGGGCGATGTCAGCATCGGCGGCATCAAGGTGGTTGCCACCGACGCCGACGGCGACACGGCGACCGGCACGGTCAGCGTGACCGTCAAGGACGACGTGCCTACCGCTGGGTCGAACAATACCGTCTACCTGGATGACGAGACGGCGAACGCGACCAACGCGTCGCCGAACCCCGGCGGGGACGGCGACTACAACGGCACGCCGGCCGCAGCCACCACGGGCGTACTCAGTCACAACTATGGCGCCGATGGCGCAGGTTCGCTGCTTCTCAGCGGCGTCACGCTGCCGGTATCGGGCGGCTTCAGCTATGTGCTGAGCCCCGACAAGCTGAGCCTCACCATCATGCAGAACCAGGGTGGTTCCAACGTCGCCGTCGTTAAGGTGACGCTGGCCGACCAGACCTCCGGCTCCTACGTCGTCGAGCAGCTGAAGCCGGTCATGCACCCGACATCGGGCACGACCGAGGAGAATGTCGACTTCACCATCCGTTATGACGTTCGCGACGGTGACGGCGACGTGGCCTCGGGCGGCGCGGTTACGATCAGCGTCAATGATGACACGCCCACGATTACCGCATCCAATGATCTGCGCGAAGTGATCGTCGACGAGACCAATTTCAACGTGGATGCAAGGGTCTCGTTTGCCTCGGCCTTCACGTCTTCTTACGGAGCGGACGGCGCCGGCTCGATCAGCTACGCGCTGAGCTTCACCGGACCGGCCACCTACCTTGTCGATATCGCCACGGGCAAATCCGTGGTGCTGAGCATGGAGGACGGTCAGGTCGTCGGCCGCGCCGGCGAGGGTGGCGCGATCGTCTTCACGATCTCTGTCGATGCCGACGGCTATTTGACGGTGGACCAGATCCGGGCGATCGAGCATCCTGTAACCACCGATCCCAACGACGCGCGGCCGTTCCTGAGCGAAAACCTGCTGCAGCTCACTGCGACGATCACCGATCGGGACGGCGACAGCCGTTCGGCATCGATCAACCTCAACAACAACATCTACTTCAAGGACGACGGCCCGAGTGTTTCGGCCAACGAGACTGTGCTGCTCGACGACGACGCCTTGGCCAACGGCAATCCTGGCGGAGTTGGCGATCAGTCCGACAAGGTCAATGCGTCTGGCACGCTGGGACATTCGTTCGGTGCCGACGGGGCCGGTTCGATCACCTGGCTGACCACGGGCTCGGCGCCTGCGGGCTTCGAATACAAGCTCAATGGTACCACGCTTGAAGTCTGGCAGGGCACCACCAAGGTGCTCACGGTGACGCTGAACAGCGCAACCGGCGCCTACGAAGTGACACAGAACGCGCCGATCGCGCATGCAACCGGCGGCAACGAAAACGATCAGGTCTTCAACCTGACCTACCAGGTCAAGGACGGCGACGGTGATACGATCGACGGTACGCTGAAGATCAGTGTCAACGACGACACGCCTGTCGCGAACGACTACACCGGCGGCAGTTATGTCGAGGGTGCTGGTGCCCAGGATCTTGGCGTTGCAACTGATGTGCTTGGGATCAAGCCAGGCGCTGATGGTCTCGGAAGCATCGTGTTCAGCAACACCGGCGGCACGACCGGCACGTTGTCGATCAATGGAGCCGGCAAGCTGATCTACACGCCGGCTGCCAATGTCGGACCGGGTGGAAAGACAGAAACGTTCAGCTACACGGTCACTGACAAGGACGGCGATGCGGTTACCAAGCAGGTGACGTTTGGCGTGACCGATACGGGTGTGACGAACGTGTCGGCAACCAGCGCGTCGGTCGACGAGGACAATATTGCAGGTGTCGGCGGCATTCCTGGTGGCCCCGGTGACCTGGCGGCTCCTGTTCCGTCCGGCACGATCAGCTATACGCTGGGCGCGGACGGCGGTTCGGGTGTTTCGGTTTCGCTGTCGGCGGCAACTGTAGGTTTCACCAAGCTCGACGGCACCCCGATCAACACGATCTGGGATGCGGCCAACAAGGTCCTGATCGGTTACGGCGGTTCCAACCAGTCCGACGTCGTGTTCAAGGTCAGCCTCTCGGCGATCGGCACATTGGCGAATTCGGCCAACAGCGCGTCTTACACGGTCGAGCTGGTGCAGCCGGTCAAGCATCCGGGCCACGACGACCCGTCGACCTCGGGCGTGACCGAGACGGCCTTCGAGGACGATCTGTCGATCTCGATCACGGCAACCGTCAAGGACGGCGACGGCAGCACCGCTACGACCGGCTTCACTGTCACCATCGACGACGACACGCCACTCGCCAGGAATGACACGGCCACTGTTGTCGAAGGCTCCAAGCCGAGCATGAATGTCGTGCTGGTTATTGATACGTCCGGCAGCATGGATGACGAAGACGTTGATCCCAACACACCTGGCTTCCAGAGCCGACTGGACATGGCTAAAGCAGCAGCGCTCAATCTGCTCAACTCTGGCGACGTGACCATCAATCAGGTGATGGTTGTCGAATTCTACAACGGCACTAATGTCAATGCGCCAGTTTGGGGCAGCTGGAGCAATGCAGCAGACAAGGCCGACATCATCAGCTTTATCAATAATTTGTATGCAGGTGGCGGCACGAGCTACGACGCCGCGACTGCTGCAGTTCGCGCAAGCTGGGGTGCCGGGCCAACGACGGCTGACCTGACCAACGTATACTTCCTCTCCGATGGTGACCCGGATCCCAATTCGGCTGGCCTCGACGCCGCTGAGCAGGCAGTCTGGCAGAACTTCCTGGTCAATCCGGACAACAATGCCGCAACCAACGACGCCATTGACCATGTCTATGCCGTCGGCATCGGTTCGGGTGTGAGCACCGGTGCGCTCGAGCCAGTGGCTTGGGCAAACGGCAATGCCAACTTCCCGCCGATCGTCATCACCGACGCGACGCAGCTCAGCGCGACCCTTCAGGGGACGCTCCCAGGCAACGTCATTGGCAACGTGCTGACGAATGATGGTGTGGCCGGAAATGCGTTTGGAGCAGACGGTGGCTACATCAAGTCGATCGTCATCGATGGCGTGACCTACACCTTCAACGGTAGTGGAGCGATCACCGCCGGCGACATGTCACACGTGATCTCCAACTCCGGTACGCAGATCAAGGTGTCGACTGCCCTTGGCGGGGTGCTGGTGTTCAACTTCGCCGACAACGGCGGCAACAAGGCTGGCGATTGGGGTTACACGGCCCCGACATCGATCATCGGCGGCAACAAGCAAGAAGGCTTCACCTACACACTCATTGACGGCGACGGCGATACCAGTTCGGCGACGCTCGGCATCACGATCCAGGACGTCAACGGTGTCCCCACCGCCGGAACGACCAGCGGTACTCTCGATGATGAGGGTCTCCCGCATGGCATCGCCGGCGGCATCAATGACGTGCCGGGCGAGGCGGCCAGCTTCAGTGGCCTTCTGCCGCTTAGCTACGGCTCCGATGGTGCGCACGCGACCGATCCGCTCAGCTTTGCGGCCATGAACGGGCAAGCAGGTACGGTTGGTACCGAGTCCGTTACATACAGCTGGGATAACGCGACCAAGACGCTCACCGCAGTTTCGGCAACCAGAGGAGCTATCTTCAAGGTGGTGATCGACGACCTGTCGTCGGGGCACTATGCCGTCACTCTGCTCAAGCCGGTTCTGCACGCGGCCGGAGGCAACGAGAATGCCATCGATCCGTTCGTCAATCTTACCTATACCGTCCAGGACTTGAGCGGAGACAAGGTCAACGGCACGTTGAAGGTAACCTTCGACGACGACGCGCCTGTCAACTTCACGGCCCAGTCGATGCGCATCGAAAACGGCGCGAACTCGGCCGGCTCGGGGCAACTTCATTTCTATGAAAGCATCGGCGCCGACGGCGGCTCGGCCGTGTTTACTGGAACCAACGGCTCGGTACTGAAGAGCGGCTCGAGCGACGTTTTCTCCGGCGGGGCCCAGGTCAAGCTCTATGGCTTCGGTACCGACACCTTGGTCGGCAAGATTGGGGCGGCGGCTGACGGCAGCGGTGGCACAACCGTCTTCAATGTAAAACTCTCGCCGAACACCGGCGACGAATCTTCGGATTTGTACTCGGTGCAATTCTTCAAAGCGTTGGACGACGGGTCCGGAGTCACGATCACCGGCTCGAATTTCACGGACACAAACGCTCGCAACTATAAAGTCGTCGATGGTGGAGCTTCGAACCAGGATATTCTGATTTCTGCCAGTTCCGGCTCGAGCTCGACATCAGTCAATGGGAGCAATTCTAGCGGCGTGGTGAGTTTTGGTGCAGGAAATCCAACTATTGGATCAAATGAGACTCTTCGTTTTGATTTTGCGTCCAGTGTTCAGCTGTCGGGCACTGGGGCCAACAACAGTTTCTCTTACGGCTCTCATTACGATGTCAACGGCTTCTCATTTACTGTGAAAACCGGTGGAACATCGAATGTGCTCGTCACAGTCTATGACGCTGACAACGATTCATCTCAGGGAGCTTCTGGTCTCACTGACGATGCCGGCAGCAAGGATACTATCACTCAAATTTACAAGAACGGCGTTCTGCTGAACCTCTCGACTTTGGCCCAATCGGCTGGGGGATACGTGGTCCCTTCAAATGAAGGAGATGTCATCGCTGTATTCACTGCAACCGGGTACAATCGAGCGGAGATCGCTTATGCGGCAGGGGACGTGTTCTCGATTGCAAATGTTGGGTTCGTTAAACTGAATACGGGATCCAATTTACCACTGAACTTTAATGTTACGGCAACAGACGCAGATGGCGACACGGCGACCGGGGTTATTGCCATCACGACCACGCCTCCAGCCACAACACTGACCGGCACGTCTGGTGATGATCTGCTTGTTGCTGGCGCCGGTGGAGACACGCTGAACGGACAGGGAGGCAATGATTGGCTGACCGGCGGTGCCGGCGCCGACAACCTCAATGGCGGGACCGGTAACGATACGGCATCGTATGCGAACAGCACTGCTTCTGTCCGTATCAATCTGGACAACGATGGTGACGCAACTACCGACACGGCGAGTGCAACGCCGTCGGACGGCCAGGTGGGCGGCGACGCATTCGGCGACAATCTCGACAGTATCGAGAATCTGGTTGGCGGTTCGGGCGACGACTACCTTGCGGGGAATAGCGGCCAGAACATTCTTATGGGTCTCGGCGGCAATGACCTGCTGTTCGGCGAGGGTGGCAACGACATCCTCTACGGCGGTGCCGGCAACGACACGCTGAATGGTGGCACCGGATCCGACACCATGACGGGTGGCGAGGGCGCCGACACCTTCGTCATCAGCGCCGATGCGATCAGTGGCTCGATCGATGACATCATCACCGACTTCAATCCGAGCCAGGGCGATGTGCTCGACCTCAGCGAACTGCTGAAGAACATTTCTTCAGGCACGAACCTTGAGACCAGTGGCTATGTGAAGATTGAGCAGAGTGGACTGGATTCGATCGTCAGTGTCGACGTCAATGGCAATGGCGACAACTACCAGCAGGTCGCTGTGCTCAAGGACTTCACCTACAACAGCGCCGTCAGCGATACGATCAAGGTGTTGTTCGAAGATAATGCGGGCAACAAGCATTCCGATAATGTATGAGTATGGAAGGGGACGTTTGAAACAGGACTGACAGAGTTTAGATGACGGGTGAGCAGCCGGACGCTGAGGACCGGGAGGCGGACGCACTGCCTCTCGTCCCGATGGTTGATAGCGGTGCCTTGCAGGTGGAGCAGCTATTCGAAAACCTGCCTGTGCTCGCCCCGGCGCCGCTGCCGGTGATCGAGCAGGTGGCGCTGGGCGAGATATTGTCGGACGCGCTGTTCGGCGACATCATCGAAATGTCTGATCTGATCCCGCATTTGTTCGATCACGGCCCCGAGCAGCTTTCGCCGTTCGGGGTTGTCGAGACGGGCCTGTCGCCGATGGCGGACACCTTTGCCGACAACTCGGCCAACGTGCTGCCGTTCAGCATCTTTTTCGAGGAAGACGACACTTCGGGCCACGGTCTGATTTGAGTTGCATGCGCCCGGACGTTGCGGGCGACCATTTGGATGGCGGCGGCCGGCAGCCGCATGCCGGTGAGGAGAGGGACTTCTGATGGCTTTCAACTGGAAGAAGCGGTCGGCAATTGTCGGCCTTTGCATGGCTGCCTTTGCCGGCCAGGCCGTGGCTGCCGATCTCGTCGGCGTGCCGACGGCGGACTATTGCCGTGTCGCCGGCACGTCCAATCTGGCGCTCAACGAGAATGTCGGCGAGCTCAGGACCGAAGTCGTGCGTCTGATGGACGAGGCGGTGGATGCCGCCAACAGCTCGCAGTGGATCGATTCCAAGCGGCCGGTCTTCCTCTGGGCCTCGGAAGCCAAGGTCGCCTGCGGCAAGGCCTATGGCTACCTCAAGAACAACTATCGCGACGAAGATTATCTCAACAAGTGCGAGTGCTTCCACAGCCGCATGGTCGAGTACATGCATTGAGTTTCAGCCGTGCCGGCTCTCGGCACGGCCTGTCCTCCGCTGCGGGACGCGCGCATGACCCCTCCTGCAAGGCGGTACCGCCTGCTTGGGTCAGGCCTGTCACTGTTTTTTCTGTCCGGAATGGCAATCTGATGAGCGGGCATTCAGGATCTTCGAAGCGCCCGTCGCGCTCTCGCCTGCCTCGCGCCGTTCTGGTGGCGTCGATGCTCGCCTTGTCAGCCTGCCAGTCGGGCAACGATGAGGTGCTGGGCCTGGCAGGGGATGGAGCGGCAGTGCAAGATGCTGCGCCGACAGCTCCTGCAAAGGCCGGGCCGTCCAGATCGGCCGAGACGCTGGGCAAAGGCCCGGTCAAGGTGTCGATGCTGCTGCCGCTGTCGGCTCCGGGCACTGCCGGTGATGGCGGCCGCAAGATGCGCGATGCCGCAGCGCTCGCCATGGCCGATCTCGGCAACGACCTCATCACCCTCAATGTCGAGGACACCGCCGGCGACGACGGCCGCGCCCGTTCGCTGGCGACAGGCGCGCTGGCATCGGGTGCCAAGCTTGTCATCGGCCCAACCGAACCGGGCGCCGTACGCCAGCTGGCCGGGATATCGGGCACCAACCGGCCGCTGGTGCTGGCGCTCGCCGAAAACTACACCGGCGCGCCGGGCGTCTACTCCGTCAGGCTGAACGAGGCCGACAGCGCTGCTGCCGGTGCTGCCGCCATCGCAGCCAAGGGCGCGCGCAAATTCGTGCTGTTCATGGCCGAGGGCGAAGCCGGCAAGGCGACCGAGAAGCGTGTCGCCAACAGCCTGTCGATCTATGGCGCGTCGCTGGCCGTGGCGCTGCCTTACGGTCCGTCCACGGGCGGGTCTGAGAAAGCGGTTGCCGATATGACCGCACTGGTCAGCGACCCCCAGGGCATCGTCATTGCGTCAGGCAGCGCCAATCCGGCGCCGCTGGTCGCAGCGCTCAGGGCCAGGGGCCTGCTCGGCAAGGGTATCACGCTGGTCGGCTCCAACCGCTGGATCGAGCATGGCCTCGACGACCCGACGCTGCAGGGCGCCTATATCGCGACCCTCGACAGCAACGAGATCGGCCCGATCGCCGAGCGCTTCCGCAAGACCTACAATTACGAGCCCGACGTCAACGTCGCTTATGGCTACGACACGGTGGCGCTGGCCGCCGGCATCGCCAGCGCGCTCGGGCCCAAAGGTTTCACCAAGAAGGTGATCGAGAGCCCGACCGGCTTCCGGGGCTCGACCGGCGTGTTCCGTTTTCGCGAGGATGGCGCCGGCGAACGCGCCATGCCGTTCTTCCGCATCGACAAGGGCAAGCTCAAGCTGGTCGAGAAGTCGACGGCGGGTTTCTAGTCGGCACAATCGTCCTGGCAGCTACGAAAAAGGCGCCGGAGCGGAAGCTCCGACGCCTTTAGGGTCACCTCTCTACGACAGGTTTATGCGTAGCGCGAAAGCGACAGGTCGGCCACGTCGATCTCGGGGCGGACGCCGCCGATCATGTCGGCCAGCACGCGGCCCGAGCCGCAGGCCATGGTCCATCCCAGCGTGCCGTGGCCGGTGTTGAGGTAGAAATTGTCGAACTTGGCGCGTCCGATGACCGGCGTGCCGTCTGGTGTCATCGGGCGGAGGCCACTCCAGAAGCTGGCGCGGCTCTGGTCGGCGGCACCGCCGAACAGGTCCTCGACCGAAAACTGCAGCGTCGCCTTGCGCGATGGCGACAGATCGGTGTTGAAGCCGGCGATCTCGGCCATGCCGCCGACACGGATGCGGTCGCCCAGGCGCGTGATGGCGATCTTGTAGGTATCGTCCATGATGGTCGACACCGGCGCCTTGCTCTCGTCGACGATCGGAACCGTGATCGAATAGCCCTTGACCGGATAGACCGGAACCTTGAGACCGAGCGGCTTGACGAAGGCAGGTGTGAAGCTGCCGAGCGCGCCGACGAAGGTGTCGGCCTCGAACTCGCCGGCCGACGTGCGCACGGCAACGATGCGGTTGCCTTCCTGGCGCAGGCCTTCCAGCTTCACATTGTAGCGGAACTCGACGCCGAGGCCTTCGGCAAGCTTCGCCAGCTCGTTGGTGAACTTGAAGCAGTCGCCGGTCTCGTCATTGGGCAGGCGCAGGCCGCCGGCGATCTTCTCGCGCACCGGAGCAAGGCCTGGTTCTGCCGCGATGCAGCCCGAGGGGTCGAGCACTTCATAGGGCACGCCGTCGCTCTTCAGCACCTCGATGTCCTTGGCCATGCCGTCGAGCTGCTTCTGGTAGCGGAACAGCTGCAGCGTGCCCTGCGTGCGGTGGTCGTATTCGATACCGGTGTCGTCGCGCAGGTTGATCAGCTGGTCGCGGCTGTATTCGGCAAGGCGCACCATGCGGCTCTTGTTCAGGGCATAGCGGGCCGAGGTGCAGTTGCGCAGCATCGACGTCACCCAGCTCCAGGTCTTGATGTCGAGCATCGGCTGGATGATCAGCGGGGCGTGCTTCATGAACACCCACTTGATCGCCTTCTGCGGAATGCCGGGGGCGGCCCAGGGCGAGGCATAGCCGGGCGAGATCTCGCCGGCATTGGCGAAGCTGGTCTCCAGCGCCGGGCCCGACTGGCGGTCGAGCACGGTGACCTTGTGGCCAGCCTTGGCCAGATAGTAGGCGGAGGTGACGCCGATGACGCCGGCGCCGAGGATGACTATGCGCATGATTGCCCCTGTGGTTAGCGCGCTGCCGGGCTCAGGTAGCGGCGGTCGTAACGCCGGCCCAGGCTGGTCAGGATTTCGTAGGAAATGGTGCCGGCGTCCGCCGCGATAGCCTCGAGCGACTGGTGCGGGCCGATCAGCTCGACCATGCTGCCGAGCTTCAGCGCGCCGGGCTCAAGTGCGGTCACGTCGAGGATGATGCTGTCCATCGATACGCGGCCGACGATGGGCAGGCGCACGCCGCCGAAATAGGCGGCACCGGAATTGCTGAGATGGCGGGGCAGGCCGTCGGCATAACCGGCGGCGATGGTTGCCAGCCGCATCTCGGTCTTGGCAACGAAGCTCGCGCCATAGCCGATCTCGGCCCCTTCGGGCACGGTGCGGGTCTGGACCACGCGAATGTCCAGCCGCACCACCTGATGCATCGGGTTGTCGTGGCCGTCCAGCGGCGCGCCGCCATAAAGTGCTATGCCCGGGCGCGCCAGGTCGCCGCGATAGTCTTCGCCGAGGAAGATACCGGCCGAGTTGGCGAACGACAGTTTGGCGCCGCCAAAGCGCTTGCGGATGGCCTTCATGCGGCCAAGCTGGCGCGGGTTGGCGTCGTGCTCGGGCTCGTCCCCGCAGGCAAGGTGGCTCATGATGATGTCGACATGGACGCCATCAAGCCGTTCCGGTTCGGCCAACAGGGTGTCGACTTCCTGTGGCTCGAGGCCGAGCCGCGACATGCCGGTGTCGACCTGGATGGCTGCCGGCAGCGTCTTGCCGAGCGCCTTGGCGGTCGCCGACCAGTTGGCCACCTGCTCCAGCGAGTTCAGCACGGGCACGATGCCGAGCGCTGCGCAATCGTCCTCGCTGCCCGGCAGCAGGCCGTTCAGCACCAGGATGCGCGCGTCGCTGCGGAGATAGGGCTTGAGGCGGAGCGCCTCGATGAAATGGGCGACGAAGAAGTCGCGGCAGCCGGCGTTGTAAAGCGCCGGTGCGACATGGGCGACACCGAGCCCGTAGGCGTCGGCCTTGACCACGGCGGCGGCGCGCGACGGCGCGGCCCGGCGGACCAGCTCTTCGTAATTGGCAACGAGCGCTGCAAGATCGATGGTCAGCACTCCGCAGGCGGCACGGCTTTCGATATCGTTCTGCACGGTCGTATCCATCAGGGAAAAGGTCCTCGCCAACCCCAGAATGATACCGCAACGATCGGCGAAAATCTTGCCAATGTGGCGAAGCTTGTGCGAACAGAGTTCAGTTCGTGAAATTTTCGTCGCCAGTTTGGAAGGAAATGCGATGCCCTCGCTCGACACGATAGACCGTGGCATCATCCGTGCCCTCAGGGCCAATGCGCGCATCAGCAATGCCAAACTGGCGGCCGAGGTCGGGCTGTCGCCGTCGGCGTGCCTGCGGCGGGTGCAGATCCTGGAGCAGGAAGGCGTGATCCGCGGCTACACCGCGCTGCTCGGCAATGCCGCGAGCGAGGAGGGCATCGCCGTCATGGTGCAGATCACGCTCGAGCGACAGACGGAAGATTACTTCAACCGCTTCGAATTGGCGGTGCGGCGGCACCCTGAAATCAAGGAGTGCTACCTGATGACCGGCGATTCCGACTATTTCCTGCGTGTCGAGGTCGAGAGTGCTGGCGATTTCGAGCGCGTGCACAAGGAAATCCTGTCGGCTCTGCCGGGGCTCGCGCGCATCCATTCAAGCTTCTCGATCCGCAACGTGCTGCAGTCGAAAAGGCCGAAGGCTTAGAGCAATTCCAGGAAAAGTGCGCAGCGGTTTTCCGTCCTGAATTGCGCAAAAACAAAGAGATAGAGGGTTTGCGCTACTCGAAGAAAAGCGGAACGCTCTCGTGAAGAAAACCCGGCGTCGCTTGCGACGCCGGGTCTGTTGTCGACCTCAGGCGCCGGCCTGGGTCACGAACTTGGTGATCAGATAGGCCTCAAGCGCCTCCGAGCCGCCTTCCGAGCCGTAGCCGCTGTCCTTGATGCCGCCGAACGGCACCTCGGGCAGAGCGAGGCCGAGATGGTTGACTGTAAGCATGCCGGTCTCGATCTCGGCGCTGAGGTCGGTGATCGTCTTGCTCGACTTGGCGAAGGCATAGGCCGCAAGCCCGAAGGGCAGGCGGTTGGCCTCGGCAACGACGTCGTCGAAGCTCTTGAACGGCATCACCAGCGCGACGGGGCCGAACGGCTCCTCGTTCATGATGCGCATGTCGGGGCGCAGGCCGGTCAGTACGGTCGGCTCGAAATAGGAACCCTTGTTGCCGATGCGCTTGCCGCCGGTCTCGATCCTGGCGCCGTCGCTGACGGCATCGTTGATCAGCTTCTCGACTGCTTCCAGGCGGCGCTCATTGACCAGCGGGCCCATGCGGGTGCCATCCGCCAGGCCGTCGCCGACCTTCACCGCTTTGGCATGCTCGACGAACTTGCCGAGGAAGCGGTCATAGGAGCCCTCCTGGATCAGGAAGCGCGTCGGCGACACGCAGACCTGTCCGGCATTGCGGAACTTCGAGCCGGCGAGCGTCGCGGCCGCATGGTCGATGTCGGCGTCGTCGAACACCATCGCTGGCGCATGGCCGCCGAGTTCCATCGTGGCGCGCTTCATGTGCTGACCGGCGAGGGCCGCGAGATGTTTGCCGACAGGCACCGAGCCGGTGAACGACACCTTGCGGATGACGGGATGCGGCACGAGGTAGCCGGAAATCTCCGGCGGGTTGCCATAGACCAGGTTGAGCACGCCGTCGGGCAGGCCGGCATCCTTGAAGATGTCGCCGAGGAAGGCGGGAGAGCCGGGGGTCTCTTCCGGCGGCTTGACGATGATCGAGCAACCGGTGGCAAGGGCTGCGCCGATCTTGCGCACCGCCTGCGAAACCGGGAAGTTCCACGGTGTGAACGCCGCCACCGGGCCGACCGGCTCCTTGATGACGAGCTGGGTGATGCCGGCGGCGCGGGCGGGCACGACGCGGCCATAGGTGCGGCGGCCTTCCTCGGCGAACCAGTCGATCAGGTCGGCCGACGACAGCACTTCCATCTTCGATTCGGCGAAGGGCTTGCCCTGCTCGACCGATAGCACCTCAGCGATCGTGTCGGCGCGCTCGCGCATCAGGTCGGCGGCGCGGCGCATGATCTTTGAGCGCTCATAGGCCGAAACCTTGCGCCACAGCTTGAAGCCGCGATCGGCGGCGGCCAGCGCGCGGTCGAGATCGGCCTTGCCGGCGGACGCGACCCGGCCGATCACCTCGTTGGTGGCGGGATTGTAGATGTCGATGGTCTTGCCACCTTCGGCAGGGGTCCACTTGCCGTCGATGAACAGGTTTACATCAGGATACATGGTCGGTCCTTGCTGGTATGGGCGGAAGCTGGTGTGGGGGTCGAGGCCTGCGTCATGCTGGCCTAGACGCGATTTGGATCGGTCGCGCTAGATATAGGTTGGTCCAATCTTTTGGACCACAAGTTCGGCGATGGCGAGCGACGAGGTCAGCCCGGGGCTTTCGATGCCAAACAGGTTGATCAGGCCGGAGACCCCGTGCGTCTCCGGTCCCTGAATGACGAAGTCGGCGGCCGGATCGCCGGGGCCCGACAGCTTGGGCCGGATGCCGCTATAGGTCGGGCTGAGCCCGCCATCGGCGAGACCGGGCCAGTATCTGCGGATTTCGCCATAGAAATGGTCGGCGCGGCGCGGGTCGACCGTGTAGTCCTTGTCGTCAATCCATTCGACATCCGGGCCGAAGCGCATGCCGCCATTAAGGTCGAGCGTCAGGTGCACGCCGAGCCCGCCCGGTTCAGGAACGGGATAGATCAGCCGGGAAAAAGCCGGCTTGCCGGTGACGGAGAAATAGCTGCCGCGGGCATAACGCAGCGACGGCACGAATATTGGGTCGAGGCCTTCGAGCGATGCGGCCAGCTTGTTGGCTCCTAGGCCCGCGGCATTGACGAAATGCCGCGCAGCGATCTCGAAGGAAGCGCCGGTCGATGTATCCTGTGTCTGCAGCACGAACAGGCCGCCGTCGATCCGCCCCGACACGATCTCGGTGTTGAGGCTGAGGAAGGCGCCGCCATCTTCCGCCTCGCCGAGCAGGGCCAGCATCAACGCATGGCTGTCGATGATGCCGGTCGATGGCGAATGCACCGCGGCATGACAGGTGAGCGACGGCTCCATCGCCATCGTCTCGGACGCGCTCAGCATCACCAGGTCGTCGACGCCGTTGGCCTTTGCCTTGGCGATGATGCCTGCCAGCGTCGCCTGCTGTTCCGGCAGGGTTGCCACGATCAGCTTGCCGCAGCGCTTGTGCGGGATGCTGCGCTCGGCGGCATAAGCATAGAGCCTGTCGCGCCCGGCAACGCACAGCTTCGCCTTCAGGCTGCCTTCCGGATAATAGATGCCGGCATGGATGACCTCGGAATTGCGCGAGCTGGTCTCGGTGCCGATGGCGTCCGCCGCCTCGACGATGATCGTCTCCATGCCGCGGCTGGCAAGTTCGCGGGCGACCGCAAGGCCGATGACGCCGGCGCCGGCAACGATGCAATCGACGGTGTCCATGTCAGTCTCCGGCCGGCTTGAGGGCGGCAAGGCGGTCGATGATGACCGAACTCGCACCCTTGATGTCGTCGACAATGGCGCGTTCGGCGCCGTCGGCATCACGCGCTTCGATCGCCGCCAGAAGCGCGTGGTGATGGTCGATCATCGCCCGTCCGCCATGTTCATAGGACGCCGCGATCAGCGGCCCCATCTGCAGCCACAGGCGACCGAGGATGCCGCGCAAAACGGCCATGTCGGCGATCTCGGCCAGTGCGAAATGGAAGGTCTGGTTCAGTTCGAGCGCCCCGCTCCAGTCCTCGATTGCGATGGCGTGCTCGTTCCGGTCGATCAGGTCGCGCAGCCTGGCGATATCATCGGGCGTCGCCTTCAACGCCGCCTCGCGCGCGCCGAGCCCTTCGAGCTTCACCCTGATCTGGCGAATCTCGAGATAGCGCTCCAGCGTCATCACGGGCACGCGCACCTCGCGCGCCGACTTCTGCACCAGCGCCTCGTCCTGGATCAGCCTGAGGATCGCGTCGCGCACCGGCGTCACGCTGGTACCCAGTGACTGGGCGAGATCGCGGATGGTCAGCCGCGCACCGGGAGCGAAGCGGCCTCTGATCAGCGCCTCCGACAGTTGGCCGTAGACGACCTCGCCGAGATTGTCGTGCGCCACCGCCTGGAAGCCGAAAGTCTCGTTCATCGCCCGGTCTCGCTGTCCGGCATCCGGTCCTGAAGCCCATCTTCGGAGAGGATGCCGCCTGGTTTCAAGCGGCCGTGTGTCCCTTTGTTGGTACCGGCCAGACGCGAGGCCGTGGCCTCATCTGGCCCGCCGGTGCGCCGTCTCTGGCCCTTGACATTGGTCCACACGAAAAACATGATGCATCAAACAGCAATTTGCGGATTTTGCAAGCGGTCGCCCGAACAGGCGAGTGCGAAATCAACGACATCGTCGCCTATCAGGCAACGCCCCACCCAACCAAGGAAACGACAATGGACAGCCAGCCCAATTCGCCCGAGGCGCGCGACAAGAAATTCCACATGCACGCCTACACCAATGCTCGCCGCCACCAGGCGGTCGGACCGTTGATCATCGAAAAGGGCGACGGCATCTATGTCGAGGACATCTCGGGCAAGCGCTACATCGAGGCGATGTCGGGCCTGTGGAGCGTTGGCGTTGGCTTCTCCGAGCAACGCCTCGTCGATGCCGCGACCAGGCAGATGGCCAAGCTGCCCTTCTACCACAACTTCACCCACAAGGGTCACTCGCCGGTGATCGACCTCGCCGAGAAGCTGGTGACGATGGCGCCGGTGCCGATGAGCAAGGCGTTCTTCACCAACTCCGGATCCGAGGCCAACGACACGGCCATGAAAATGATCTGGTATCGCTCCAACGCGCTTGGTCAGCCTGAGCGCAAGAAGATCATCTCGCGCAAGCGCGCCTATCACGGCGTCACCATTGCTTCGGCCAGCCTCACCGGCCTGCCCTACAACCACATGTCCTTCGACCTGCCGATCGCCAACGTGCTGCATACTTCGTCGCCGCACCATTGGCGCGAGGCGCTGCCCGGCGAGACCGAGCAGCAGTTCTCGACGCGCCTCGCCGACGATCTCGAAAAGCTGATTCTGGCCGAGGGTCCTGAGACCATCGCCGCCTTCTTCGGCGAGCCGGTCATGGGTGCGGGCGGCGTCGTCGTTCCGCCGGCCGGCTATTGGGAGAAGATCCAGGCAGTCCTGAAGAAGTACGACATCCTGCTCGTCGCCGACGAAGTCATCTGCGGCTTCGGCCGCACCGGCAACATGTTCGGCACCGAGACCTACGCCATGCAGCCCGACATCATGGTCATGTCGAAGCAGATCTCGTCGTCCTACCTGCCGATCTCGGCGATGCTGATCAACGACAAGGTGTTCGAGCCGCTCGCCGACGAAAGCAACCGCATCGGCACCTTCGGCCACGGCTTCACCGCCGGCGGCCATCCGGTGGCGGCGGCCGTTGCACTCGAGAACATCAACATCATCGAGGAGCGCAACCTCGTCGCCAACGCCCGCGAGGTCGGCGCCCACATGCAGAAGCGCCTGGCGCGTGTCGCCTCGCACGATCTCGTCGGCGAAGTCCGCGGCGTGGCCCTCATCGGCGCCATGGAGCTTGTCGCAGACAAGGCGACCAAGGCGCCCTGGGGCAACGTCGGCGCGCTCGGCGGCCTGGTCAACGGCATCCTCCAGCAGAACGGCATCATCTCCCGCAACATGGGCGACTCGCTCGCCTTCTGCCCGCCGCTGATCATCAACGACAAGCAGGTCGATGACATCTTCGACGCCGTCGAGAAGTCGCTCGACGAGGCCGCCAAGCAGGTCAAGGCCTGATCGCAGGGAACAGTCCGCATCAGCAGAAAGCCCGCCATCTGGCGGGCTTTTTGTTGGCGACGGTACGTGAGAGGGACCTTCTCCCGCGGGAGGAGAAGGAAGGGCGACCCTCAGACGTGCTGGCCGCCGTTGATATGGATCTCGGCGCCGGTGACATAGGATGACTGGCCCGAGCACAGGAAATATATGATGTCGGCCACTTCTGACGTCGCGCCCAGCCGGCGCATCGGGATCTGCTCGACGATCTTGTCGGTGCCCGGCGACAGGATCGCCGTGTCGATCTCGCCGGGGGCAATCGCGTTGACGCGGATGCCATGCGGACCGAAGTCGGCGGCCATCTCGCGCGTCAGCGCGCCGAGTGCCGCCTTCGACGTCGCATAGGCCGCCCCGGCAAAGGGGTGGACGCGGGTGCCGGCGATGGAGGTGACGTTGACCACCGAGCCCTTGGCGGCCGCCAGCTCCTTGAACAGGCCGCGCGCCAGCATGATCGGCGCCAGGAAATTGACCTGGAACACATCGCGCCAGACATGCATCGGCGTGTCGATGGAGTTCATGCGCGCGCCGCCCTGCATCTTGGGAGAGATGCCGGCATTGTTGACCAGCGCGTGCAGCATGCCGCCTTCCTTCTCCAGCCGCTGGCGGATTTCGGAAACGGCGCTGCCGACGTCGCCCTGGTCGGCGAGGTCGACCTTGATGTGGTCTTCAGGGCCGGCGGGCCAGGGGCAATCGTCCGAGAATGCCTGGCGCGAGCAGGTGATGACGCGCCAGCCTTCGCGCGAAAAGCGCTTCACCGTCGCATGGCCGATGCCCCGGCTGGCTCCGGTCAAAACGATCGTCTTTCGCCCTTCGGTCTTTTCGGCCATCACATCCTCATTTCAAGCTTAGTGCGTATGTAGCGGATGCATTCCGGCTTTACGAGAGGGCACGGCCGACGGCGGCGTTCAGCCGCGCTCGGCGGCAGCTTGGCGGATCGTCTTGAGCAGGATCGAAAACGCCGCCGTTGGCTGCGTGTCTGTTCGCATCGTCAGCCCCACCGGCCCGCGTGTCTCGCCGGTGTCGACGGGAAGCGTCTTCAGCGTGCCGGCCTTGATGTCGTCGCTGACCACGCCATGCGAGATGATCCACACGGCATCGCTCTGGCGCACGAAAGCGCGGCCGAACGAGTCCGACACCGTTTCGATTTCCGTCGGTATCGAAGCCACGCCGTGAATGATGAAGAAGCGCTCGACAAAGGGCCGGATGATCGAGCCGCGCGTCGGCATCAACAGCGGGAATTCGCTCAACCGCTCGAACACGTCTTCGCTGCCCTTCAGCAGCGGATGGCCGGCGCGCACGACGAACACCACCTGCTCTGAATAGAGGTGCTCGAAGAAGAAGCCGGTCATCTTCTCGGGCGCGGCAAGCCGCCCGACGACGAGGTCGAGTTCGCCGAGCCGGAGCTGCTCCAGAAGCACGGCGTTTTCGCCGGTCACGATCTTGATCGCCGCCCCTGTTTCTTCCGCCAGGAACAGGCTCATGGCGCGCGGCATGATATGGGCCGAGACCGTCGGCAGTGCACCGATGCGGATCGGCGGGCCCTTTTCGGCGCGGGAGTTGGCAACGGAATCGATGCCCTGGCGCAACGCGGTGATCGCCATGCCGGCATGCTGCATGAACACTTCGCCCGAACGCGTGATCCTGATGCCGCGGCCGTCGCGCTCGAACAGGGCAACGCCCAGCACTTCTTCCAGTTCGCGGATCGTCTTGGTCACCGCCGGCTGGCTGACATTGAGCAGCCCGGCCGCCTTGACCACGCTTTTCTGGCGCGCGACTTCTAGGAAGGTCTGGAGGTGGCGGAGCCTGACGCGGCTTTCGATCATGGGATTTTCATAACCCAGGGGTTAATGGAACCCCACGAAATATCATTTTACCGAACCAAACAACTCATCCACTGTCATTGCGAGGAGAAATCGAGTGCAATTCACCGACATTGGCGGCATCACCCTGCACCACCAGCTGATCGGCGGACCCGCAAACAAGCCGGTCCTGGTCTTCGCCAATTCGCTGGGCACCGATTTCCGTATCTGGCGCGACGTGATCGTGCGCCTCGCCGGCGACTTTCCCATCGTCACCTACGACAAGCGCGGCCATGGCCTCTCCGATGTCGGCACAGCGCCCTATCGGATGGAAGATCATGTCGGCGATCTCGCCGGCCTGCTCGACCATCTCAAGGTCAAAAGCGCCGTCATCTGTGGTCTTTCCGTCGGCGGGCTGATCGCGCAGGGGCTCTATGCCCAGCGCCCCGATTTGGTGCGGGCGCTTGTGCTTTGCGACACTGCCTCGAGGATCGGCACGACCGAGTCGTGGAACACCCGTATCGCGGCCGTCGAAAAGGACGGCATCGCCGCGATCACCGATTCCATTCTCGAGCGCTGGTTCACGCCCGAATTCCACCAGCAGCGCAAGGACGACCTGACCGGCTATCGCAACATGCTGACGCGCCAGCCGGTGGCCGGCTACACCGGCACCTGCGCTGCGTTGCGTGACGCCGACTACACCGAGGCCGCCAAGTCGATATCAGTGCCGACGCTCTGCGTCGTCGGCGACCATGACGGTTCGACCCCGCCGGCGGTGGTGCGCTCCTTGGCCGATCTCATTCCCGGCTCGCGCTTCAAGATCATCGACGGCGCCGGCCACATCCCCTGCGTTGAAAAGCCGGACGAGCTTACCGCTCTCGTCAAGCGCTTCCTCGCCCAGCTTCCCATGGAGTGATCCGACCATGAGCGCAACGGCACCAGCCTCGGCCAGGTATCGCGAAGGTCTCGCCGTCCGCCGCTCCGTGCTCGGCGACGCCCATGTCGACCGCGCCGAGGCGGCCGCGAGCGATTTTGACCGGCCGTTCCAGCAGCTCATCACTGAAGCCGCCTGGGGCACGGTGTGGTCGCGCCCGGCCTGGAGCAAGCGAGCGCTCGATGGTGACGCTGGCGCTGCTGGCGGCTCTCGGCCACGACGAGGAGGTGGCGATGCATGTGCGCGCCACCGCCAACACCGGCGCCACTCCGAGGCGGCCGCCGCGTCGCTTGCCGAAAACTACGTCGGACTGCCCTACTGAGCGCCGGCTTTGTGCGTCTACGCGGCCGGCGGCTCCATGGCATCGACAGTGGCGGTGTCGCCGTTGCTTGGCTCCCTGATCCTGAACCAGGCGACATAGAGGGCCGGCAGGAACAGCAGCGTGATCGCCGTACCGGCCAGGATGCCACCCATCATCGCATAGGCCATCGGCGCCCAGAACACCTCGCGCGCGATCGGGATCAGCGCCAGCGACGCCGCCGCCGCCGTCAGCGCGATTGGGCGCATGCGGTGCTGCGAGGCCTCGATGACCGCGTGCCAGCGGTCGGTGCCGCTGGCGATCAGCTCCTCGATCTGGACGATCAGGATCACCGAGTTCCGGATCAGGATGCCGATCAGAGCCAGCACGCCGAGCAGCGCCACAAAACCCAGCGGCTGTCCCGTCGGCACCAGTGCCGCGACAACGCCGATCAGGCCGAGAGGTGCTACGGCCACCACCAGGAACAGCCGCTGGAAGCTCTGCAACTGGATCATCAGCACCGTCGCCATGATGAACAGCATCAGCGGCACGACCGCGATGATCGGGCCCTGGCTCTTGGCGCTTTCCTCGACCGAGCCGCCGGTGACGACGGAATAGCCGGCGGGCAGCTTGGCCGCGAAGGCGTCGATGGACGGCTTGAGTTCGGCCACGACCGTGTCGGGCAGGGCGTTGCCGACCATGCCAGCTTTGACGGTGATGGTGGGCAGGCGGCTGCGGCGCCAGATCGTCGGCTGCTCGAGCTCGTAGCGGAAGTCGGCGACGGTCGCCAGCGGGATGGATTCGCCATTGCCGGTCGGAATCTGAAGGTTGCGCAGCGTCTCGATCGAACCGCGCTCGCTGTCGCCGGCGCGCACCACCACGTTGATCAAGTAGGTCGCGTCGCGCACCTGGGTGATCGCCACGCCGCCGACCACGCTGTTCAGGGCGCTGGAGATGTCCTGCGAGCTAATGCCGAGCTGGCGCGCCTTGTCCTGCAGCACGTCGACCTTGAGCACGCGCGACGGCTCGTTCCAGTCGAAGCTCGGCGCCTGCAGCTTGGCATTGGCCGAGACGACACCGGCGAGCTGCTGCGACAGGGTCCTGACGGTCTGTATGTCGGGGCCGCTGATGCGATACTGCACCGGCCTGCCGACGGGGGGGCCAAGTTCCAGCGTCTTGACGAAGGCGTCGGTGCCAACGAACTGCTCGCGCAGGATCTTTTCGATCGCCGGCTGCACCCTGTGCCGTGCCTCGAGGTCCTTGGTGACGATGACGACCTGGCCGAAATAGGGATTGGCAGGCTGCACGTCATAGGCCAGCACGAAGCGCACCGCGCCCTGGCCGATATAGGAGCTCCAGTGGTCGATATCGGGATTGCCCTTCAAGGCGATCTGCTCGAACCGCTCGATCTGGAGGCGCGTTTCGGCGATGGAGCTGTTCTGCGGCAGGTTCCAGTCGACGATCAGTTCGGGCCTGTCCGATGGCGGAAAGAACTGCTGCTGCACGAAGGTCAGCCCCACCACTGAAAGCACGAACACGACCACTGTGGCGATGATGGTCACCCAGTGCCGCCGCACGGCGAGATGGAGCAGGCGCGAAAAGCCCGCTGCAAATCGGCTCGGCCGCTCGTCGTGCTTTTTCATCGTCGCCGGCAGCAGGGTGACACCGAGCAGCGGCGCAAACAGCACCGCCACGATCCATGACAACAGCAGCGAAACGGCGATGACCACGAACAGCGTGTAGGTGTACTCGCCGGCCTGGCTGCTGTTGAGGCCGATGGGAACGAAGCCGGCCACCGTCACCAGCGTGCCGGTCAGCATCGGGAACGCCGTCGACGTGTAGACATAGGTCGCAGCCTTCCTCAGTGAGTCCCCGACCTCCAGCCGCGCCACCATCATCTCGACCGCGATCATGGCGTCGTCGACCAGAAGGCCTAGCGCGATGATCAGCGCGCCAAGCGAGATGCGCTGCAGCGAAATGCCCATATAGGCCATGACCAGGAAGGTGATCGCCAGCACCAGCGGGATCGACAGCGCCACCACGAAGCCGGCGCGCATGCCGAGGCTGATGAAGGACACGGCGAGCACGATGGCGACCGCCTCGAACAAGGCGCGCGTGAAACCCGACACCGCCTCCTCGACGATCACCGGCTGGTCGGCCACCAGATGCACGCCGACGCCCACTGGCAGCTCGCCGGTCACCTGGTCCATCAGCTTCTTCAGTTCGGCGCCGAAATCGAGCAGATTGGCATTGGGCTTCATGCCGATGGCAAGGCCGATCGCCGGTTCGCCATTGACGCGGAACAGCGACGTCGGCGGATCGACATAACCGCGGCTGATGGTGGCGACGTCGCTCAGCCGGAAGAAGCGGTCGTTGACCCTGAGGTTGATCGCCCGCAGGCTTTCCTCCGAGGTGAACTGGCCGCCGACACGCACCGCGATGCGCTCTGGCCCGGCCTGGATGACGCCGGAAGGCGACACCGCGTTCTGCGCCTGCAGGCTCGCCAGGATCGCCTGCTGGTTGAGGCCGAGGGCGGCGATCTGCCGGGTCGAGAATTCGAGATAGATGACCTCGTCCTGCGCGCCGACCAACTCCACCTTGCCGGCGTTGGGAATGGTCAGGATGCGGCTGCGCACGGTTTCCACATAGTCGCGCAGCTGGCGCATCGAAAGTCCGTCCGCGGTGAAGGCATAGATGTTGCCGAACACGTCGCCGAAGCGGTCGTTGTAGAACGGTCCCTGCACCCCTTGCGGAAAGTTGGGGCGGAGGTCGTTGATCATGTTGCGGACTTCGACCCAGGTGGGTGTCACGTCGCGCGCCTTGGTGGTGGGCTTGAGGTTGACGAAGATGATCGTCTGGCCGGCGGTTGTCACGCTGCGGCTGAAGTCGAGGCTTTCCAGCTCCTCGAGCTTCTTTTCGATGCGGTCCGTCACCTGCCTGGTGGTTTCCTCAACCGAGGCGCCGGGCCAGTTGGCCTGGATCACCATCGTCTTGATGGTGAAGCTCGGGTCTTCCTCGCGGCCGAGATGCAGGTAGGAGAAGATGCCGGCGATCGTGAAGATCAGCATGAAATACCAGACCAGCGAACGATGGCTGAGCGCCCAGTCGGAGAGATTGAAACCCTTCACGCTATGCCCCCTCGTCGATCCTGACTTTCTGGCCTTCCTGGAGACTGTGCACGCCCGCCGTCACCACGCGCGTGCCGGCCTCGATGCCGCCGGCGGTGAAGCTGGCGCCACCCTTTGCCGTGACGTCGATGCCGTGCAGGCTGACCGTCGAGGCAGTCTGGTCGACCACCCAGACGAAGCTCTTGCCGTCGCGTTCGAGCAGCGCCGACAACGGCAGGTCGATCGCTTCGCCCGCATTCGACACCGGCACCGCGGTCACCGTCGAACCGAGCCGGAAGGCCAGCGGCGGATCGCTCAGCGCCAGCCGCACCCGCCGCGTTCGCGTCGAGGCATCAGCCTGCGGCGCGATCTCGCGGATATGGCCGGAGGCGCGCTGGGCGGGAACCGATTGCAGCGAGACGTCGAAAATGTCGCCGACCCTGAACGCGGTGGCCATCTGGTCGGGAATGTCGACGACCGCCTCGCGGGCGTCCGAACGTGCCACCGTCACCACCATCTGGCCGGGCGACACCGTCTGGCCGACCTCGGCGCCAACCGATGTGACGATGCCGTCGAAGTCGGAGAACAGCCGGGCATAACCAAGCTGTTCTTCGGCCTTGGCGAGCGCAGCGCGTGTCCGCTCGACATTGGCGGCGGCCGAATCGAGCGCCTGCTTGGCCGAATCGTAGACCGCCTGTGAGGTGTTGGCGGCGCCCAACAGCGCACGCTGCCGTTCCTCGCTTGCCGCCGCATTGGCAAATTGCGCCTCAGCGGTCGACAGGTCGGCGCGCGCCGATTGCGCCGCCAGTTCCAAGGCCAGCGGATCGATGGCCGCGAGCGTCGTGCCTTTGGTCACCTGGTCGCCGACCCCGACGTCGCGCGCCACCAGCCGCCCGAGCAGGCGGAAGGAAAGGGCAGCCGAGAATTCGGGCTGGATGGTTCCGGCAAAGCCCTGCGCGTTCTGCGCGCGTGCCTCGACGACGACGGACAGCACCGGGCGGATGACCTCCGGCGGCGCCGGCTTCTCTTCGCTGCAGGCGGCAAGGGCCAGAAGCGCTGCCAGGGCGAGGGTGCTTGCCTGGGTTTTCATGGCGCCACCTCCACCACCTGGCCGGTATTGAGCAGCTGACCGCCCTGCGCCACCACGGTCTGTCCGGGATCCAGCCCCTTCGCCACCACCACGACCCCGGTGGCGAAGGACAATATGTCGATAGGTGCCATCGCCACCGCCTTGGTGGTTGGGTCGACGATCCACACCGCCGGCTTGCCCGCATCCGACATCAGCGATTGCCACGGCAACACCACTGCCTGCTGTGCCTGCGACGTGATGGTGCCGGTGACGGCAGCACCAAGCGGCATTTCGATCGGGGTGTTCGGCACAGTCACCTTGACCCGGATCGACCCCGATGCCGGGTCGACGGCCGGCGATACCTCGCGCACCTTGCCCATGGCCTTGATGCGCGGATCCGAAATCAGCGAGATCGTCACGTCGGGCGCCACCGGCGTGCGCGCCACCAGCGCCTCGTCGACATTGAACACCGCGTCGCGGTCGCCCTCCTCGGCCACGGTGAAGACGGTCTGAGCCGCTTGCACCACCTGGCCGACTTCGACGGTGCGCGCCGTCACCACGCCGGCCGCGGTCGCCTTGAGTTCGGTATAGCCGAGCCGGTCGTTGGCGTTGCCGAGTTGGCTCTGGGCCGCCTCGACGCCGCTTTGGGCGACCTTCAGCTGCTGGTTGGCGAGGTCATAGTCGCGCCGCGTGGTGAAGCCCTGGCCGAGCAAGGTCTTCTGCCGGTCGAAGGCGGCCGAAGCCTGGCGAAGCTGCGCCTGGGCGGCATCAAGGCTTGCCTGGGCGGCGCGTACGTCCGACTGCTGTTCCAGCGGGTCGAGCCGTGCCAGCACCTGGCCCTTCTGGACATGCTGGCCGACATCGACCGTGCGTTCGGCGACGCGGCCGCCGACCTGGAACGACAGGTTGCTCAGCGTGCGCGCCGCGATCACCCCGGTCAGCGTCGTCTTCGGCGCGAAGTCGGAAACCTTGACTTCGACGGCACGCACCAGGATTGGCGGATTTTCCGCGACCTCCTGTTTCTGGCAGGCCGCCAGCGGCAGCGCCAGGCACAATGCAAACAGGCTCAGCGGCGTTTTGCGAAAGGCCCGGGCCGTTCCAGGAAAAGTGCGAAGCGGTTTTTCATCGGCAATTGCGTCAGGACAAAAGGCTGGCAATTCGTTGCGCGTGCCTGGTGAGATCGGGTTCGTGGCGAGCATATCCATCCCCAAAATCGCTTCGCCACACGCTACGACGCCTGTTGCCATACGGCAACTGTTGGCCGCGCGATGCCTTCGATCACAGTTTGGAGAGTGTAACGCGGGCGTGATCCCCAGCGCCCGAAACGAGGGAACCCGGGCAAATCGGCTGCGTTGAATGATGCTTCAAGAGCATCTGACCCGAAGGGAGTTGGTTTGGGCAGATCGGATGCTCGAATGAAAAGACCAAGGAGACCATCATGGACCGCATGCTTTTCGAGAACCCAGTCAACATCCGAATTGGCGCTGCAAGCACCCAGCGCGAGGTTGCGACCGTCAAGGGCGCCTATGAGGCGCTGATCGATTGGCCGCACGCCAAGCGCAGCGGGCCGCTCTACCGCGAGGCGGTCGAGGTCGTGTCGGCAGCGCTCGCCGGCAACCGCACCCGTGAGGCCGCGCGCCGCGCGCTGGTCGCCGCCGCCGAAGAAATCGGCGTGCTGGTAGCCTGACGGCAGGCCGTCTAGATGGCGCCGAACAGGCAGGCAGGGCTGCCGCAACCCCTTGATGCCGCAAAGACGGGCAGGATATTTCCGTAGGGGCATGGTTGCGCGAAATAAATTAACTCTACAGAGTTTGTAGAATTAAACATCCTGAATGGGCATCGTCATTCAACCCCGAAGGGGAAGCCCATGTCAGATTTCACGCGCCGTGCCCTGCTCGCCACCGTTGCCGCCCTGTCGCTTGCGCCGTCGGTAGGCTCGCTTCATGCCGAGGACCTCAAGATCACCATAGGCTACCAGACGGTGGTCGAGCCCTCGAAAGTGCCCCAGGCCGACGGCGCCTACGAGGCCGCCACCAAGGCCAAGATCGACTGGCGCAAGTTCGATTCCGGCGCCGACGTCATCGCCGCAATCGCGTCCGGCGCGGTCGACATCGGCTATGTCGGCTCGAGTCCGCTGGCAGCCGCCGCCAGCCGCCAGCTGCCCATCGAGACCATCTATGTCGTTGGCCTGATCGGCGAGTCTGAAGCGCTTGTCGCCCGCAACGGCGCCGGCATCGAAAAGGCCGCCGATCTCGCCGGCAAGAAGGTCGCCGTGCCCTTCGTGTCAACCACCCATTACAGCCTGCTCGCTGCCCTCAAGCACGAGGGCGTCGATCCCAAGTCGGTCGAGATTCTCAATCTGCGCCCGCCTGAGATCGCGGCTGCCTGGCAGCGCGGCGACATCGACGCGGCCTATGTCTGGGATCCGGCGCTCGGCCAGATCAAGACCTCGGGCAAGGTCGTGCTCGACTCGGCCAAGGTTGCCGAATGGGGGGCGCCGACCTTCGACGCCTGGATCGTCCGCACCGACTTCGCCGAGAAGAACCCGGCCGCCGTGCGCGACTTCGTCAAGGTGACGGGTACTGCCTATGCCGAGTTCCTTGCCAAGCCTGAAGCCTGGGACAAGGGCTCGCCGCAGGCCGAGAAGATCGCCCGCCTCACCGGCGCCAAGGTCGAGGAAGTGCCGGCCCTGCTCAAGGGCTACGTCTTCCCGACGCTGCAAGAGCAGGCATCAGCCAGGTTCCTCGGCGGCGACACCGTCAAGGCGGTCTCGGCGACGTCGGCCTTCCTCAAGGAGCAGGGCAAGATCGATGCTGTTCAGCCCGATTACTCGAAGTATGTGACGTCGAAATACGTCACCGAGGCGCTCGCCTCCAACTGAGGCGCATCCGGCCCGCGTCCTCCCACGCGGGTCTGAGGCCCCGGCCGGTTCCTACCGGCTGGGGCATTCCCGTTTCAGGAGACCCACTGATGTCGACGCTATCGCTCAGCAACATCGCGGTGCGCTACAAGGGGCAGCTGCGACCCGCCGTCGAGGGCGCATCGCTTTCGGTCGGCCACGGCGAATTCGTCGTGCTCACCGGCCGCTCCGGTTGCGGCAAGTCGACCTTGCTCAACGTCGCGGCGGGCCTCGTGCTGCCCGAGCGCGGCGAGGCCTCGGTCGACGGCCGAGCGATCGAGGGACCGGGTGCCGACCGCGCCGTCGTCTTCCAGAGCGACGCGCTGTTTCCCTGGTTCTCCGCCCGCGACAACGTTGCCTTCGCGCTCAGGCTGCGCGGCATCGGCGAAAGGCAGCGTCAGCAAACAGCCGACGATCTGCTCCGGCGCGTCCGGCTCGAGGGCCTCGGCGACAAGCCTGTCTGGGAAATGTCGGGTGGTATGCGCCAGCGCGTCGGCCTCGCCCGTGCTCTCGCCGCCGCGCCGGCTTTCCTTTTGATGGACGAACCGCTCGGCGCGCTCGATGCCCTGACGCGCGAGCGCATGCAGACGCTGCTGCTCGATATCTGGGCACCGGGCAATCTCGGCGTGCTGATGGTCACCCACGGCATCGAGGAAGCGCTCCTGCTTGGCACGCGCGTCGTCGTCATGGCGCCCGACCCCGGCCGTATCGCCCATACATTCGAAGCCGGCTTCAGCCGGCGCTATGCCCGGGGCGAGCCCGTCCGCTCGATCAAGACCGACCCGGCCTTTGCCGCAGCACGCGCAGAGCTCGCCGACGCCATCTTCGAGGGAGAGCCGGCATGACCCTGCTGCAGGCCGAACGCGGCCGGCGCGAGCTGGCCGAACCTGAGATGTCCACGGTGCGCTCGCCGCACAGCCAAACGTCCCGCCGCGAGCTGTCGTCGCGCACCATCAGCGCGATTACCATTCTGGTTGCCCTGCTGGCATGGACGCTCATCACCAGGCTTGGCCTGGTCGCGCCGCTGTTCCTGCCGCCGCCTCAGGATGTGCTGGCAAAGTTCTGGACGGTGGCCTCCAGGGGCTTCGTCGACGCGACGCTTGTCCAGCATCTTCTGGCCTCGCTGGGCCGCGTCTTCGCCGCCCTCGTGGCTGCCACCGTCTTCGGCATCCCTGTCGGCCTCGCCATCGGCACAAGCCGCATCGGCCGGGGCATCTTCGATCCCGTGCTCGAATTCCTCCGGCCGATCCCGCCGCTGGCTTATCTGCCCCTGATCATCATCTGGTTCGGCATCGGCGAATCCGCCAAGGTGCTGGTCATCGCGATCGCCATGGTGGCGCCGATTGCGCTGTCGACGGCGTCTGGCGTCCGCAACGTCCAGCAGGATCGCCTGAATGCCGCCCGTTCGCTCGGGGCGACACGAAGGCAGGTCATCCGCTTCGTCGTCCTGCCCAGCGCCCTGCCGTCGATCCTCACCGGCCTGCGCATCGCGCTCGGCGCCGGCTGGACCACGCTGGTCGCCGCCGAACTGGTCGCAGCGACACGCGGCCTCGGTTTCATGATCCAGTCGGCGGCGCAGTTCCTCGTCACCGACGTCGTCGTCATGGGCATCCTGGTCATCGCGGCGGTGGCCTTCGTCCTCGAATTCGGCCTGCGCTGGTTGGAGCGCAGGCTCGTCCCCTGGGCCGGCCGCGACTAGGCGTCAGGCTAGGCTGCCTAGGCCCGCATGGTTTCGCGCAAGGGGCTGCGGCCGCGCAGCATCGGCAGGCCCAGCGTTACCAATACGAAGGCGGCCGTCACCACCTTCAGGTCGCTCGGCTGCAGGCCGAGTGACAGCGCCAGCGACACAAGCTGATAGTAGACCGCGGCACCCACCAAAGGCGCCAGCAATTGCCGGGTCACGGTCTGCCGTCCGGTGATCGTTTCGCCGATGACCAGCGAGGCGAGGCCGTTGATGAGGATGCCGGTGCCCATGCCGACATCGGCATAGCCCTGCAGCTGCACGATCAGCGCGCCGCCAAGGGCGGTGAGGCCAGAGGCGATGCCCAGTCCGACGATCGTGCACGTCCAGATGCTGATGCCGAGCGACGGCGCCAGATCAGGATTGATGCCGATGACGCGCATCGCCGCCCCGGACTGCGTGGAAAGATACCAGCGCAGCGCGACAAGGGTTGCCACGATCAGCACCGCGAAGGTTATGACCTGCAGCCGCATGTCGGTCAGGATGGCGGGGTTGATCTGCATGAAGATGTTGTCGGCGCCGAACAAAGCGACGTTCGAGCGGCCGAGGATGCGCATGTTGACACTGTAGAGCGCGGTGAAGACCAGGATGCCTGCAAGCAACGAGTTGATGCGGAAACGCAGGTGGACAAGCGCGGTCGCAGCACCTGCGCCGACGCCGGCGATCATGGCTATCAGCGTGGCAAGCAATGGCGGGTAGCCGGCCATCAGCAGCGCCGCGCAGACACAGCCACCGAGCGGGAACGCGCCTTCGCTGGTCAGGTCCGGAAAGCTCAGCAGCCGGAACGGGATCATGATGCCGAGCACCAGGAACGAGTAGATGAGGCTCTGCGACAGCGTCACCGGCACGAGATTGAGATAGGCGTGGATCACGTCCATTGGTCAGGTTCCGAGCAGCATGCGGTCGTTGTCTATTCTGAATTTCTCGACGAGATCGGCTGGCGTCAGCGCTGCCTTTTCGGTGCCGCCGATGTCGTCGCGGACACGGCCTGCGTCCATCATCACCAGCCGGTTGCCTGTCTCGATCGCCTGGCGCATGTTGTGGGTTACCATCAAGGTGGTGAGCGACTGTTCGGCGACGATCCGAAGGGTCATGTCCATGACCAGATCGGCGGTGCGGGGGTCGAGTGCCGCTGTGTGCTCGTCGAGCAAAAGCAGCGACGGGCGTGACAGCGACGCCATGATCAGGGACAGGGCCTGGCGCTGGCCGCCGGAAAGCTGCGCCACTGGGGTTGACAGGCGGCCCTCCATGCCGAGCGACAGGCCGGCAAGCAGAGCCCGGTAACGGTCGCGGCTGGCGCCGTCGAGATGGCTCGCAAACCCCCTGCGTTGCCCGCGCTGTTCGGCCAGGGCCAGGTTTTCCTCGATCGTCATCGCCGCGGCAGTGCCGATCATCGGGTCTTGGAACACGCGCGAGATCATGCCCGCCCGTCTGTGTGCGGCAAGGCGGGTGATATCTCGGCCGTCGAGGGTGATCGAGCCGCCGTCCGGCTCGATTGCGCCCGCGATGGTGTTGAGCAGCGTCGACTTGCCGGCGCCGTTCGAGCCGATGATCACGACGAAGTCGCCGCGATTGAGCGCAAGGTCCACCCCGTCGAGGGCGGGTCGCGCTCCGGCGAGACCCGCGTTGAAGGTTTTGCGCAGACCCGCGCAGACAAGCAGGGGCATGCCCACCGCCGCTACTTGAGGAGCCATGGGCTATCCTTGAGCGCTTCCGGGACCGTCAGGCCGACGGCTGCGAGGCCCTTGGGGCTGACATAGGCGTCGAAGTCTTCGCTCTTGGGGACATAGGGCGCGATGTCGGCCGGCTTCTCGCCCTTGAGGATCCGGTCGGCGATATCGGCCGCATGCTCGCCGTTCTTGCGATAGGAAATGGCGTGGAAGCCGGCGAGCTGGTCCTTGAGGTCTGGGGCGTAGACCGAATTGAACAGCGGCAGCTTGATCCGCTGCGCCACCTGCGCCACGACCGGCACCGAGGTCTGCACGACGTTGGACTGGATAAGGAAGATGGCATCGACCTGTCCGGCGAAGGTCTGGACACGCTGGGGCAGGTCGTTGGGATTGTCGACGGGCACGCCGACGACCTCGATGCCGGCCTTTGCCGCCGCCTTGTGGATCAGCTCCATGTTGGAGGCGTCGTTGTCTTCGCCCGGATTGAACAGGGTTCCGACTTTCTTGACGCCCGGCAACACCTTCTTCAGGTAGTCGAAGGAGGCATCGAAATCGGGCAGCATGGATGCGCCGGTGCTCCAGGCCGAACCGTGCTGCCAGTCCGGCACGATGCCTGCCACGACCGGGTCGACGACAGCGCCGAACACGACCGGGATCGACTTGTCGGTGATGCCGCGCACCGCCGCCTGGTTGAGCCCGGTGGTGATGGCCAGGATCAGTGCCGGATGCTTGGCTTCGACCTGTTGCAGGATCTGGGGAACGAGGCTGCGGTCGAAATTGGCGTGCTGGAAGCCGTAGTTGACGTCCTTGCCTTCGACATAGCCCAGTTCCGTCATCCGGGCCTTGAAGCCGTCGGCAACCTGATTGAGCGCGGGGTGTTCGCCGAAGCTGGCGATTTCGACCAGCTTCGGGTCGGCATGGGCAAGACCATGCCCGGCGGTGACCAAGGCTGCCGCGAGCAGCCACTTCATCAATTTCACGACGCGCTCCTTAGGTTGGGTTCTACAAGGTGGACGGACGCCAGTTCTGTTCGGCGACCCGCAGGAAATTCTCGCCCAGCACGCCAAGGATGGCGGCTTCCGAATAGCCATGGCGCTCCAGCGCTTCGACGAGCTCGGGCAACACCTCCGGCTTGACGTCGGCCCAGGGCGGACGCGGATAGCCGCGCAACGCCATCATCGGACCGGAGTCGTAGAGCTTGGTCATGAAGGGCTGGTAGAAGACGGTGTCGAGGCCGAGGCCGACATGCTCGGGCCCGACGAGCTGGGCAACGTAATCGATATGGCGCATCAGTGCCGGAACGTCCGAACGGTTGTCGTCGGTCAGGAAAGCGCCGATGGAGTTGATGCCGACCACGCCGCCGCGCCGGGCAAGCGCCTTGATCTGGACGTCGTCGATGTTGCGCTCGTGGTTCTTCAGCGCGCGGACGCTCGAATGGGAGAACACCACCGGCTTTTCCGACAGTTCGATGATGTCGAGCGACGTGTTGATGCCGGCGTGGCTTGCGTCGAGCATCATGCCGACGCGGTTGGCCTCGGTCACGAAGGCGCGGCCAAGCATCGACAGGCCGGCGTCCGAGGGCTCGTGGCAGCCGTCGCCGAGCGGGTTGCGTGTATTGTAGGCCACGATCATCCAGCGGATGCCGAGCCTGTACCAGCTGTCGATCATTGCCGGTTCGTGGGCGGCCGGGCCGGCGCCCTGCAGATGCAGCCCGATCGCCATCTTGCCCGCTTGCTTGGCGGCGCGAATATCGGCGACGGATTCGATGAGCTGGTAGTCGTGGGCGCGCTGCTCGAACCATCGCCGCTGCTGCGAGAGGTGGCGGAGCGTGGGCTCCGGCCTGTCCCAATCCGCGCCGATGGTCAGGGAGAGGAAGGAGAATCCCGCATCGCGGTAGCGGACAAGCATGTCCGGGCCTTCATCAAGGCATTCGGGTGTCCAGCCCACTGCGCTTTCCCACACGACCGCCTTGTCGATGAGGTTTTTGGCTGAAACATTCACGTCGTCTGCACCCGATGATCAATGTAGTTGACCAAGCCAGCTAATCGCCAATCTCGTTGTTGCGCTATTGTCGGGAATGGGTTTGATTGTTTCATACTTGAAACAATTCAAGGTCAGTCATGCCGACCGCACTTGATCCATTCGATCTGATGATTTTTGCGCGTGTTGCCGAGACTGGCAGTTTCAGCACCGCGGCCGAACGGCTCGGCCTGCCGAAGTCGACCGTGTCCCGACGCATCTCCGTTCTCGAAAGTCAGCTGGGCGAGCGCTTGCTCCAGCGCACCACGCGCCGCAACTTCCTGACCGAGATGGGCCAGCGTATCTTGATCCCGGCTGAACAGATCATCCACGAGGTCGATGCCGTCTTGGCGGTCGCCGAGCACCGGCAGGTGGTTCCTTCGGGACGGCTGCGCGTGTCCGTCCCCGGTGACCTCGCTGCAATCTCGCTGGCGCCGATGCTGACCGATTTCAGCAAGGCCTACAGCGAAATCCAACTGGAGCTCGACCTGTCGCCTCGCTATGTCGACGTGATCGGCGACGGCTTCGACCTCGCCATCCGCATCGGCGGCGAAACCCAGGACCTTCAGTTGACCACCCGGCATCTGGTCGACCTCGGCATCGGTCTCTATGCCTCGCCGCTTTACACCAGCCATGCCGGCGAACCCGACGCGCCCGAGGCACTGGCGCGCCACGACGTCCTCGTGCTGCTCGCCGACGGTCTTCCGGTGAACTGGGTGTTGAACAGGGATGCCCTGTCGGTCCATGTCGACATGTCGGGACGGCGGGTCTCGGCGAATTCCTACGAACTGTTGTTTCGCCTGGCGCGGTCGGGCGCAGGTATCACCGCGATGCCGGACCTTTTCGCGCGCCCCTATCTCGCCAGCGGCGAACTCATCCGCATCCTGCCCGAATGGCGCCTACCTCCTGCGATGGTCCGTGCCGTCTTCCCGAGCAGGCAGCTCATGCCGCGCAAGACGCGCGTCTTCATCGACGCGTTGCTCAGCCACCTCAAGCCGCGCCCGCTGAGGGGGACCCAGCTGTCTCCTGAACGGATCGGCGACGGCATCGCCGGCCGTTGAACAGCGGCGCTGGCCTTCGTTCTTCAGCTTGTCGCCAGCTTCGTCATTGCCGGCTTGGTCTGCTGGGCGCGCTGGCTGAGCCAGACGCTGCCGAGCACCACGGCCATGCCGAGGATCTGCGCAGCACTCAGCGACTGGCCGAGCACCGACCAGCCGAGAATCACGGCGGTCATCGGGCTGAGGAAGCCGAGCGGGGATACGACTGAAGGCTCAAGCTTCGAGATGCCGCGGAACCACAGGATGTAGGTCAGCGCCGCACCGATCAGGCCTAGCCAGGCGAGGCCGAGCAGGTTGGCCGTCGAAAGCGAAGGCAGCGCCGGCTCTTGCAGCAGGGCGACAGGCAGCAGCAGCAGGCCGCCTGCGGTCAGCTGCCATGCGGTGAAGGTCAGCGGCGATACCGGCGGCTGCCAGCGGCGGCTGAGCACGGTGCCTGCGGCCATCGACACGGCGCCGGTGAGGCCGGCCGCGATGCCAATTGAATCAAGTGCCGCATGCGGTGTCAGGATCAGCAACGCCACGCCCGCCATGCCGGCCAGTGCTGCGACGATGGCCAGCGGCCGGATCGGCGAGCCGAGCAGGGCGCGGGCGAGCAGCAGCACGATCAGCGGCTGGATCGCGCCGACGGTTGCGGCCACGCCGCCGGGCAGCCTGTAGGCCGCGACGAACAACAGCCACCAGAAGATCGAGAAGTTGAGTGCGCCGAGCACCATCACGCGCGCCCACCAGATACCTTGTGGCAACTGCCGGACCAGCAGCAACAGCAGCAGGCCGGCGGGAAGCGCCCGCAGCATCGCCACCGTCAGCGGGTAGCCTGCCGGCAGGAACTCGGTGGTGACCAGATAGGTGCTGCCCCAGATGGCGGGCGCAAGAGCGGTCAACAGAAGGTCGGTGTTGCGGGACACGGAATTATCTCCATATCAATAATCTTGACCTCAAGATAATATCTGTTCTCTTGACGTCAAGAGAATTTTTCCCGAAAGCTTGGCCATGGATCGCGTTGACGACATTCTTGCCCAGTGGAACCGCGAACGGCCCGACCTCGACGTCGCGCCGATGGGCCTCATCGGCCGGCTGAACCGGGTGTCGCAGCATCTCGGCCGCGAGATGGACAAGACGTTTGCTGCGCACGGACTGAACTTCGCCAGCTTCGACGTCCTGGCGACGCTGCGCCGGTCGGGGCCGCCCTATGCGCTGTCGCCCGGCGATCTTTCCGCGACCATGATGATCACCTCCGGTACCATGACCAACCGTGTCGACCAGCTGGAAAAGGCAGGCCTCGTCGAGCGCCGCCTCAATCCCGACGACCGCCGCAGTTTCATTGTCTCGCTCACCGACAAGGGCTTTGCCACCATTGACGCGGCGGTCACTGACCATGTCGCGACGCAGACGCGCATCGTCGAGATGCTGACTAGGGAGGAGCGGGCTGTTCTCGACCCGCTGCTCAGCAAGTTTCTGGTGGGGTTCGAGAGCGGGTGAGGTGAGGGCGCGCGAGGCGCGGCGTTGTCCATCCCTGGTGCGGGTCCCGCGGTGCTGCTCCTGATCCCCTGCCGGACCTTCTCCCCGCAATACGGGGAGAAGCAGGATCGTCCTTCCGGGCTCCTAGAATAGCTTCAACGTCGCAAGGCTCGACGCTGATGTCCCCTCGCCCCCGTTTGCGGGGAGGTAAGGGTGAGGGGCAGCTCTGGCTATCCAGAATAGGGCGGGGGAAAAATCACCCCGCAAGCGCCTGCTCCAGGTCGGCTATCAGATCGTCCCCGTCCTCGATGCCAGCCGACAACCGCACCAGCGAATCCGAGATGCCGATCTCGGCGCGTTTTTCCGCGGGGATCGACCCGTGCGTCATCAGCGCCGGGTGCTCGATCAGGCTTTCGACGCCGCCAAGGCTTTCCGCCAGCGTGAACAGCTGCGTCCGCTCGAGGAAACGTTTTGTCCCGGCGAGGTCGCGGTCCAGAACGGCAGTAATCATCCCGCCGAAAGCAGACATCTGCGCCTTGGCGATGGCATGCTGTGGATGGCTTTCGAGGCCGGGATAGATCACCCGCGTCACGTCCTTGCGCCCCTCCAGCCAGCGCGCGATTTTTTCTCCGTTGGCTGAATGCCGTTCCATGCGCAGCGCCAGGGTCTTGAGGCCGCGCAGCGCCAAAAAACTGTCGAACGGTCCCGAGATCGCGCCGATGGCGTTCTGCAAAAACTTCAGTTGGTCGGCGAGCTCCTTGTTGTCGCCCACCACCACACAGCCGCCGACCATGTCGGAATGGCCGTTGAGGTATTTGGTGGTCGAATGCACGACGATGTCGATGCCGAGTTCCAGCGGTCGCTGCAGATAGGGGCTGCAGAAGGTGTTGTCGGCGACCGACAGCACACCCTTGCGCTTGGCGAGCGCGGCGACGCCTTCGAGATCGACGACACGCAGCAGCGGATTGGTCGGCGTCTCGACCCACAGCATCTTCGTCTCCGGCCGGATCGCCGCTTCGACGGCGGCGAGGTCGGTGAAGTCGACGAAAGTCACCTGCAGCCCGGCGGTACGCTTGCGCACCCGTTCGAGCAGGCGGAACGTGCCGCCATAGATGTCGTCGGTGGCAACGATATGCGCGCCGGAGTCGAGCAGCTCGAACACCGTGCCGATGGCCGCCAGCCCGGAGGCGAAGGCGAAGCCGGCGGAGCCGCTTTCGAGGTCGGCGATGGCGCGCTCGAAGGCAAAGCGCGTCGGGTTCTGGCTGCGGGCGTATTCAAACCCCTTGTGCACGCCCGGGCTCTGCTGGCCATAGGTCGAGGTGGCGTAGATCGGCACCATCACGGCGCCGGTCGTCGGATCATGGCTCTGGCCGCCATGGATGGTGCGCGTCGAAAATGCCAGTCGGTTCTTCTGCGTGGTCATCTTGCCCGCCTTAGGTGGTTGATGAGATCGACCCGGGTGATCAGCCCGACAAATTCCTCGCCATCGAAGATGATCGCCACTTCGTTGCGGTCGAAGATCGGCAGCAGCGCGTCGAGCGTCTGGCTTGACTGCAGCGTATGCAGCTCTCTCGCCATGGCGGTCGCAACAGGGGCGTTGAAGCGCTCCCAGCGTCCGTCATAAGGGCCTTCCACCTTGGACAGGATGTCGCCCTCGTCGATGAGGCCGACAAGCTTGCCCTGGTCCAGCACCGGCAGCTGCGACACGTCCCCGCGCCGCATCCGGCCATAGGCGGTGAGCAGGTTGTCGTCGGGGCCGACGAACACTGTGCCGCCCTCGCGATGCGAACGCGCCACGAGATCGCTGAGGTCGCCATGCTGTTCGCGTTCGTCCAGCCCCTGTTCGGCCAGCCAGAAGTCGTCGAACACCTTTGACAGGTACTTGTTGCCGCTGTCGCAGACGAAGGTCACCACGCGTTTTGGCGTCTTCTGCTCGCGGCAGTAGCGCAGCGCCGCCGACAACAGCGTGCCCGACGACGAGCCAGCGAGAATGCCTTCCTTGGCGAGCAGGTCGCGCACCGCCAGCATGCTTGCCTTGTCGTTGACCGAATAGGCCTTTTTCACCAGCGACAGGTCACAGTTCGGCGGCACGAAGTCCTCGCCGATGCCCTCCACCGTCCAACTGCCGGCCTCTTCCATCTTGCCGGTCTTGACCAGCGGCGCCAGCACCGAGCCGACTGGATCGGCCAGCACCATTTCGGTCTTGGGCGATACCCTGGCGAAGAACCGCCCGAGCCCGGTCAGCGTGCCGCCTGAGCCCACGCCCACCACCACGGCATCGACGTCGCCCTTGAGCTGGTCCCAGATTTCAGGACCGGTGGTCGTCTCATGTGCCTCGGGGTTGGCCGGGTTGGCGAACTGGTTGACATAGAAAGAGCCGGGGATTTCGGCTGCGATCTTCTCGGCCATGTCCTGGTAATATTCGGGGTTGCCCTTGCCGACGTCCGAACGCGTCAGCCTCACCTCGGCGCCGAGCGCCCTGAGGTGCTGGATCTTCTCGCGGCTCATTTTGTCGGGCACCACGAGGATGATGCGGTAGCCCTTGGGGATGCCCACCTGCGCCAGGCCGAGCCCGGTGTTGCCGGCCGTCGCCTCGACGATGGTGCCGCCGGGCTTCAGCCTGCCGTCGCGCTCGGCCGCTGCGATCATCGACAGTGCGATGCGGTCCTTGATCGAGCCGCCGGGGTTCTGGCTCTCCAGCTTGATGAACAGCCGGCACAGGCCGGTATCGAAACGCTTGAGCTCGACGACCGGCGTGTTGCCAATCAAATCGAGCACAGACCTGAAGGGCGGGTGCAGGCGGCTCATGGCGGCGTCTCCCTCGTGCAGGTTGCCGGGACATATCGCATCTGGCCGGTCGGTTCATCCGCCGGTCCTCACTGGCCGCATTTACCGGCGGGGGCCCTGGCGAACAAAGGCAAGCGATTTCGTTTGCGGTCGATGCCTGAGAAGGAAATTCCGAAAGTGCTGGGGAAGTTCCCATTCGAGGGCAAAGCGATTTCGCCGTCACGCCTTGTTGACTCTCCACCTGGTGGAGCACCTACAAGGGGTCGTCATGGACGACAGGATCTACACCATCGGCGAGCTTTCGAAGCTGAGCGGCATCACTGTTCGCAAGCTCCGTTTCTATTCCGACCGTGGGCTGTTGCCGCCGACGGTCAGGGCGGAGAGCGGCTACCGAATGTACTCGGGAGCAGACCTCGAACGGCTCGGCCTCATCCTCGCTTTGCGCGATGCTGGCGTAAGCCTCGCCGAAATCGGCAACATCCTGTCGAACCGCCTCGCCATCTCGGCCGTGCTGGAGCTCAGGCTCAAGGCGCTCGAGGCGGAAATCAAGTCCAAGCGCCGTGTCGCCGCCGCCCTCAGGGCGGCCATCCGGGTCCCCGACCCGACAACAGACGACCTCAGGAGAATATGGACCGTGACAAAGCTCTCCCAGACTGAATTCCGCACCGCCATCGAACGATTCTTCGAAGACGTGGCTTCGGAAGCCAATGTCTCCCCGGAATGGAAGAAGCAGATGATCGACGCTTCGACGCCCGACCTGCCAGATGACCCCACACCGGAGCAGGTCGATGCCTGGACCGAGATCATGGCGTTCGTCTCGGACAAGGAATACGCCATGGAACTGCGCAACAGCATGTCGTCGATGTGGGACGGCGCGTTCGATCCCGCAGCCTATGCGGAAGCGTCCAATGCTACCTTCGCCCGTGTCCGCGAGGCCATCGACAGGGGTGAGATGCCGGAATCTGAAACCGGCAAGGCAATCGCCCGCGACTGGCTGGTTAGCTCGGCCCGGGCGATGAACAGGACACCCGACAAGGCGTTCCTCGACTGGCACGACAACCAGTATCGCAAGTACCATTCGCGCTCGGCCCGATATTACGAGCTGCTTCGCATCCTCAGAGGCGACCGCGAGCCCGACAAGATCAGCGAGGAATGGAGCTGGATCAACGCCGCCATGGCCGGTGCGCTGTGATCGAGTTGCCCCTCGTGGCTTGCGAATGACCTCAAACGAAAAAGGGCCCGCAATGCGGGCCCTTTGCTTTGGTCGTCCATGCTGAACCTATTCGAAGTCGCCGAGGTCGCGCACAGCACCCCGGTCGGCCGAGGTGGCAAATGCCGCATAGGCCTTCAGCGCCTTGGTCACCTTGCGCTTGCGCACTTCCGAAGGCTTCCAGCCCTTGGCGTCCTGCTCGGCACGGCGGGTGGCGAGCGTTGCTTCGTCGACCCGCAGGCTGATGGTGCGGTTGGGGATGTCGATGTCGATCATGTCGCCCTCTTGCACCAGACCGATCGTGCCGCCATTCGCCGCCTCGGGCGAAACGTGGCCGATCGACAGGCCTGATGTGCCGCCCGAGAAGCGGCCGTCGGTCAGGAGCGCGCAGGCTTTGCCCAGGCCCTTCGACTTGAGGTAGCTGGTCGGGTAGAGCATTTCCTGCATGCCGGGGCCGCCTTTCGGCCCCTCGTAGCGGATCACCACCACGTCGCCGGCCTTGATCTCGTTGGCGAGGATCGCTTTGACCGAGGCGTCCTGGCTTTCGAACACGCGGGCAGGGCCCGAGAACTTCAGGATCGACTCGTCGACGCCGGCGGTCTTCACCACGCACCCATCAAGCGCAATATTGCCCTTGAGGACGGCAAGGCCGCCATCCTTGGAGAAGGCATGTTCAGCCGAGCGGATGACGCCTTTCTCGCGGTCGAGGTCGAGCTCGTCCCAGCGGCGGTCCTGGCTGAAGGCAACCTGCGTCGGCACGCCACCGGGGGCGGCGAGGAAGAAGTCGCGCACCGCCTGGCTCTTGGTCCTGGAGATGTCCCAGTGATCGATGGCCTCGCCGATGCTTGCGGTGTGCACGGTCGGCAGGTCGCGGTTGAGCAGGCCGGCTTTGTCGAGCTGGCCGAGGATCGAGAAGATGCCGCCGGCGCGGTGCACGTCTTCCATGTGCACGTCGGACTTTGCCGGCGCCACCTTGCACAGCACCGGCACCTTGCGTGACAGCACGTCGATATCGTCCTGATCGAAGTCGATCTCGCCTTCATGGGCCGAAGCCAGGATATGCAGCACGGTGTTGGTCGAGCCGCCCATGGCGATATCGAGCGCCATGGCGTTCTCGAAGGCGCCCTTGGAGGCGATCGAACGCGGCAGCACGCTCTCGTCGTTCTGCTCGTAATAGCGCTGGGCGAGATCAACGATCAGGTGGCCCGCCTCGACGAACAGGCGCTTGCGGTCGGCATGCGTCGCCAGCGTCGAGCCGTTGCCGGGCAGCGACAGGCCAAGCGCCTCGGTCAGGCAGTTCATCGAATTGGCGGTGAACATGCCCGAGCACGAGCCGCAGGTCGGGCAGGCCGAGCGCTCGATGATCTTGACGTCCTCGTCCGAAACCTTGTCGTCGGCGGCGGCGACCATGGCGTCGACCAGGTCGAGCGCCACGTTCTTGCCGGCGAGCACCACCTTGCCGGCCTCCATCGGGCCGCCGGAGACGAAGACCGCCGGGATGTTGAGGCGCATCGCGGCCATCAGCATGCCCGGCGTGATCTTGTCGCAATTGGAGATGCAGACCATGGCGTCGGCGCAATGCGCGTTGACCATGTATTCGACGCTGTCGGCGATGATCTCGCGGCTCGGCAGCGAATAGAGCATGCCGTCATGGCCCATGGCGATGCCGTCGTCGACGGCGATGGTGTTGAATTCCTTGGCCACGCCGCCGGCCGCCTCGATCTCGCGGGCGACGAGCTGGCCGAGGTCCTTGAGGTGCACGTGACCCGGCACGAACTGGGTGAAGGAGTTTACCACCGCAATGATCGGCTTGCCGAAATCGGTGTCTTTCATGCCGGTGGCGCGCCAAAGGCCACGGGCACCCGCCATGTTGCGGCCGTGGGTGGTGGTGCGCGAACGATATGCAGGCATGGGGGCTCTCTCATACAATAGATGGCTAACAGTGGGATTGAGCCACTATCGCCCTTGCGTCAACTATTTTTCGCCCAAGCAGCCCTCTGGCATGACAACAGCGGGCATCTGCCATGCGCTGGGCGCAGCGCAGCGGACGCTCAGTCCTTTGAAATTGCCGACTTCTTGCCCTTGCGGCCGCGCCTGAGCTCGGCCACGCCCACCGTCAGGCCCATCGCCAGCGCCATGGTTGCGGCAAGCGAGCGGAAACCGCCGAAATCAGCCTCGGCCACCTCGAACCACACTCTGGCGAATTGCGCCAAGGGCGAAAACGCGCTGTCGGTGATCGCCACCACGGGCACGCCATTGGCCGACAGCACCCGTGCCTCCTCGACAGTCGCCGAGGCATAAGGCGAGAAGCTGATGGCGATGACGGCGTCCCTTGATGTGGCGAACGAGATGATCTCGGGGCTCAGGCCCGAGGCGGATTCGATAAGCTGGCTGCGCACGCCGAGCTTGCCCAGCGCATAGGCGATGTAGCTGGCAACGGGATAGGAGCGGCGGCGCGCCAGGATGTAGATGGTGTCGGCGCCGTTGAGCAGATCGACGGCACGGTCCAGCGTCTCGTCGTCGATGTTTCGCGACATCACGTCGATCGACTTGCTGGCCGCGGCCAAAAAGCCGTCAACGATGCGGCGGTTGCTGGTGCCGTCGTCGGCGTCGCCGCGCACGACGGTCAGCCGCTCCTCATAGGAGGTTGTCCGTTCCCTCAGTCGCTCGCGAAAAACCTGCTGCAGGCTGGTGAAGCCGTCATAGCCGAGATGCTGGGCGAAGCGGATAAGGGTCGACGGCTGCACGCCGGCCGACGTGGCGATGCTGGCGGCGGTGCCGAAGGCGATCTCGTCGGGATTGTCGAGTGCATAGGCCGCCACCTGGGCGATGCGCTTGGGCAGGCTCTCGCGGCGGTCGAGGATCAGCGCCCTCAGTGCCTCGAAATCGCGCGGCAGTGCCTCCGAAACCGTGTCCGCCATGTCGTCCATTCCGCCTCCGCCTGGTCCACAATAGCGCCGGGGCGACCGGCTGTCCAAATAAAATGAACTGTATGTTCCATTTTCGCCAAAATTCGACTATTCAGTCCGCCATGAGCATGATCCCCAAAAAGATCATGCTCCGGCAAAAAAGTTTGAGCCTCATTCCGACGGAATGCGAAGCTCTATAAACCGGGAGAGCGTGAAGTGACAGGCGTAGGGCTTATCGGAACCGGCTTCATGGGCAAGTGCCATGCGCTGGCGTGGAATTCGGTGCGCACGGTGTTCGGCGACGTCGACAAGGTCAGGCTCGTCCATCTCGGCGAGGCCAATGCCGACCTTGCTGCCCAACGCGCCTCCGAGCTCGGCTTCGAAAAGGCCTCCGGCGATTGGCGGGCCGTCATTGCCGATCCCGAAGTCGATGTCGTCTCGCTGACCACGCCCAACCAGTTCCACCCGGAGATGGCTATCGCCATCCTCGAGGCCGGCAAGCACCTGTGGTGCGAAAAGCCAATGGCGCCGACGCTTGCCGAGGCCGAGGCCATGGCGGCTGCCGCGCGCAAGTCCGGTAAGGTTGCCGTGCTCGGCTACAACTACATCCAGAGCCCGGCCATCCGCCACATCAGGCAGCTGCTCGACGAAAAGATCATCGGCGACGTCAACCATCTCCGTCTGGAGATGGACGAAGATTTCATGGCCGACCCCGACGCGCCGTTCTTCTGGAAGCACGAGGCAAAATCAGGTTATGGCGCCCTCGACGATTTCGCCGTCCATCCGCTGTCGCTGATTTCGGCCCTGTTCGGCCGCGTCGGAAGCGTCATGTGCGACATGGCCAAACCCTATCCCGACCGCCAGGTGTCAGGCGGCGGCCGCCGCGCCGTCGAGACCTACGACATCGCCTCCAGCCTCATCCATCTCGAAAACGGCGTCTCCGGCACGCTGCTGGTCAACCGTTCCGCCTGGGGCCGCAAGGGCCGCATCCAGGTGCAGATCTTCGGCTCCAAGGGCTCCATCGTCTTCGACCAGGAACGCTTCAACGAGATCCAGCTCTACGTCACCTCGGACCGCCCGACCGAGCAGGGCTACCGCACCATCCTTGCCGCCCCGGTGCACGAGCCCTACGGCAAGTTCATCCCCGCTCCAGGCCACGGCCTCGGCTTCAACGACCTCAAGACCATTGAATGCCGCGAACTGATCGCCCGCATCGCAGGCCAGCCGGCGCACGTCATCGACTTCGACGAGGGGCTGGAGATCGAGCGCACGGTGCACGCGATGGCACAGTCCTTTGCCGAGAAGAAATGGGTGGACGTGAGATAGGGGGAGTGATCATCCCGCCACGTCGCATCAGCCGGCAAGCATCGCCCACAGGAAAATGCCCGCGCCGATAAGGCCGAGTGCGGTCGAACCGAGCCATGCGAGGCGCTTGCGTGTCAGTGCGGCAACCGCACCCAGCGCGATCGCCACCTGAAGCAGCGCCACCGAATAGGCGAAGTAATGGTGCTTGTGGATCAGGAGATCGGCCTCCGCGTTCCGCTCGTCGCGCTGGCGCTCGAATTCCTTGGCTTTCGTCTGCGCGTCCTGTTGTTCGTTCTTGTAGCGCGCGATGTCCTTGTCGATTTGAGGTGACATGGATTTGTCGGCCAGCAACCCCTTCTGGGACTCCAGGACAACATCCTTGATGCCTTTCGCCTGGTAATAGGCCCATTGGTCGGACGCCTGGGCCTGCAGCTGCGCCGCCTCGGTCTTGAGGGCGAGTGCTTCGTTGACCGTGCTGCCGGCAAGCAGCGATGCCACCGCTGCCAACGCTGCAAACAACGCCGTCGTCAGAGCGATCGTGCGCAGCAGCGTTCCACCCTCCCGCTCCACTTCCTCGTGGATCGCTTCGTGCAATTTGTCGGTGTCGACTTCGATCTCTTCAGGCATGGATGCTCCATCGCCTTCGGCGTTTTCGCCGTTCATGCAGGAGCCGGCAAAGGGCTTCGACTTAGGCATGAGCGCAAACAGAGGCGGAAGGTGGGCAGCGGCCATCGACGGTGACGCGGAATATGCGTTTGCCTGAGCGTCGGTTTTTAGGAATTCCCTGGAACAAATCCGTGCCGCCGGCTTTGCCCGCGGCCCCCGCCGAAGGGTGGAGACCGTTCCAATTTTAATCTTATCTTATTGTTAATACTTATCTTTCTTTCACCAGCGCCGTTCACACCGATTCATGCCCGACCACTCATGATTCGCGAGGAGGCGTATGATGGAGAAGCGTTACGAACTGGTCCTGGACCCGTCCGATCTCTGGACCGTGTGGGACAACAAGACCGAGGAGCCTGCCATGCTCGGCTTCGCCCCGCTCATCGGCCTGACCAAGCCGGAGGCATCGATCGCCTGCGCCTTGCTCAACGACGTCGAACTGAAGAACCAGGCGGCGAAGGTTAAGAAGCCGCGCGGCAAGAGCGCAGCCTGACGGGCGTCGCCTGAACGATTTCCGGCCGTATCCTGCTGGAGGCGGCCGGCTTCGGCGCTGTATCGGTCCTGAGCCTGCGGTGGCTCTCAACCTGGCGAGAGTTCGCCTATTGCGCCTGCTGCGGCATCGGTGCCGGAACTGTGGCCGGTTGCTGTTGCATGCCCTGCTGCTTTTGCAGCTTGCGCTGGGCTTTCTGCTTCTTGTGCAGTTCATGCCCGGCTACGCATCCGCCCATGGCGCCAAGCACGCCGTGGTGCCCCGCGTAATGGCCGGCCACGCCGCCGGCGATCCCGCCCGTGATACAGCCAACAGCTCCGGCCTGTGACATTGGCATCGCCAATCCGGCCGCGAGCGTTCCAACAAGCATCAGCCTATTCATCGCTACACCCACGATTGCGTTAGAGCGGACGCTATCCAAGCAGCCGACAGCGCCGCGATTGTGGCGCGGACGCCTGATACGGCACGGCTCTCGCTGTTGTGATCGGCACCTTCCGCGCTTGGCCCAAACAGCGGGCAAGGCAGGCGCGACTGGCGCGATGTTGCCTCATGCCCGCTTCCGCTGATATTGCGGCCCGACCGCCTGTGCGGCTGAACGCGCCGGAACGACTGCTGATGACCAAGCTTCCCGACCTGCCGGTAACGGCGGTGCTACCGCAACTCGCCGAAGCGCTTTCGGCGGGCAACAGCGCCGTGCTGGTCGCACCGCCCGGCGCCGGCAAGACGACGCTGGTGCCGCTGGCGCTGCTCGATGCCGCCTGGCGCGGCGATGGCAGGATCGTGCTGCTCGAGCCGCGCCGGCTCGCTGCCCGCGCCGCCGCCCGCCGCATGGCCTCGCTTCTGGGCGAAGAGCCGGGCGGGGTCGTCGGCTACGCCATGCGCATGGAAAACAAGGTCAGCGCGCGGACGAAAATCCTCGTCGTCACCGAGGGCGTTCTTGCCCGCATGATTCTCGACGATCCCGAACTTCCTGGCGTCGCCGCGGTCCTGTTCGACGAGTTCCACGAGCGCTCGCTCGATGGCGATTTCGGCCTGGCTCTTGCGCTCGACGTGCAGGGCGCGCTGCGCCCCGACCTTAGGCTCATTGTCATGTCGGCGACGCTCGACGGTGCGCGCGTTTCAAGTCTGCTCGATGGCGCCCCCGTGATCGAGAGCGAGGGCCGCAGCTTTCCGGTCGACATCCGCTACGACGAGCGCCCGGCGGGCGTGGCCATCGAGGATGCCATGGCCAGGGCTATCCGCGATGCCCTTGCCGATGAACAGGGCAGCGTGCTCGCCTTCCTGCCCGGCCAGCGCGAGATCGAGCGCACCGCCGAACGCCTCGAGGGCCGCGTCGCCACGGATGTCGACGTCGTCCCCCTCTACGGCCAGCTCGATGGCAAGGCGCAGGACGCGGCTATCCGGCCAGCGCCGCAAGGCCGTCGCAAGGTGGTGCTGGCGACCGCCATCGCCGAAACCTCCATCACCATCGACGGTGTTCGCGTCGTTATCGATTCCGGCCTGTCGCGCCTGCCTAGATACGAGCCGTCGAGCGGCCTGACCCGGCTGGAGACGGTGCGCGCCTCGCGCGCCGCCGCCGACCAGCGCGCCGGCCGCGCCGGCCGCACCAGCCCCGGTATCGCCATCCGCCTGTGGCGCGCCGAACAGACGGCGGCGTTGCCGGCCTTCTCTCCGCCCGAGATACTTGAGGCCGATCTCTCCGGTTTCGTGCTCGACTGTGCCGCGTTCGGGGTCGCCGAGCCCATCACGCTCGCCTTTCTCGATCCGCCGCCCGCACCGGCCCTGGCTGAGGCCCGCACCCTGCTGCGCGAGCTGGACGCTATCGACGCCGATGGCCGCCTGACCGCATCGGGCCAGGCGATGCGCAAGCTGGCTCTGCCCGTGCGCCTTGCCCATATGGTCGCCGAGGCCGGGCGCCAGGGCGCGGGACAGGAAGCAGCCCAGCTCGCCGTACTGATGACCGAACGCGGCCTCGGCGGCGACAGCGCCGATCTCGAACGCCGTCTTTCTCGTTTCCGTTCCGAGCGTTCGCCGCGCGCCAATGCCGCCCGGCAGTTGGCCGAGCGGCTGGCCCGGCAGGTCGAGCGCGAAGCTGTGCGAGGTCCCGCGACAACGGAAGTTTCCACCCCCGGCACTCTTCTCCTCTATGCCTGGCCCGACCGTGTCGCCAAGGCGCGCGGCGAGCGCGGCCGCTTCGTGCTCGCCAATGGCAGCGGTGCGTCAGTCGATGCCGCTGATCCGCTGGCCGGCGAACAATATCTCGTCGTCGCCGACCTCCAGGGCAAAGCGCAGAACGCCCGTATCGCGTCTGCTGCCGCGGTTTCCGAGGCAGACATCCGCGCCATCCTCGCCTCGCATCTCGAACGCAAAAGCGAGGCGAGCTTCGACAGGGAAAAGCGCTCGGTCCGCGTCCGCGAGACCGTGCGCCTCGGCGCCGTGACATTGTCCGAGCGCATGCTGCCTGCGCCGAAAGGCGAGGATGCTGATCTTGCCATCCTTGAGGCGCTCCGCGCCCATGGGCTCGGCCTGCTCGATTGGGGCAAGGAGGCCGAGACCCTGCGTCAGCGTCTCACCTGGCTGCATCGCGGCCTCGGCGACCCCTGGCCCGACATGTCCGACGGGGCGCTGCTGGCAGGTCTGGAAGACTGGCTGCTGCCTTTCCTGCGCGGCGAGGCCTCCTTTGCCCGCATCGGGTCGGGCGTGCTCCATGATGCCTTGATGTCGCTCGTGCCGCACGATCTCCAACGCAGGATCGCCTCGCTCGCACCAACCCATTTCACCGCACCTTCCGGCAGCCATGTGCCGATCCGCTACGATGGCGAATGGCCTGTTCTGGCCGTGCGCGTCCAGGAGCTGTTCGGCATGGACAAGCACCCGTCGATCGCCGGCGGCACCGTGCCGCTGACGCTTGAGCTTTTGTCGCCGGCCCATCGCCCGATCCAGACGACGCGCGACCTGCCCGGTTTCTGGCGCGGTTCCTGGGCCGATGTGCGCTCCGACATGCGCGGCCGCTACCCCCGACATGTCTGGCCCGAAAACCCGTTGGAAGCGCAGGCCACCAGCCGAGCCAAGCCGCGCGGCACTTAGCTCTGGCGCGGAGGGGGCCTTGCAGCGCATATAGCGCTGATGAAATCTCTGACGCGCGCACCCGATCTCCAGCACAGCCACAGGCTCCGTCTCAACACGCTGATCCGCTTGCGCTGGCTGGCCATCGTCGGCCAGAGCATGGCGGTTGTCGTCGTCGCTTATTGGCTCGAATTCCCGCTGCCGGTCAGCCTGTGCTTTGCGCTGATCGCCAGCTCGGCCTGGCTCAACCTGTTCCTGGCCTTCCGCTATCCCGCCACCCATCGACTGAATCCGCTGGCCGCCTTTGGCATCCTCACCTTCGACAGCCTGCAGCTCGCCGGATTGCTCTACATGACCGGCGGTCTCACCAACCCGTTTTCGTTGCTGATGACGGTGCCTGTCGTCATTTCGGCGACGTCGCTGCCGCTGCGGCTCACCGCCGTCCTTGCCGGACTGGTCATTGTGATGGTCAGCGTGCTCGCCTTCTTCCACCTGCCGCTGCCCTGGTATGACGGCGTCGTTCTGGCCATGCCGTTCATCTACACGTCGGGCATCTGGCTGGCCGTCTGCTGCTCCATCGCGTTTACCGCGATGTATGCCTTCCGCGTCGCCGACGAGGCCCGCCTGTTGGCCAACGCGCTCGCCGCCACCGAACTGGTTCTCCAGCGCGAACAGCATTTGTCGGCGCTCGATGGCCTTGCCGCCGCCGCCGCCCACGAACTCGGCACGCCGCTCGCCACCATCACGCTTGTCGCCAAGGAGATGGAGCGCGCCCTGGGCAACGATCCGAAATATGGCGAGGACGTCACCTTGCTGCGCAGCCAGAGCGAGCGCTGCCGCGAGATCCTCAAGCGCCTCACCAGCCTGTCGTCGGAGGGCGAAGAGCATCTCGCCCGCCTGCCGCTCACCTCGCTGGTCGAGGAGGTCATCGCCCCGCACCGCGATTTCGGCATTTCGATCAGGCTCGACCCTGGCGAGCGCATCGGGCCTGAGCCTGTCGGCCACCGCAACCCCGGCGTGATCTACGGCCTCGGCAACCTTGTCGAAAACGCCGTTGATTTTGCCCGCAGCAAGGTCACTGTCCACTGGAGCTGGGACGAGGATCAGGTTTCGTTCTCCATTCTCGACGACGGTCCCGGCTTCCCGCACGACATCATCGACCGCATCGGCGAGCCTTACATGTCCACCCGCCAGGGTGCCGAGCCGGGTGGCGGCCTCGGGCTTGGCCTGTTCATCGCCAAGACCCTGCTCGAGCGCTCCGGCGCCGAGATCAGCTTCAGCAACTCCAGCGGCCCGGGCGAGGGCGCCATCGTCGAAATCTCCTGGCCGCGCGCCATCTTCCTCAATCCGGTGCCGGCCGGCTCGACGATGTTCGACACGGCATGAGGCAAGGACGCGGTATTCGGGGCGCGGCATTTGGACCTGTGCCATTGGACATCAAGGCTTTGCACCTATATCTGCTTGAAAAAACCATAAGAACGACTGGGATCAACGATAAAAAGGACAGAAAGCGATGACCACCCAGGACATTGCAGGCGGGCTACCGGGCGAAGACCATTCATTGCTGCTCGTCGATGACGACAAGCCGTTCCTGACGCGCCTGGCACGCGCCATGGAAACCCGCGGCTTCGCCGTGGACACTGCCGAAAGTGTCGAGGAAGCGGTCGCCAAGGTGCGCGCCAATCCGCCTGCCTACGCCGTGGTCGACATGCGCCTCGGTGATGGCAACGGCCTCGACGTCGTTTCCGCCATCCGCGAGCGCCGCGAAGACACCCGCACCGTCATCCTCACCGGTTATGGCAACATCGCAACGGCCGTCACCGCCGTGAAGCTGGGCGCCATCGACTATCTCTCCAAGCCAGCCGATGCCGACGACGTCTATGCCGCGCTGACCAACTCTTCGGGAGAGCGCGCAGCGCCGCCGGAAAATCCGATGTCTGCCGACCGCGTTCGCTGGGAACATATCCAGCGCGTCTACGAGATGTGCGAGCGCAACGTCTCGGAAACCGCACGCCGGCTCAACATGCACCGCCGTACCCTCCAGCGCATCCTCGCCAAGCGGGCGCCGAGATAAGCGAATAGTGAGTAGCGAATAGGGAACGGCGCTTGATCTTCAGGCGCCGTTTTTATTCTACTATTTCCTATTTCCTATTTCCTATTTCCTATTTCCTATTTCCTATTTCCTATTTCCTATTTCCTATTTCCTATTTCCTATTCGCTCTCGCCATCCAGTGCCGGCACTGAAACACCCGCCAGCTCCGCCGCCAGCAGACGGGCAGCGCCCGCACGGGCGATGCGCAGCATCAGCGCCTTGCGGGTGGCCGCCGCCATGCGGTGCTCTGGGGCCTCGCGCATGATCTCGGCGCCATAGCCGTCGGACAGGATGAAGCCGCACTCCTCGGGGAATATCTCGATCGGCACTTCCGGATGGGTGGCAAAGAAGAAGCGGTCGGAATGGAGCCGGTAGTCGGGCCATTTGCGGTCGGTGCGAAAATCCTCGATCGACGACTTGATCTCGATGATCCAGATGTCGCCCTGGCGCGTCAGCGCCACCAGGTCAGCGCGCCGCCCCGTGGCCAGAGACAGTTCCGGCAGCACATGGGCGCCCATCTGGGACAAAAGGCGCTGCACGCCGCGCCGCACCAGCATGGCGCGTTCCGACTGGCGTCCGTCGATGAGCGGGTTCTGGGCGAGCGGTGAAATGATCGGCATCGGCAGATCATGGCATCATTTGTTCACGTTTTGAACCCATCCGGGCGATAAATCCGATGGCCGCTTTCTCGCAACCGAACCTAGCTGACATCGCCTGCCTCACTCGTCCTGCGTGTTGCCGAAATGCCATATCGTCGACCTCACATTCACGCGCGGGCCGCTTTGCGGGCCTGTAGCGCTTGGCAAGCAAAATACCCGACCGTTAAGAATGGTGGCAAAAATGAGGCCGAATCGGTCCGGACACAGCTCTAGTTCGGGAACCCCACATGCAATTGAAGTCACTTGCCATCGTCGCCGCCCTGGCGCTTACCACCGCACTCGCAGGTTGCTCGACCGATGGCGTGTCGCGCATGTTCTCCAATGATTACGGCGGCCGTGTCGATGCCGGCTACCAGCTGCCGACCATTCCGATCAACAAGGTCCCGCGTCAGTTCCATCGTCAGATCGTGCGCTACGACACCGATGAGAAGCCGGGCACCGTCGTCGTCGATACCGAGCAGAAGTTCCTCTATCTGGTCCAGCCTGACGGCAAGGCGATGCGCTACGGCATCGGCGTCGGTCGCGAGGGTTTCGAGTGGCAGGGTACGTCGCGCGTCGCGCTGAAGCGCGAATGGCCGGTCTGGACCCCACCGCCGGCAATGATGAAGCGCCAGCCGGAGCTGGTCAAATGGGCTGGCGGCATGCCCGGCGGCCCCAAGAACGCGCTCGGCGCCCGCGCCCTCTACCTCTACAACAAGGGCGGCGACACCGGCTATCGCCTGCATGGTACGCCCGAATGGTGGTCGATCGGCAAGGCCATGTCCTCGGGCTGCATCCGAATGATGAACCAGGACATCATCGACCTCTACGACCGCGTCGATGTCGGCGCCAAGGTCATCGTGAAATAACTGCGAACCGTCCAGGCAACACGGACGTCGCAAACGAAAAACCGGGCGCTTTGGCCCGGTTTTTTGTTTTTTGGATTGTGGTTCGCTCCGCCTCGGATGGCTGCGGAGCAGAGGGCGGGATCAGGAGACCTGTTCGACCTGCTGCACTTCAGGCACGAAGTGGCGCAGCAGGTTCTGGATGCCGTGCTTCAGCGTTGCCGTCGACGACGGACAGCCGGCGCAGGCGCCCTTCATGTGCAGGAACACGGTGCCGTTCTCGTAGCCGCGGAAGGTGATGTCGCCGCCGTCCTGGGCAACGGCAGGGCGCACGCGGGTGTCGAGCAGTTCCTTGATCGTCACCACGATCTCGGCATCGGCCTTGTCGAAGAATTCGTTCTCGTCGTCATGATGGCCGCCGCCGCCGGCGGCCTGGCCGGCCATGACCGACACGCCCGACATGAAGTGCTCCATGATCGAGCCGAGGATCGCCGGCTTCAGGTGCTGCCAGTCGGGGCCGTCCTTGGTCACGGTGATGAAGTCGTAGCCGAAGAACACGCCGGTGACGCCCGGGATGTCGAACAGCCGTCCGGCCAGCGGCGAGGCCGCGCGCGCGCTGTCGGCGTCGCGGAAATCGGCGGTGCCTTCCAAAAGCACTTCCTTGCCCGGCAGGAACTTCAGTGTGGCCGGATTGGGGGTCGCTTCGGTCTGGATGAACATGACATGTCTCCGTGGCCGCGCGGACGGGCCTTCAGTTTGGAATAATTCTAATTAGGCTCATGACGGCCGACATTCAAGCCGCTGGCGCGCCTCCGCGCCAATATGTTGCGCCCCACCTATTAGGCCAGGCTGGCGATGTCCTCGTCGGACAGGTTCTGGGGCACGACCGTGACCGGAATGGGGAAGGCGGCACTCTTGCCGGCGATCGACGAGACCAGCGGCCCCGGGCCTTCCTTGCCGGCGCCCGCGGCCAGCACCAGGATGGCGATGTCCTGGTCGTCTTCGATCAGCTTGTGGATCTCGTCCGCCGCGCGGCCTTCGCGGACCACGAGCTCCGGCTCGATGCCCAGCGTCTCGCGCACCTTGGCGGCCTGGGTGTCCAGCGCCCCATTGGCCGTGGCGGTTGCTTCTTCGCGCATGATCTTCTCGACGCCCAGCCAGTGCTGGAAGTCATCGGGCTCGATGACATAGAGCAGCACCAAAACACCGTTGGTCGACTGGGCCCGCTTGGAGGCATAGGCCACCGCACGCTCGCATTCGGGCGTTTCGTCGACGATCGCCAGGAATTTGCGCCGGTGTCCGGCTTCCTTGCTGAGGCGTTTGGAGACCATGTGCTACCTGTGCGTTTTGCCAGCAATCTGCCACCGGCGCCGTTCGCCCGCAAGCGGGACGGCGCCGGTGTCGTTGTGTCGTATCAGTCGCCGAGCAGGCCGATGATGTTGCGCACGCTCTTCATCGTGCCTTCGGCGATGGCGCGGGCCCTGTCGCCGCCGTCGCGCAGCACGCTGTCGATATAGGCCGGATCGGCCATCAGGCGGCGCATCTCGCCGGCGACCGGCGCCAGCTTGTCGACCGCCAGATCGGCGAGTGCCGGCTTGAACACCGAGAACTGCTGGCCGCCGAACTCCTTGAGCACCGCTTCCTTCGACATGTCGGCCAGGCCGGCATAGATGCCGACCAGGTTTTCCGCCTCGGGACGCTCCTTCAGCCCGTCGGTCTCGCTCGGCAGCGCTTCCGGATCGGTCTTCGCCTTCTTGATCTTCTTCGAGATCGTGTCGGCGTCGTCGGTGAGATTGATGCGCGACAGGTCGGACGGATCCGACTTCGACATCTTCTTCGAACCGTCGCGCAGGCTCATGATGCGTGCAGCCGGTCCACCGATGATTGGCTCGGTGATCGGGAAGAAGCCGTTGACCGTCTCTTCGCCCATCTGCATTTCCACGCCGATGCCGAGGTCGGCGATGCGGGCCGAGAAGTCGTTGTTGAACTTCTGGGCGATGTCGCGGGTGAGTTCGAGATGCTGCTTCTGGTCTTCGCCCACAGGCACGTGGGTGGCGCGGTAGAGCAGGATGTCGGCCGCCATCAGGCTCGGATAGGCAAGCAGGCCCAGCGAGGCGTTCTCGCGGTCCTTGCCGGCCTTGTCCTTGAACTGCGTCATGCGGTTCATCCAGCCGATGCGCGCCACGCAATTGAAGATCCAGGCAAGCTCGGCGTGCTGCAGCACACGGGCCTGGTTGAAGACGATGTGCTTCTTGGGGTCGATGCCGGCCGCCAGGAACGCCGCGGTGATCGAGCGCGTCTGGCCTTCGAGGTCGTCATGGACGAGCTGGGCAGTCAGCGAATGCAGGTCGACGACGCAATAGATGCAGTCGTTGGTGTCCTGCAGGGCGACGAACTTGCGGATGGCGCCGAGATAGTTGCCGAGATGGAGATTGCCGGTCGGCTGGACGCCGGAGAAGACGAGGGGCTTGAAGGCGGTCATGATGGATCCCGTGGCTTGTGGAGGGCCGTTTCGCGCGCGGCGAAATGCGAGACGCGCTTATGAACGATGGTCGGGAAACGATCAAGACTTTGCGGAGCTGGCCCCACTTTCGCGGCCGGGCTGCCCCAGTTGCCCAGGAGCTTCCGACTTGCGCCTGGCCGCCCGCTTGTCGGGCAGTCCGACCAGCGTGCGGAAAGGCGCAGGCAACATGTCCGCGAGGACGGCAAACATCAGCGACCAGAAGGTAGTGATGGCGACCACAAGGACGAACTCCAGCCACAGCGGCCGTTCCAGCGGCAGCACGTAGAACAGCGCCATCACCACGAAGGTCTGGTGGACGATGTAGAGCGGGAAGATCTTGGCGTTGAGCCAGCTGAGCGTCTTGCTCGGCCGATTGAGGTGTCTGGAAGCGAAGCCGACGCAGGCGAGGATCATGCACCAGGCCATGACGAAGGATAGCGTCTTGTAGAGTGCTTCGTTCATGCCGCCATGCGCGCCGCCGATGCCGTAGACCTCGCCGATCCAGGCGTAGCGGAAAAGCAGAGCCGTCAGCACGGCAACCATCGCCGCGCTCAACCAGCGCCGCGAAACGATGCCGCCGATGACCGCTTGATGATGCTTGGCGACGAGGAAACCGAGGCCGAACCAGCTCGCTTCGGCCGCGAACCAGGCGCCGTCATTGTAGAGCACGTTGGTCTGGCGCGGGAAGAATGGCGACAGCGCCAGATGCAGAACGAGCGGCAGCAGCACAAGCACATAAATCGCCGGCGAGCGCGCGACGCGCTCGAAGCCGGCCATGAACGGGCGCATCCGCTCAGACGTCACCAGCAGGAAGACAGGGTAGCAGATGAAGGTCATGACCAGCAGATAGGCCACGAACCACATATGCGCCCAGGAGAAGTTGCCGGTCGGGTAGCGTCCCTCGGTGAAGTAGTGCACCAGCCAGAATTCGAACAGCGAGCCCGAGAAGTCACCCTCGTAGATGCGCTCGTACCAGACCTGCGGCACGATGATCACGCACATGGCGAAGATCAGCGGCACGAACAGCCTGACGAAGCGGCCGCGCAGGAAGGCGAGCCCGCTTTCGGAGCGGAAGGCGAACCATGTGCCCATGCCCGAGACGAAAAACAGCAGCGCCAGCCGCCAGACCCGCGGAAACATCATCGCCAGCGACAGGCCGGCGCTACGTTCGGGGCTGCTGATCAGCCAGTCGAGGTCGGGAAAGAAGCCGACCGACGAATGATAGAGAATGAGCAGGGCAAATGCCGTGACGCGTAACCAGTCGACGTAGTGAAGTCTTGTGCTCTGCTGCATCGGGCTTGCGCCCCCGCCTTCCGGACTATGAGGTCATAGTCGAATATTTCGTCGGCCAAGTTGATGACCGGGAAATATTAAAAATTCCCCCTTCGCGCTGCAGCGCCTGGCCTACTCCGGTTCGACGACGGGCTCCGTTGGTGTCGCGCGGTTGCGCTTGATGTTGCGCCTGAGCATGCCGAAATCGGCGCCGCCGATGCCGAAGGCGAGTCCGAAATAGACGATCACCGCGCCGGCAATCAGCACCGCCAGTGCCGCCGCCTGGGTGTAGAAGGGTGCTGCAGATCCCAGCCACTGTTCGGCAAAACCCATCGCGTACCATAGGCCGGCTGCCATGATCGCCGAGGCGATGACGAGCCGTGGGGCGCGGCGGATAAGGCCGGCGTCGCGGTCCCAGTGGCCGCGCCAGATCAGTGTACCCAAAAGCATCGCCGCGTTGATCCAGCCGGCGATCGCGGACGCGGCCGCAATGCCGGGCGCGCCCATAGATGGGAACAGCGTCAGCGCCACCGAGATGTTCACCGCCACCGAGATCGCGGCGAAATACATCGGCGTGCGCGTGTCCTCGCGGGCGAAGAAGCCGGGCGTGAACGCCTTGATCAGCACGAAGGCGGGCAGGCCGAGACCGAAGATGGCGAGGATGGAGGCCACGACCGGCGTGCTGTTCGAGGCGGCGAAGGCGCCGCGCTCATAGAGCACACGTACGATCGGCTCGGACATCACAAGCAGTGCCGCCGTGGCCGGCAGCGTCAGGAACAGGGTGAACTCCACCGAGCGGTTCTGCAGGTTTGCCGCCTCGATCCGGTTGCCCGACTTCAGTGCCCGCGACAGTTCCGGCAAAAGCACGATGGCGACGGCCACGCCGACCACGCCGAGCGGCAGCTGGTAGATGCGGTCGGCCAGGTTAAGCGACGACACGGCGCTGTCCTGGCCCGAGGCGATGGCCGTACCGATCAGCGTGTTGATCTGGGTGATGCCGCCGGTGATCGCCGCGGGGAGGGCGAGCCACAACAGGCGCTTGACGTTGGGCGTCATCTTCGGTCGGCGGAAGCCGATCGAGATACCGGCGTGGCGCACCGCGATCCAGACGATGGCAAGCTGCACGATGCCGGCGGCCAGAACGCCCCAGGCAAGCGCGTAGCCGACCTTCAGCCCATCATGGCCGTTGTACCAGGCGTTGGCCAGAACCCCGACCAGGATGACGTTCAGGAACACCGGTGCTACGGCGGCGGCGAAGTAACGGCGCAGCGAGTTCAGCATGCCGGCCATCATCGCACCCAGTGACATGCAGATGAGGTAGGGGAACATGATGGTGGCGAGCGCCACCGTCAGATCGTATTTGTCGGGATCGGCGGCAAAGCCGGGCGCCACGATGAAGCGCACGATCAGCGGCATCGCCAGTTCCATGGCGATGGTCAGCACCAGAAGCACCGAAAACAGCACGCCGAACACTTCTTCCGAGAAGCGCTTGGCGCCGTCGACGCCGTTGGCCTCGATCTCCTTGGCAAACAGCGGCACGAAGGCTGCGTTGAACGCGCCCTCGGCAAACAACCGGCGGAAGGTGTTGGGAAACTGGAAGGCGGCGTAGAAGGCGTCGGCCACCGGTCCGGTGCCGAGTGCTGCAGCCATCAGCATCTCGCGGGCAAAGCCCAGCAGCCGGCTCATCAGCGTGCCCGAGGCGACCGTCGCGAATTTCTTGATCAATGACATGGGGGGCGACAATGCCTCGGCGATTGCGACGAGATGATGGTCCGGTTCACTCTGCTGCGGCCTTCGCCTTGCCGCGTTCGGCTGCGGGGCCGTCCAGCGTCGTGATCAGCCGGGCGCGGATGCTGTCGAGCCGCGTCGGGTTGTCGAGCTTCTGGCCGGTCAGGTCGGTTACGTAGAAGGTGTCGATGACCTTCTCGCCGAAAGTGGTGATGTGGGCCGAGGCGATGTCGAGCGACAGGTCAGACAGCGCGCCCGTGATCTCCGACAGCAGGCCCGGGCGGTCCAGCCCTTCCACCTCGACCACGGAGAAGCGGTTCGACAGCGTGTTGCGGATCTCGGCGCGCGGCTGGATGCGGAAGGTCTTCTGGCCGCGCTTGGGCTTGGCTCGCTTGGCGATCATCTCCGGTAGCCAGCTTTTGCCCGACAGCACGTCCTCGATCAGCCCGCCGACGCGTTCGGCCCGGCGGCGCTCGTCCTCATCGCGGTCGAATTCGCGTGAGATCAGGATGATGTCCAGCGCCCGCCCGTCCGAAGTGGTGAAGATCTGCGCGTCGACGATGTTGCCGCCGGCGGCCGCACAGGCGCCTGCGATAACCGAAAGCAAGCGCGGATGGTCCTGCGCCAGCACGGTGATCTCGGTCACCGCCTCGAATTCGCGCGTCCTGACCATGGTCGACAGATGCTTGCCGGCTTCGTCGGTGGCGCGGATGAATTCGGCGTGCCGCTTCTGGTCCTCGAGGTCGACGGTCAGCAAATAGTTGTCGTAGTGCAGCTTGACGTATTTCTTGCGCGCCCGTTCCGGCCAGGCCTCGAGTGCCGCGGCCAGCGTCTCGCGTGCTGCCGCCGTGCGCTCGGCCCGGGACACCTCGGAGAAGCCGCCGGTGAGCAGAAGTTCGGTCTCGTAATAGAGCGTGCGCAGCAGCTGGCCCTTCCAGCCGTTCCACACGCCGGGACCGACGCCCCTGATGTCGCACACCGTCAGGATCAAGAGCAGCTTCAGCCGCTCCACCGACTGCACCACATCAGCGAAGTCGTCGATGGTCTTGCGATCGTTGAGATCGCGCGTCTGCGCCGTCATCGACATGACCAGGTGGTTCTCCACCAGCCAGGCCACCGTCTCGGTGTCGGCAGGCGACAGCCCCATATGCGGACAGATGCGGCGGGCGATCTTGGCGCCGGCTTCCGAGTGGTCTTCCGGCCGGCCCTTGGCGATGTCGTGCAGCAGCACCGCGACATAGAGCACTTCGCGCTGCTTCTTCAGGCTGCCGATCAGCGAATGGCTGAGCGGATGGATCTTCTCGCCGTCGCCATGTTCGATCTCGGACAGCACGCCGATGCAGCGCAGCAAATGCTCGTCGACAGTGTAGTGGTGGTACATCGAGAACTGCATCATCGCGACGATCTTGCCGAAGTCGGGGATCAGCCGTCCGAGCAGCCCGGCCTCGTTCATGCGGCGCATGTTGAGCTCGGGGTTGCGGTCCGATGTCAGGATGTCGAGGAAATAGCGGTTGGCCTCCGCGTTGCGGCGCAGGCCCTTGTCCACCAGCCCGAGCGAGCGGGTGAGCAGCTTCAGCGCGTTGGGGTGCAGTTCCAGCCCGTGCCGGTCGGCGAACCAGAAGAAGCGCAGCATGTTGACCGGGTCGCGCTCGAACACCTTGTCGTCGGCGACGTTGATGCGCTGGTTGTCGATGATGAAGTCGCTGGTGCCGGCAAGCTTGCGCTTCCGCCTGGAAAAGCCCTGCAGCAGTCCGTGGAAGCCCGGCGCGTCCTTGGCCTGCTCTTCTTCGAGCGCAGCACAGAAGATGCGAGTCAGGTCACCCACTTCCTTGGCCACCAGGAAGTAGTCCTTCATGAAGCGCTCGACCGCCGAAAGCCCTGGCTGGGTGGTGTATCCCAGCCGCTGGGCGATCTCGCGCTGGATGTCGAAATGCAGCCGCTCTTCCGGCTTGCCGGTCAGGAAATGCATGTGGCAGCGCACCGCCCACAAGAAGTCCTCTGCCTCGACGAACTGGCCGTATTCGCCCCGGGTGAACACGCCCTTGTCGATCAGCTCGGCGCCGGTGCGCACCCGGTAGTAATATTTGGCGATCCAGAACAGCGTGTGCAGGTCGCGCAACCCGCCCTTGCCGTCCTTGATGTTGGGCTCGACCAGATAGCGGCTTTCGCCCGCCTTGGCGTGACGGGCGTCGCGCTCGGCAAGTTTGGCCTGCACATATTCGGGCCCGGTATCCTTCACCAGCTCCCTGTCGAAGCGCTCGATCAGCTCGTTGCAGAGCTTTTCCTCGCCCCAGACGAAGCGCGCCTCGAGGATCGCTGTGCGGATGGTGATGTCGCTGCGCGACAGCCTGATGCACTCGTCGATGTTGCGGGTGGCGTGGCCGACCTTCAGTCCCATGTCCCACAGCATGTAGAGCATGTATTCGACGATCTGCTCGCCCCACGGCGTCTGCTTGTAGGGCAGCAGGAACAACAGGTCGATGTCCGAGCCCGGCGCCAGCGTGCCGCGGCCGTAGCCGCCGACGGCAACCACCGCCATGCGCTCGGCCTGCGACGGGTTCTTGGCGCGGTAGACGTGGGTGACGGCGAAGTCGTAGAGGACGCGGATGACCTCGTCCATCAGGTGCGAGATGCGGATGGCGCAGGCGGTGCCGCCTTCGTCCTCCATCAGCATGTTCTCGGCGATCTTCTTGCCGACGGCGATGCGTTCTTTGAACATCGCCAGCGCCGTTGCCCTGATCCCAGGATCGGCGCCGTTGCCGTCCTCGCCGGTCAGCGCGCTCAGGTCGCGGCGCAAGCCGTCCGCGTCGATCAGAAGCTCCAGGTTGAGCGGGATGTTCGTCATGTGCCTCGGCTGGCCTTGCCCTTGAGGCCGCGTCTATAGCGCGATTTTTCCGCCATGGGTATGGCCGGCTGACGTTGCCGGTTTAGCTGCGCCAGGGCGGCTCTCCCACACAACCTTGCCGCGGGGCAGGGTGTTGACCTTCCACGTACTGGAACCTCTAGATTCGCATGACGAGGAATGCGGAATCCCAGACATGAACGACAAGCACGACCACCACGATCATAGTCACCACGGCCACGGTCATCACGCGGCCAAGGCTCCGACCGGCGACGAAGCCGTGCTGCGCGACCCCGTCTGCGGCATGACCGTCGATCCGGTGGCCGGCAAGCCGTCGCTCGAACATGGCGGCCATCGCTATCATTTTTGCAGCGCCTCGTGCCGTGACAAGTTCCAGGCGGCACCGGACACGTATGTGAGCGCCAAGGATCCGGTCTGCGGCATGGATGTCGCCCGCGACACGGCCAGGCATTTCCTCAAGCATGAAGGTGCGGGCTACTATTTCTGCTCGTCAACCTGCGAAGGCAAGTTCACCGCCGAACCGGCCAAGTATCTCTCCGGCAAGCCGGCCGCAGCGCCTGCGCCCAAGGGCACGCAATACACCTGCCCGATGCATCCCGAAATCATCAGGGACAAGCCCGGCTCCTGCCCGAAATGCGGCATGGCGCTCGAACCGATGATGCCCGGCACTGATGACGGCCCCAACCCTGAATTGGTCGACTTCACCCGCCGCTTCCTGGTCAGCGCGGTGCTGTCCATTCCGCTGCTCATCATCGCCATGGGCCCGATGGTCGGCCTGCCGGTGCGCGACTGGATCGGCGAGCCGCTGGCTTCCTGGCTTGAGCTCGCGCTGGCAACGCCCGTGGTGCTCTGGGCGGCACTGCCCTTCTTCCATCGTGGCCTGGATTCGTTCCGCAACTGCAGCCCCAACATGTGGACGCTGATCTCGCTCGGTGTTGGTGCCGCCTATCTCTATTCGGTCGTCGCCACATTGTTTCCCGACCTGTTCCCGCACCAGTTCCGCGGCCATGGCGGCTCCGTGCCAGTCTATTTCGAGGCGGCCAGCGTCATCGTCGCCCTTGTCTTCCTCGGCCAGGTGCTGGAACTTCGGGCGCGTGAGCGCACCGGCTCGGCCATCCGCGCCCTGCTCGACCTCGCGCCAAAGACCGCCCGCCGCATCGCTGACGACGGCTCGGAAGGCGAAGTGCCGCTCGACGAGGTGGTCGGCGGCGACCGCCTGCGCATCCGCCCGGGCGACAGCGTTCCGGTCGACGGCATCGTCCTGGAGGGCCGTTCCTCGGTCGATGAATCAATGATAACCGGCGAGCCGGTTCCGGTCGAAAAGACAGAAGGCGACAAGCTCACCGGCGGCACGCTGAACAAGAACGGTTCGCTCATCATGCGCGCCGAGAAGGTCGGCAGCGAGACGATGCTGTCGCAGATCGTCGACATGGTCGCCAAGGCCCAGCGCAGCCGCGCCCCCATCCAGGGGCTGGCCGACCGCGTGTCGTTCTACTTCGTCCCCGCCGTCGTGGTGATCGCCATCGCCGCCTTCATCGTCTGGGCGATCTTCGGCCCCGAGCCGAGCATGGTCTTTGCCACCGTCTCGGCGGTGTCGGTGCTGATCATCGCCTGTCCTTGTGCGCTTGGCCTCGCCACGCCGATGTCGGTGATGACCGCCACAGGCCGCGGCGCCCAGGCCGGCGTGCTCATCAAGGACGCCGAGGCGCTGGAGCGTTTCGCCCGCGTCGGCACGCTGATCGTCGACAAGACCGGCACGCTGACCGAGGGCCGCCCGAAGCTCACCGACATCGTCACCGCTGAAGGCATCGCGGAGACGGAGCTGCTGTCGCTTGCCGCCGGCCTCGAAAAGGGCTCCGAGCATCCGCTGGCCGAGGCCATCGTCGAAGGCGCGGCCGAGCGCGGCGTGACCGCGCCTGACGTCCACCACTTCGAATCCGTCACCGGCAAGGGTGTCGTCGGCGCCGTCGCCGATCGCAAGGTGGCGCTTGGCAACGCGGCGCTGATGGCCGACCTCGGCATTAACTTCGGCGATCTCGCCGCCCGTGCGGATGCGCTGCGCGGCGAGGGCAAGACGGCGATGTTCGTCGCTCTCGACGGCAAGCCGGCCGGCCTTGTCGCCGTCGCCGATCCGATCAAGGCCTCGGCCACCGCCGCCATCCGCGAGCTCCACAGCCTTGGTCTGAGGATCATCATGGCGACCGGCGACAACGCCCGCACCGCCAAGGCCGTCGCCGAAAAGCTCGGCATCGACGAGGTCCGCGCCGACATGCTGCCCGAAAGCAAGAAGGCGCTGGTCGACGAGCTCTGCGCCAAAGGGCAGGGCGTCGCCATGGCCGGCGACGGCGTCAACGACGCGCCCGCCCTTGCCGCAGCCGACGTCGGCATCGCCATGGGCACCGGCGCCGACGTCGCCATGGAAAGTGCCGGCATAACGCTGGTCAAGGGCGACCTCGGCGGCATCGTCCGCGCCCGCAAACTTGCCCAGGGCACCATCCGCAACATCAAGGAGAACTTGTTCTTCGCCTTCGTCTACAATGTTTTGGGTGTTCCCGTCGCCGCTGGCGTCCTATATCCGGTCCTCGGCACGCTTCTGTCGCCGATGATTGCCGCCGCCGCGATGAGCCTTTCGTCGGTGTCGGTCATTGCCAACGCGCTGCGGCTCAGGGCGATCAAGCTCTGAGCCAGGCGGGGTTCCGGAGCCGCAATCGGCGGCTCCAAGGGCCTTGTCCGGCGACCAGATTGTAGAAGGACTACCGATGAACCTGATGAAGAAGATCGTTCTGGCCCTGATGGCCGCGGGCATGCTCGTTGCCGTCATGCTCGAGACAGCACCGGCCCAGACCGGCAATATCGGCCAGCCGGCCGTCCAGGATCAGGCACAGTCCGCGGCCTGATCCGCGGACTGTCAGTTCGGCCGGGCAGGGAGCAACGCGGCTGCCCAGCTGCTTAGAGGCGGCGACGGTCAGAACTGGCTCGTCAGCCCCACTGTTACGGTGCGTCCACGTCCGGTCTTCTCGCCCATCTCGCCCGAAACCGCCGGGCTGTAGGCCACGTTGGTCAGGTTCTCGATGTTCATGAACGCCGTGGCGTTCTTGTTGAACTTGTACGAGGCATAGGCGTTGAACAGCGTGTAGGCTTCCTTCCTTTCCGTATCTCCGAAGCCGACTGCATAGCGACTGCCGCCGACGTGGTTCATGGTCGCGCCGACGGTCAATGCTTCCTCGAATGCCCGGATGCCGACATCGACCGAGATGTTGCTTTCCGGCAGGAAGGTCGAGTCGCCGTTGCCTATGCCCGCGCCCCAGCCGACAGGCTGGGTGTTGCGTGCCCGCGTGTAGGAAAGGTTGACGTAGGCATAGCCGGTGTCATAGCCGCCCTCGACCTCGAAGCCCTGTGACGTCGTGGTTCCCGGAACATTGACCCAGATCGCCCGCTCGTAGGGATCTCCAGGAATGCTGATCAGGTTGTTGACGATGTAGTTGTCGATGTCGCTTCGGAAGTAGTTGGCCTTCAGGCGCAGTTCGTCGCCGCCGAACAGCACGTTGTCCTTGATGATGTTGGCGCCGACCTCCCAGCCTTTCGAGGTCTCTGGATTGAGGTAGAAGTTGGAATATTGGCCGCCGCCGACGCCCGAGCCGATGGGAACCAGAGCCCACAACGCTTCGCGCGCCGATGGCGGCCTGAAGCTGTGCGAGTAGGTCACATAGGGCTGCAGCCAGTCGAGCGGCTTTGCCGACAGTGTGATCTTGGGGTTGAGCGCGGCCTCATGCCGGGAGACGTCGACATTGCCGCCTGTCGGCGGGCAGAAGCCGACATTCGGCAGGCACGGGCTCTGCCGTCCGCTCAGGCCCCAGTAATCGTAGTTGAGGCCGGCATTCAGTTCGAAGATGCCCTGCGACAGCGTCAGGTCGGAGAAAACGCGCGCCTTCTGCATGTGTCCGGGCGGATTGGCGCCGCGGAACTGGTTGACCTTGTAGTCGTTCGACGAATAGGCCGCGCCATAGTCCCAGCTGGCGCTCAGCTCCTCGGTCACGTCGAACCGGCTGGTGTTGACGATGTCGAAGCCGTAGCCGAAGTCGCGCGTGTTGCGCCTGCGGTACGATCCGCCCGTCGTCGGATCGTAGGACATGTCGGTGCGGTTGTAGTAGCCGTTGATCCTGAGGTCGATCCAGTCGCTGCCGGGCTGATATTTGTAGTTGGCCGTGTAGGTCGCGTTGTCGACGCCCCAGTCGTAGCCTGACACCAGGAAGTCGTTCTTGTACCAGCGTGCGCCGAGCTTCAGGTCGTGCACGTCGTCGGGCTGGAAATGCAGCTTCACCAGCCCGGATCCCGGTTTGTTGCCGGCGTCGGGCGTGTTGTAGGTGCCGTCGCCGCGCTTGTAGTTGGCGTGGTCGCTGTAGCTGAAGGCGCCCATGATCGACGCCTGTCCGCCGCCGGACAGATCGGTCCGCACCCCGGCTGCGGCCATTCCGGAAAAGCCGTAGCCATTGCCGCCGGCCTTGACGATCGTCTTGACGCCCCGATCCTGTCCTTCGAGCACGACGTCGTCGAAGTCGATGGTGCGGAAATTGACGGCACCTGCCAGCGAACCCATGCCATAGGCGCCGTTGACCGCGCCGCGTTCGGCGCCGATGCCCGCCAGGAGATTGGTGTCGATGTAGAGCAGCTCGCCACCCGTGGAGGCGTGGCCCGCCGCATTCCTGAATGTCTGCGGTACGCCGTCGATCATGGTGTTGACGCGGCCGTCGGCCTCGAAGCCTCTGATATTCACCGACACGCCCGGCTGGCTCGACGACATGCGCGTGAACGTGCCCGGCATGCTGCGCACGATGGCATTGGCGTCGCCGCCAAATTTCTCCTGGACGATCTTGCCGTCGATAACGCTGACGCCGCCGGGTGTCTGATAGGGAGCATTCGGATCGCTGCCGGCACTGATCGTGATCGGTGGAAGCAACGTCGGTGTGCCGGCCGCCGCTGCCTTCTTGTCGGCCTTGACCGGCTCGGGCGGCGGCTTCGGGCTGTTGGAGGATTGAGCGTGGGCCACGTTAAGGGCCATGGTGCTGCAGACGGCGGCCAGCGCGAAGGTGCTGCAGCGGATGATACGATAGGTGTTCACTGTGTTCCTCAAAATGTAGGAATCAGTGGCTTGCTGTGAAGAGTGGACTGCTAGCTTCTGATGCGCGTCTTCGTGCGGGAAGACTTGGTTCCTGGTCTATGGTGATGTGCCAAAGCCTTCGGTTCGCCATTCAAGACAATGGGAACAACGGCTTCGGCGCAGGTGGCCGGCCTCTCGTCCAGGTCCCCGAGAGAAGACATCGATACATCGGTATGTTGTTTGGCCACCCCACTGGCCGGTCGACGGCCATGCGCACGAATTACATTAACTTGATATTTTGAGTCAAGTTTTAAGGTGAACGTTTCGACTGTCGCTCCACATGCGCTTCACGCATCTGTTCGGATCGCGTGGCAGAGGATGGAAAACACTTCCATCGCCAAGGCGGTAGCCAACAACAGATGGTGCGGTAAGCTGGTGCAAACCGCTGAGGAGACCGCCATGTCCGCGACCACAACACTGCCTTCGGGCGAAGCCGTTCCGGTGCTCGGCCAGGGCACCTGGATGATGGGCGAGAGCCGCAACAGCATGTCCGACGAGGTGGCGGCATTGCGGCTTGGCCTCGACCTCGGCGTCAGCCTGATTGACACCGCCGAGATGTACGCCGATGGCGGCTCCGAAGAGGTTGTCGCCGAGGCGATCTCGGGCCGCCGCGACGAAGTCTTCCTGGTCTCGAAGGTTCTGCCCTCCAATGCCTCCCGCAATGGGGTGCTGCGTGCCTGCGAGGCGAGCCTGAAGCGCCTGCGCACCGATCGCCTCGACCTCTACCTGCTGCACTGGCGCGGCGGCGTGCCGCTGGCCGAAACCGTCGATGCCTTCGAGCAGCTGGCGCGCGACGGCAAGATCCGCCACTGGGGCGTCAGCAACTTCGATGCCGACGACATGGACGAGCTCGCCGGCTTGCCCTCAGGTGGCGCCTGCCAGGCCAACCAGGTGCTCTACAACCTGACGCGCCGCGGCATCGAGTTCGACCTCCTGCCGCAGTGTCGCGATCTCGGCATGCCGGTCATGGCCTATTCGCCTGTCGAGCAGGGCGCCTTGACGCACAATCCGCGCCTGCAGGCCATCGCCGGCCGCTACGGCGTCACCGCAGCGCAGGTGGCGCTCGCCTGGGTCATGGCGCAACCCGGTGTCATCGCCATCCCCAAGGCCACGCGCCTGGAGCACGTCCGCCAGAACGCCGCCGCTCGCGACATCCGCCTCACGTCGGAAGACCTAGCCGAACTCGACCGGCTGTTCCCGCCGCCGGCACGCAAGCGCCCGCTGGAGATGATCTGACCAAATGACCTGACCGGACGATCCAGCCCGCTCAGTTCGCCTTGACGGTACAGATGCCGTTGGCGCCGCCCTTGCCCGTGTAGGAAACGCTGGCCGATCCGTCGGGATTGATGCTGAGCGAGATAGTCACCTCGTGCCCTTTGGCCTCGAAGTAGTTGTCGTTGAACTTCTTCAGCTTGGCTTCCTTGCCGTTGATGTAGACGGGCCCACCTTCGTCGGCATGGACCTCGATCTTGCCGGGGCAGGTGGCATTGACCAGCGGGATCGACGCGCTCGCCTGGCTGGCGATCGTCATGGCTGCTGCGACAAGCAAGGAACCGGCGATCAGCTTGTTCATGTCGGCGTCCCCATCTCTGTTGGTGCCGGCCACTGTCGCGCTGCCCGCTGCGCTCCGCAAGTGCCGTCAGCTTGCCAGCGCCAGGCTTTCCTCCTTGGCGGGCCCGAAGTCACGCCTGGCGATCCCGACATAATGTTCGCCGAAGGGCCTGGGTATGGCGATGCCAAAACCCTGGGCGTAGTCGACGCCGATCTCGCGCAGGGTCGCTGCGATGTCGTCATTCTCGACGAATTCGGCGATGGTGCGCTTGGCGGTGACCTCGCCGATATGGTGGATCATCTCCACCATGGCGCGGTCGATGCGGTCGACGAGCATGTCCTTGACGAAGCCGCCGTCGATCTTGAGGTAGTCCACCGGCAGCGCCTTGAGGTAGCTGAACGACGACATGCCCGAGCCGAAATCGTCGAGCGAGAAGCGGCATCCATGCGCCTGCAGCGCCTTGATGAAGCGCGCGGCGCTGTCGAGGTCGGCGATGGCGCTCGTCTCGGTGATCTCGAAGCAGATCATCGTCGGCGGCACGCCGGTGCGGGCGAAGTGCTCCAGAACATAGCCGACAAAAGTTTCGTCGCCGAAGCTCGCGCCTGACAGATTGATAGCGCAGGTGGCGATAGTATCAGATGCGCCGCCCCTGGCCTGCGCTGCCAGCGTGTCCAGCGCCGAGCGCACCACCCAGCGGTCGATCAGCGGCATCAGCCCGTAGCGCTCGGCGGCCGGGATGAAGGCGCCCGGCGGCACCATGTTGCCTTCGTGATCGACCAGCCGCACCAGAAGCTCGACATGCGCGCCTGTCTCGGTGTCCGGCGCCAGCGGCACGATCTCCTGGGCAAACAGGCGGAAGCGGTTCTGCTCGAGCGCCTCGCGCAGCCGCTGCACCCAGGCCATCTCGCCCAGCCGCTGCGCCAGCGCGCGATCGCCGACCTGCTGGAACTGCACCCGGTTGCGCCCGGCGTCCTTGGCCATGTAGCAGGCCACGTCGACGCTGCGCAGGATTTCCTCCAGCGACATGGTCGCGTCCGACAGCCCGACCACGCCGATGCTGGCGCTGGTCTTGAAGCTGCGGCCGTCCCACGAGAAATGCAGGTCCTCGACCGCCTGGCGCAGCTTCTCGGCCGTCTGCGCCGCAAGCTCCGTCGGGCAGTTCTCCATGATGATGCCGAACTCGTCGCCGCCAAGCCGGGCCAGAAGGTCGCCATGGCGCAGCAATTGCCCGGCCACCGCCCCGATCTTGCGCAGCAGCTCGTCGCCCGCCGCATGGCCGCAGGTGTCGTTGACGACCTTGAACTGGTCGAGGTCGATATACATCAACGCATGCACTGCCGGTCGCCGTGAAAGCCCGGCCAGCGTCGCCCGCAGCCGTGCCTCGAATTCGCGCCGGTTGGCGAGCCCGGTCAGTGCGTCATGCGTCGCCTGCCATGAGAGCTGCGCCAGGAATTCCTGTTCTTTGGTGCGGTCGTGGAACACCAGCACCGAGCCCGCGATCTTCTGTTCGATGATCAGCGGTGCTGCCACCAGCGACACCGCCACCGTCGACAGGTCCGGCCGCACCAGCTGCTGCTGCACGCCGCTGCCGTCGAAGGGCTCGCCCGCCAGCACCTTCTCGATCAGGCCCTTTTCCTCTTCGCCTGTCTCTTCGCTGAGCAGCCGGAACAGCCGGTTGAGATGCTTGCCCTTGACCTCGGTGCTTTGCCAGTCGAGCAGCACCTCAGCCGCCGTGTTCATGTAGTCGAGCCGCCCATCGGCATCGGTCGCCACCACCGCTTGGCCGATCGAGCCCAGCGTGATCTGCGCCCGCTCGCGCTCGGCGTTCAGCGCCGTCTCGAAAGCTTCGCGCTGTTCGAGCAGCTTGCCCGTGCGCCGCATGGCGAGAAGGATCAGAAGGCCAGCAGTGATGACATTGACGCCGAGCAGAAGGTTGGAGATGGCGCGCGAGCCGCGCCCGAGCGATTCCGAGAACGCGTCCGCCAGCGGCGCGGTCGTCTCGTAGAGGTGGTTGATTTCGGCCTTCCACCTGGCCAGCTCGCCCGGCTGCGGCGGGCCCTCCGCCATCCGGCTGTCAATGCGCTCGCCGAGTGCGGCGATCTCCAGGATCTTAGGGTCGGCATCGACCCAGCGATGCACCGAATTGGCGAGATAGCTTATGTCCCTGAAGTAGCGGAACAGCCAGATCAGGCCGGGAATGTCGTCGGGATGGTTGCCGCCGCGCAGGAAGCCGTCATAGGCGGCGCGATAATCCGGCACCGGCTGTTCCATGGCCAGGCGCGCGTCGCGGTCAGCCAGCGGCACGGCGATGGCGCGGCGGAAGTGCTGGAGATTGGCGTTCTCGCCCGTCTCGGCATAGAGCGTCAGATAGTGGATCGCGTCGCGCTGGCCCTTGGACCAGGCGTTCTCACCCGCCACATAGGCCCGGACGGCCGAAAGCGTGTAGAGGCTTGCGCCGGCAATGATCGTCTGGATGCTTACCACGATCAGAAAGGGCCAAAGCAGCCCGAAAAGCCTGAACCTGGATCGTGTGTCGGTCTGCTTCGTCACATGCACGGCGAAACGAACTCGCCCCCCGGCTATCGTTTCCGCACTTCTGCGGTTCGGCAATTGCTACATCAGCGGGCTTTAAAATTCCCTTCACGGGAAGCTTGGAATTCAGGATGTCATGATGACGCAGCGTAAGGCGCGCTGTTGGCACCCGCTGCCCTATGCGGCGCAGCGACCGCGAATATATCTTCGTCCGGATTCGCCAGCGGAGGACAACATGCGCATCGTCGGTTTCATGCCCATGGGAATTTCAGGCTGATGGCGCCGGTTTATGTCGACCCGGCCAAGGTCCGCGAGTTCCGCGACCGCCAGGCTTTCTACGACTGGCTCGGCGCCAATCACGACAAGGCAGACGAGGTCTGGATCAAAATCCACAAGGTTGCTTCCGGCCTGCCCTCGATCACGCCCAAGGAGGCCATCGACGCCGTCCTTTGCTGGGGCTGGATCGACGGCATCCGCAAGGGCCTCGACGACAGGAGTTTCCTGCAGCGCTACTCGCCGCGCGGCAGGAAGGCCGTCTGGAGCCAGATCAACGTCGACAATGTCGCCCGCCTGATCGCGGAGGGCCGCATGACCGAGCACGGCCTGGTGCAGGTAGAAGCGGCCAAGGCCGACGGCCGCTGGGACCGCGCCTATGGTTCGGGCAAGGGCATGAAGATCCCCGACGACCTCCAGGCTGCCATCGATGCCGTGCCCGAGGCCAAGGCGATGCTCGGCAAGCTCAGCGAGCAGAACCGCTTCGCGCTCGCCTTCCGCACCCACAACATGAAGACCGAGGCCGGCCGCAAGAAGAAGATCGAAATCTTCGTCGACATGCTCAAGCGCGGCGAGACCATCTATCCGCAGAAGATGAAGTAGCGAGACCGCCAGCCGGCGCTTCCCGATTCAGGCTTGGTCAGCAAACAGGTTGGCGGCCATGAAGTCCACGAAGACGCGCACCTTCGGCGACAGGTAGCGGCTCGTCGGCCAAAGCGCCCTGAACGTGCCGGTCGGCGCGAGATGATCGTCGAGCAGCGTTCGCAGATGGCCGTTGGCGATCGCGGCCGCAACCGCAAAAGGCGGAAGGCAGGCAATGCCCAAGCCGCTTTCGGCGAGATGGATGAGCGGCTCCAGCGTGCTCGCCATGTGCGTTGTCGGCAGGGCGAGGCGCAAGTCCTCGCCGTTGCGCACCAGCGGCCACGGCTCCAGCTTGCCGGTGCTCGGATAACGATGGTGCAGGCATCTGTGTCGCAGCAGGTCCTCCGGCACCTCGGGTGTTCCTGCAGCGTCCAGATAGTGTGGCGATGCGACGATGCGATGGCGAAACGTGCCGAGCTTGCGGCTCATCAGCCTGGTGTCGCGTACCTCGCCGGTCCGGATCACCGCATCGAAGCCTTCCTCGATCACATCGACCAGCCTGTCGGTGAAGTCGAGGTCGACAGAGATGTCGGGATGGGCCCGCATGAAGGCTGATATGGCTGGCATCAGCAGCATTCCCGTCAACGGCAAGCTAACCCGCAGCAATCCGCGTGGGGCATTTTGCGCGTTGGACAGTTCGGCCTGCACCGCATCGAGCTCGGCCAGGATGCGCCGGCAGGCGTCGAGAAACACGCTGCCTTCCTGCGTCAACGCCATGCTGCGCGTCGAGCGATGGAAGAGCCGCACCCCCATGTCCTGTTCCAGCCGGGCCACGGCCTTGCCGACGGCCGAGCTCGACAAGCCCAGCCTCTGGCCTGCGGCAACGAAGCTGCCGCCCTCGGCGGTCTGCACGAAGACATCGAGAGATCCCAGCCTGTCCATTCTGCCCCTATTACGGAAAAAATTGCCGATCTATTTTGAATCCCGGACTGTTTATCCGATATCCTCACCTCGATATCCAGTCGTCGGGCGGCAGGCAAGCCGCTAGCCAGCGACACAGGAGATCCAGTTGGACAAGAAAATTGCAGCCACTTTCGCCGAAGCGCCGCAGCCGACGACATTTGTCGTCAATGTCATCCACGCCCATCCGGGCCAGCAGGAGGAAGCGTTCCGGCTGATCCAGGACGTCGTCCACTATGTGGCCGAGCGGAAGGAAGGGTTTCTCTGGAGCAATCTCGCCAAAAGCACCGACGGCAAGACGGTGGTCAACATCGAGGCCATTCAGGGGGCGGGTAATGTCGACGAGTTCTTCTCGGATCCGGCCTTTGTCGAGAAATTCCGCAAGCTCGACACCGTCTCTTCGAGCGAATTCCACGTCTATACCGTGGGGGATCTGGTGATGCCGAAGGTCGGGGGCAGGTAGCAGCCTGGTCCATGACGATGGCGTGTCCGGCGCGGTTCTGCCGTGCCGGACACCGTCATGCCGTGGTGGCTGCCTGAGATGGCTAGGTGCCGTTGTGGCCAGGTTGGACGCGTTTCACGCCCGGTATAGCCTCAGCGGCTTCGTTGCCTCGCGGCTGACCATGCCTTGCGCCTCGAGGTCGAGCTGGGCTGCCTTCAGCCACCAGCCCGCCTTCTCACCGCCGGGAAACAGCTCCTCCGGCAGCAGCGGCAGCACGCCGGCCTTGGCCTCGGCCACCGTCAGCCCCGGAGTCGATGCCGGCAGCACCTGAAGCAGCGCGTCGCGCATCGCCGTGTATTTGGCCCTGTCGACCCGGACCACGTGCCCGGGCGAGATGATGTTACGGATTTCGATCTTCTCAGCCTTGGACACCCAGCTCACCTTTCACATAATCCAGCTTGGGCGCGCGGAAGCCCATCGCCGCCCATGCCCACAACAGCCTCCACATGAAGCTGCCTGAATGCTTGGCATAGCTCGGCAGGCCGTCCGAAAACTCGACGCCCGGCCGGCGATCCCTGGTCATCACCCGCATCTCCATCGGCGGGCGCTCAGAAGCCGGCAGCCGCTCGGCATAGACCGACAGCCAGTGCCCGCCCGAAAACTCCAGGAACATCGGCGAATTGCAGCAGCCTGCCAGCACCCGCCGTGTCGGCGACTTCGGCGTCAGCCGGTGCTCGCCCAAAAGCTCGCTGCCCGCGACGCAGCCGATGCGATCCTTGCGGAACAGCGCAAACGGCGTTCCGCCATCCACCTCCAGCACCTGCGCGCCGCCGGGCAGGGCGGCAAAGATCGCCCCGGCCTTCTGGCAGTTCGCGCAATGGCAGCTGGTGCTCACGATCGGCGCGCCATTTATCCTGAGCTCGACGCGACCGCAGCGGCAGCGCGCTCTGCGTGTCTCGCTTGTCGTCTGGTCCTTATGTCCTGACATCTTCGCCTCTAGATTTGTATGAACTAGACTGTACCGTCTAGTTTTTCGTGTCAAGAGCTCTGAGGGGCAAGCGAGAATGTCGCAACAAATCCCAGCGCCGGTTAAAGGCCGGCGCCGGGCAGGGGGTATCGCTACTTCGAAGCCATCAGGTCGCGCACCAGCGCGTCCTTCACCAACCCGATCAACTCCGCATGCAACTCGCCGCGCGGCCGCGTCGCCTCGTCCGAGCAGATCGGGTCGATCTCGCCGACCGACTTCAGCATCTCCGCCGCACCGTCCTTGCATTCCGGCAGGAAGCTGAAATGCGTGGCCCCCGCCACCGTGGCATATCTGCCCTTGGGCGTGAGCTTGGCCAGTTTGTCGGAGATAACTGCCAGCGGAATGCTCTCGCCCTCGCCGAGATTGATGAAGTGCATCGGGATATCGATCTGCTTCAGGCTTTCGGTATCATAGGCCTGGACGAGGCCCGGATCGGCCAGTACCGCGGTCTTGATACGCCGGTCGAGGTTCGACTGCTCGAAGCGCGCCCGGTCGAGCGTGCGCAGGTCGACCTTTTCCACCTTCACCTTCTCGTCATTAACGAAGCCGACACCGCCGGCAAACCAGGCGCAGTCCCATTCCTTGTAGCCGTCGCAATAGCTGGCAAAAGCCTCGAGATTGGCGCGGGCGCCCGAAAGCTCCATCGCGGTCGCCCCGCCGAGCGAAAAGCCGACCACGCCGATCCTGTCGGCGTCGATGAAACCGCTCCATGCCGGGTTCTTGGTGACGGCGTCGATGACCGCCGAAATGTCGGCCGTGCGCTGCCACAGCTTCGGCGTGTCGGCAGGGGTGGAGTAGCCGCCGGTCGTGCCCGGATGGTTCGGCCCGGCGACGACGAAGCCGGCCTTGGCAAGCTCGGTGGCGAGCCAGCCCATGGCCTCCACGCGGCTGCCCGAACCATGAGACAGAAGCACCAGCGGATGGCGCCCCGGCACCACAGGCGCATCGACGCTGGCAGCCGCGCCCTTGAACACCTTGTTGCCGCCGACTGTTGTCGGCTTGCCGCCGGCGCCGGCCGGATACCAGACGGTGACGGCCAGATCGCGGCCGGGTTGCGTTACGGTCATTTCGCGCACGCCCGCTTCGGAAGCGAAACAGGCCGACACAAAACCGATGAGGGCAGGGATGGTGGTGAGTAGCTGGAGCATGGGAACCTCGCTCTGTTGCGAATGAAGACGAGCGACATCAGGCGAAATCAGCCATCATCAGCGTCCTGGATCGCGATTCAGGTCGTGCTCGATCGCGATAGAGGCCATGATCGGCCGTCATCTCCGGTGGGATTCGCCTTGATCTTCGTGCCCCTTTCCTTCGTCGCAGCCTTGTTGCTGGTCATCCTGCTCGTCGCGGCCCTGCGCGCCCGCGAGACCACAGGCGGCAACACGGCATTCCTCGTCCTCGTCGCCCTCTGCGCCCTGCAGTCGGTCGTCGTCGGCCTGCGTTGGGGCTACCATGTCGAGGCCACGCGCAGCGTCCAGCCGATCCTCGCAGCCGGCTTGCCGCCGCTGGTGCTGTTCAGTTTCCGCACCTTGCTCCAGCGCGACGATGCCGGGGGCGGCGCCATGCGCTGGCTACACGCCCTGCCGCCGCTGGCCATGACTGTCATCGTGCTGTTCGCGCCCGCCCTCATCGACGCAGCACTGATCGTGCTCTTCGTCGGCTATGCCATTGCCGTGCTCAGCCTTGGGCGGAGCGGTCCGGACGCGCTGGTCGAAGCGCGCCTCGACAGTGCGGTCGCCGCGCATCGCGCGCTGGTCATCGCCGCCGTCGCACTCTGCCTGTCGGCCTTGTTCGACCTCGGCGTGCTGCTCGCCTTCGAAAGATTGCAGGGTGCAAACGCCGCCGTCATCGCCAGCAATGCCAATCTGCTCGGCCTGTTCTTCATCGGCCTGACCGCCTTCGTCGCCTCGCGCGCCCATCCATCGGCTGCGACCCAGCCCAGCCAGCCGGAACCGTCGGCCTCCGAGCAGGACCGCGAGATCCTCGACCAGGTCAAGCACTTGCTGGTCGAGCAGAAGCTGTTCCGCGACGAAAACCTCACCTTGTCGCGACTGGCCCGTCGCGCCGGCGTGCCATCCAGGCAGATTTCGGGCGCGGTCAACCGCCTCGCTGGCAAGAACGTCTCGCAATACATCAACGACATCAGGATATCGGAAGCCTGCCGCCTGCTCCGCGACACCGACATGTCGGTCACATCGGCCATGCTGGACTCGGGCTTCCAGACCAAGTCCAATTTCAACCGCGAGTTCCGGCGCGTCACCGCTCTCAGCCCCGCCTCCTGGCGTGAGCGGAACCGGCCCCAGGCCGCCACCGCAGCCTGAGGCAGGCGACCCGGTCGCCTGCTATGACGTTCGTCCAGCGCGTTGCGGGTTCAGGCAGGAACGTAAGTCAGCCTGATCACGTCCTCGCCGATCCGGTCATGGGCCACGAGGCGAAGCCGCGGCCGCGGGCCGGCGAAATAGGGCGTGCCCTGGCCGAGCACGACTGGGTGCAGGTAGATCCGGTATTCGTCGATCAGGCCGAGCTCCGTCAGGCTGTGCGCGAGATCAGGTCCGGCGACTTCGATCTCGCCATCGCGCTCGGCCTTCAGCCTGCGGACTTCACCCTCAAGGTCTTTACCGAGGAGCGTGGCGTTGGGGCCGACCGGTGGCAGCGACCGCGACACCACCCATTTCGGCTGCCTGCGCCACGCCGCCGCGAAGGCGCGTCTATCGGCATCCCATTCCGGATGTTCGTCGTCCCAGTAGCGCATGATCTCGTAGATGCGGCGGCCGTATAGGCTGCCCGCCTGCCCTTCGGCCTCCTTGATGAAATGGCGGAACAGCGTCGTATCCGGCGCAAACGACATGTAGTCGACATAACCGTCAAGGGACTGGTTCATTCCGAACACGAGCCTGGCCATTGCAGCTTCCTTTCCATGACGCCCCATACCGTCCTGATTGCGCCTGCTGTCGATCTCAACTTAGACAGACCGATTGCATATAGCAACCGGTCCGCCCAGAGCCTGAACACGCCGCGCGTCCGTGCTCCGCGACAAGATCACCGGGCCCGGTAAACCTGCGCCACGGCGCCTCCCGGAAAAGCCCTCGAACTCACCAGCTCGAGAGCCGCCGGCGCCGCCAGCTCGGAGAACAGCGGCAAGCCCTTGCCCAGCGCCATAGGCACCACCAGCAGCGCGAACCGGTCGACCAGCCCCTGCGCCACGAGGCTGCGGGCAAAGCTCGCCCCGCCATGGGCGACGATCGGCTCGCCCTCCTGGGCCTTCAGCCTGGCAATCTCCTCGGCCAGGTCGCCGCTCGCCACTTGCGCCTCCGTCCAGCTCTCTGCGCCCGGCTGCAGCTGCTTCGCCGTCCCAGCCTCACCATCAGCCGCTGCCAGAATCGCTGGCCCCTGACGCGAAAACACTGCCTTGGGGATTTGGTTCATCGGCGCCGCGAACTGGTCGGTCGAGGTCGGCCACCACGCGGCCATGCCCTTGAAGGTGCTGCTGCCCATGATGTGCAGACCCGCGCCCCACAGAAACTCCACGCTCCACGCCTTGGCCTCCTGGTCGGTGCCGAACATCCAGCCGTTGCGGCCCTCCAGGTCGCTGACGAAGCCGTCGACCGACATCGTCATCTTCAGCACCAGCTCTCGCATCGTCGCCTCCTCGTTGGCTCCTGCCCCAAGGACGCACCGGAACGACAGATGCCGACAGCGCGCAAAGATTTTATCGCCGCGCGCCTTTCGAGAGACCGAGCGCCTTCTTTGCCCTTGGGATCAGATGGCCAGCTCGACTGGACTGACTTTCGACGGCGATGCCTCATGCGGTGCGAGGTCGCCACGGCTCTTGTTCGTGTGCAAGCCAGACCAGCTCGGGGTCGAGCGCATGCACCCGCAGCTGGCCTTCGCTTTGCGGCTCGTCGAGTTCGCCAAACCAGACCGCCACGTCGCCGCCGACGACGACCGGGCGCCCGCCCGTCTCGATGACGATCACCTGCATGCCGGCCGTGTGGCCCGGCGCCGGGACGAGCCGAAGCCCGGGAAGCAGTTCGAGTTCGCCGTCGACCGGAACATACCGAATGCCGGGCGCATCGACCCATTCGCGAATGGTGTAGCCGTCCTCGCTGCGAGCGTCGTCGAGCTCGCGACGCTGGACGTAGATCGGCTTGCCGGCGAAGAGATGGTTGCCGCCGCAGTGGTCGGCGTGCAGGTGTGTGTTGATGACGATGTCAATGCCGGCGAGGTCGATGTCCTGCCTGCTCAGCGGATAGAGGCGGGGGTCGAACGCGGCCACCACCGCCGGGTGCAGCTCCGTCATGCCCGTATCGACCAGTATGCGCGCGTCGGGATGGTCGATGACGTGCACATAGACTGGCATCCGCTCGCCCTCGACGAACAGATCGGCAACGAGGATCGGCGTGATGGTGATTGAGGCGGGGGCATTCATCTTTTCGTCTCCCTCGGCAATTTTTCAGACTGTCGGCCAGGCTGGGCCAGGGACGTGGCCCAAGGGCGCTGTCGTCCTAGCCGTCTGGGGATTGGTTCCGGCCGAACACGAACTGGCTCTGCCGCTTTCAGTTCGCACGCGCCACATTCACGCTGATTGCATTTTGCAATCGGTTAGATGCTAGATTGACTGATCTGATTTTGCAACCGGCCTTTGAAGTGCCCGCGTGTTCACGATCGCTATGGCTCTTCCCTTTTGGGCCCGACTGGCGGAGGTCGGTCATCCCAAGGACGCACCCGAACGGCGGAAACTGGCAGCGCGCTGCCAGTTTCCCGGCGGCGCGCTGCCCGTCGTCGTCACGCCTCAGCGCAGGCTGGCAAAGAACGCCGCCACGTCTTCCGCCCAGATATCAGGCACTTCCATCGCGGCGAAGTGGCCGCCGCTCGCAAGTTCCGTCCAGCGCACGATCGTGTTGCCGTCCTCGCCATAGCGGCGGATGGCGACCTCGTCGCGGGCGAAGACGGCAACGCCTGTTGGCACGCCCGAATTCGGCTTCGGCGACCACGCCTCGGGATCGTGGGCGTTTTCGTAGTAGAGCCGGATCGACGAGGCTGCCGTGCCAGTGAACCAGTAGATCAGCACGTTGGTCAGGAACCGGTCGAGCTCGACCGCGTCGGGGCTGTCGCCGAAGCCGGCAAACATGTCGCCCAGCCAGGCGATCAGCCCCGCCGGCGAGTCCGAAATGCCATAGGCCAGCGTCTGCGGCCGGCTCGACTGCAGCGCGTTGAAGCCGAAGCGCTCGGCCATGAACTGCTGCAGTCGCTGCAGGCGGCTCTTCTCGGCATCGCTGAACGTCGCGATCTCGCTCGGCTCGATGGGCCCCAGCGGAATAAAGCCCATCGTCGCCGCATTGACATGCACGCCGATGGCGCGCTCCGGCGCCGCGCGGCCGATGGCCGGTGCTATGATCGCGCCCGCATCGCCGCCCTGGACGCCGAAGCGCTGGTAGCCGAGGCGCGACATCAGCTCGAGCATGGCGCCGGCGATGCGGCCATCGTTCCAGCCGGTCTCGCGCGTCGGCCCCGAGAAGCCGAAGCCTGGCAGTGACGGGATGACAAGATCGTACCCGGCCTTGGTCAGTGGCCCGATCGCGCCCAAAAACTCGACGAACGAGCTCGGCCAGCCATGCAGCAGAAGCAACGGCACCGCATCGGCGACGCCCGACTTCACATGCAGGAAATGGATTTTTTGGCCGTCAATCTCGGTGACGAACTGCGGGTGGCTGTTGATCGCGGCCTCCTCAGCGCGCCAGTCGAAGTCGCTCTTCAGCCGCTCGATCGCGCGGGCGACGAAAGCGCTTGCCATGCCGTAGCTCCAGCCCGCGCCCGCAACCTCGTTGGCCAGCCGCGTGTTGGCGAGCCGCGCCTGGAGATCGGTCAGCTCGGCTTCGGGAATGGCGATCGTGAAGGGAGTGATCTCAGACATTGCCGCGTGTCCACTTTTGCTCTTGTGCACCGTCCCGTTCGAACATCGTTGCGGAGGTGTGCACGGGGTTGAAAGTGGATCTTTTCTAGCCGGCGGCAGTGTCCCAGGGATTGAAGATTTCCGACAGTTTCAGCGGCGGGCCTGCCCTGGGGTGATGCCCATGATCGCCTTGAGCGAGCGGATCATGTGCGGCTGGTCGGCAAACCCAAGCGCAAAGGCGACGTCGGCCGCCGGCCGCCCCTGTTGCAGCAGAACAAGCGCCTTCTGGGCGCGTTCGATCTGCGTGAAGGTCTTGTAGGTGACGCCGGTCGTCTTCAAGAAATGCCGCTGCAGCGTCCGCTCCGACATCGCCATGGGATGCCCCGAGACGATCGACGCGACAACCCGGTTGTCCTCGACATTACCGTTGCGCACCAGCTTGCGCACGAAGCCGTCGACTGTATCGAAGGTCGGGATCTCCAGCACGTCGGAGCCGAGCCGGAAGCGATCCTTGCCGACCAGGTCCAGCACCACGCCCTGATCGCGCATCACCTCGCCCGGCATCAGCGGCATGAAGCTGCTCGGCTTGAAGCTTATCGCCAGAATCTCGTCGCCGGCGGCATAGTCATGGGTCACCGCGGCCGTGGTCAGCCCGGTGCGCAGCACAGTCGTCTTGTCGCCGTTCCTGAAAACGACCACGTCCCAGCAGCCATCAGGCTGCATCCGCATAGAGCCGCCGCTGCCAAACCGGGTCCGCGTCACCGCCTCGACAAAAGGCGACGACCACCCCTCCAGTGTCACGACCTCATGCATCTTCGCCGCCAGTCTCCCCGCAAGTGCAGTGTCGCCGCAGTTGCGGGGGGATGCAATGGTGGGGGATGGGAGAGCGGAAGAGGCCCAAGTCAGGCAGAAAACCTGGAATGGGTGCTTGTCTCTTGCGCAGTGTCTGCAACTGCTTTGTTGCCAGAGCCTCGCTCTAGCAAGCGAATCGGCGCTTCGATAGCGGCGAAATAGTTCGGCTTGATCGGTAGCCTGACCCTCAGCGTGTGTTTCGCGCAACCATCGCCACAATGGTCTCGAACAGCTCATCCTTCGCCTGTTGCGCCGCCAGCTCTCCGGCCGCCGCTGCAGAGGACAGGGCTTCGGCGGCACCCAGCATGGCACGGAGGCCGGCAGCGGATATGGTTCCGGTGTTGGTGAATGGAGCGAGGGTCAGGCGGCATTTCTCCAGGAAAATCGCCTCGTAGTCGCGTTTGATCCTGGCGAGTTCGGGCGAACCGGCGAGGGCCGCGCTCACACCCGGTATCTCGTTGCCCTGCTGCAGCACGCAGTCGACATAAGACGAGGCGATCACGGCGGCCTTGCCTTCAAGGGTCGGTTCGCCGGCGGCGATCGCCGCATCCATCAGCGCGGTCTGGCGCGTGTCGTATTCGATGTAGAGCGCCGCGAGCAGCCCGCTTCGCGTGCTGAAATGGTCGTAGACGACAGGTTTTGCCACCGCTGCCTGCTCGGCAAGCCGCCCCAGCGTCAGCGCTTCCGTCCCTTCCTGCCGTACAAGTTGCCACGCCACGTCGAGAAGCTGGCGATGCCTATCCTCGCGCAACAGGCGCTGGCGGGGTCGCGGCGGCGGCGTTTCGCTGATTGACATGTTATATACCATTCGTATATTACTAAAAGTAGCTTACGAAAAGTATATAGTCTCGTCTCGCCATCCACAACACCCAGCCGGAGTTTCCGACATGCACGCCCTCATCGTTGTCGCGCATCCCGATCCCAACTCGTTCAGCCACAGCATCGCTGCCGAGATCGCCGAGGGGCTGGCGCTGTCCGATCCCGGCAACACCTTCGAGATCGCCGACATTGCCGCCGAGGCCTTCGATCCGAGATTTACCGCCACCGATCTCGCCGTTCACCGCAGGGAAGTGCCGCCTTCGGCCGATGTCGCAGCCGAGCAGGCGCGGATCGACCGCGCCGACACGCTGGTGCTGGTCTACCCCGTCTACTGGTGGTCAATGCCGGCTTTGCTCAAGGGCTGGATCGACCGGGTCTTCGCCAATGGCTGGGCCTATGATGAAGGTCCAGATACCAAGCTGGTGAAGCGGCTTCGTCACCTCAGGGTTCATCTTGTCGCCATAGGCGGGGCCGGCATGCGCACCTATGCGCGGCACGGCTATTTCGGCGCCATGAAGACACAGATCGACCATGGCATCTTCGACTATGTCGGCACCGAGGTCGCGACCTCCGAGCTCTTGCTTGAAGGCGAGAGCCCGCAGGCCCGCCTTGACACGGCGCGAGCCATCGGTCGCAATCTTTTCAAGCAGCCGCAGGCCGCCAGGGCGGCGTGACCGCCCGGAGCTACAAAAGGCGCGTCGCCCGCGCGGCGCGCCAGCCTAGACGGCTTGGTTGAACACCGCCTCGATGTGATGCCCGTCGGGGTCGACCACGAAGGCGGCAAAATAGTTCGGGCCATAATGCGCGCGCAGCCCGGGGCCGCCATTGTCTCTGCCGCCATGGGCGAGCGCTGCCGCGTGGAATGCCGCAACTGCCTGCCGGTCGGGTGCTGCGAAGGCAAGGTGAAAACCCGGGCCGGGCGGGCGCTGGCCCTTGCGGCGTAGTTTGATCGCCAGCTTGTCGCCGCCGCCAGCGACGCCATAGCCGACGGCCTGGTCGTCAGCTCCGGACGCGAGGTCTTCCCAGACCCTGACATAGCCGAGTGGGGCAAGTGCTGCGTCGTAGAAGGCAGCGGCGCGGTCGATGTCGGAAACGCCTAGCGAGAGGTGGTGCAGCATGCCGGTCTCCGATCCTTGCCTCTGCGCCCCTAGTTCCCCGCCAGCCCCTTCAGGCGGTACAGCGCATCCAGCGCCTCGCGCGGGGTCATTTCGTCCGGGCTTAGCCCCTTGAGCGCCTCGCTCAGAGCATCGTTGGCGACGGGTTTGGCCGCTTCACGCTTCACCGCCACCGAAAACAGCGGCAGGTCGTCGACAAGGCGGTCGGCCTTGCCAGACGTCTCGCTTTCCTCGAGCTGGTGCAGCACCTCCTTGGCGCGCGCCACGACCGCGTCGGGCAGGCCGGCGAGGCGGGCCACCTGCACGCCGTAGGAGCGATCGGCGGCACCCTTGCCGACCTCGTGCAGGAACACAACTTCGCCTTCCCACTCCTTCACCCGCATCGTCACATTGTGCAGGCGGCCGAGTTTTCCGGAAAGCGCAGTCAGCTCGTGGAAATGGGTGGCGAAAATGGCGCGGCAGCGATTCTTCTCATGCAGGTATTCGACCGCTGCCCAGGCGATCGACAGGCCGTCGAAGGTGGCGGTGCCGCGACCGATCTCGTCAAGGATGACCAGCGTGCGTTCGCTCGCCTGGTTGAGGATCGCTGCCGTCTCCACCATCTCGACCATGAAGGTCGAGCGCCCGCGCGCCAGATCGTCGGAGGCGCCGACGCGGGAGAACAGCCGGTCGACGACGCCGATATGAGCGCGCTCGGCCGGCACGAAGGACCCCATCTGGGCGAGAATGGCGATCAGCGCGTTCTGGCGCAGGAAGGTCGACTTACCGCCCATGTTCGGGCCGGTCAAAAGCCAGATGGCGCCGTTCCTGTCGTTGCCGTCGGGCGACAGCATGCAGTCATTGGCGACGAAGGGGGCTGCCGCCTCGCGGCGCAGCGACTGCTCCACCACGGGGTGGCGCCCGCCCAGGATATCGAAGGCGAGGCTGGCGTCGACGTCGGGCCGGCACCAGGCCTCGTTCTGGGCAAGCGCTGCCAATGCGACGGAGACGTCGAGCACCGACAATGCGTCCGCGCCCGCGCGGATCGCCTGGGCGTGGGTTACGGCCTCGCCCACGAGTTGATCGAAGGCGGCGAGTTCGATGGTCAGCGCCCGGTCGGCGGCGTTGGCGATCTTGGTTTCCAGCCCGGCGAGCTCGGTGGTGGTGAAACGCATTGCGCTCGCCATGGTCTGGCGGTGGATGAAGCGCGCCTTGGCCTCGTCGGTGCCGTTCAGCGCCTGCTGGTTGTTCGCCGTCACCTCGATGTAATAACCGAGCACGTTGTTGTGGCGGATCTTGAGCGAGCGGATGCCCGTCTCCTCGATCAGGTCGCGCTCCATGCCGGCGATCACCCGGCGCGACTGGTCGCGCAGCGCCCGCATCTCGTCGAGTTCGGCATGGTAGCCGGCGCGGACAAAACCGCCGTCGCGCTTGAGCAGCGGCAGCTCTTCGCCGAGTGCTGTGTCGAGATGGTCGGCGAACTCGATGGGCAGCGCCGAGATCGCCGCCATCGCCTTTTGCAGCTCCGCCGGCAGCGGTGCGGTTCCAAACAGCCCGGCAATGGTGCGCGCCGCCGAGAATCCCGAACGCAGCGCGCCGAGATCGCGCGGCCCGCCGCGGTTGAGCGCGAGCCTCGACAGGGCGCGCGGCATGTCGGCGACGCCCTTGAGGCTGAGCCGCAGCGCCTCGCTGAGCCTGGTCTCGCCCATGAAGAACGACACCGCGTCCAACCTGGCGCCGATCGCCTCGGGGGCGGTCAGGGGCGACATCAGCCGGTCGGCCAGAAGCCGTGCGCCGCCGCCGGTCACCGTGCGGTCGATGGCGCGGAACAAAGAGCCGTCGCGATTGCCCGACAGCGTGCGCAAAAGTTCGAGATTGGCGCGCGTCGCCGGATCGATGAACAGCGTCGTGCCCGCCTGCTCGCGCTCGGGCCGCGACAGCGGCGGCCGCTCGGCCTTCTGGGTCTTTTCGACATAGGCGATGACGCCAGAGATCGCCGACAGTTCTGCGCGCGAAAACGCGCCGAAACTGTCGGGCGTCGCCACCTCGTAGAAACGCGCGATGCGGCCCGGCGCCGAGGTGGAATCGAACAGGCTCGGCGGCTGCGGGTTGACGATGCGGCCGACCAGATCGAAGCTGGGCCTGAGCTCTTCGTCATGGAACGCAGGTTCGGCGACGATCAGCTCGCGCGGATCGATGCGGAAGATGTCGGCCGCAAGCCGCTCCGGCGTCGTCTCGGCGACGCGGAACACACCGGTGGAGATCTCGATCCAGGCGAGCGCCAGGCTTGCCTCGCCCGAACCCTTGACCCGCCCCAGTGCCATCAGGAAGCTCGATTCCTGCGGCGCAAGCAGCTTGTCCTCGGTGATCGTGCCTGGCGTCACCAACCGCACCACGTCGCGCTTTACGACAGACTTCGAGCCGCGCTTCTTGGCCTCGGCCGGATCCTCGATCTGTTCGCACACGGCAACGCGATAGCCTTGGCCGATCAGCTTCTGCAGGTAGTCGTCCGCCGCATGGATCGGCACCCCGCACATCGGGATGTCCTGCCCCTGGTGTTTGCCGCGCTTGGTCAGAACGATGCCGAGCGCCCGGCTCGCCTTCTCGGCGTCGTCGAAGAACAGCTCGTAGAAATCGCCCATGCGGTAGAACAAGAGCGAATCCGGATTCGCCGCCTTGATCTCGATATACTGTTCCATCATCGGCGTCGGCGCGGCATGCACCGGGGCGTCGGCCCTGGCTTCCGTGCCTGCTTCACCCCGGGTTTCCCCAATGTCAGCTTCCGCAGCGATGGTCGGTCGGTCGTTCACGCCTGGCCCTTCGAAAAAAGCAAATACACCGCTGTGCTTGGCGGTTTACAGCGCCGATGTGTAGCCTTAATCCGGAACGCTCCACAAAAAGAATATTTCAAGGGTAGGGACGCTTCCAGCCATGGCATCGAACAAGAAAACCGACAACACCGGCCCCTCGGTCAGCTCCGAGGAAGCGCTCGAGTTCCACGCCATGGGCCGGCCCGGCAAGCTGGAGGTCGTGCCGACCAAGCCGATGGCCACACAGCGTGACCTCAGCCTCGCCTATTCGCCCGGCGTCGCCGTGCCAGTGAAGGCCATCGCCGAGGATCCCTCGCGCGCCTTCGACTACACCACCAGGGGCAACATGGTCGCCGTCATTTCCAACGGCACCGCCATCCTCGGCCTCGGCAATCTCGGCGCGCTCGCCTCCAAGCCGGTCATGGAAGGCAAGTCGGTGCTGTTCAAGCGCTTCGCCGACGTCGATTCCATCGATCTCGAGGTCGACACCGAGGACGCCGACGAATTCATCAACTGCGTGCGTTTCCTCGGGCCGTCCTTCGGCGGCATCAATCTCGAGGACATCAAGGCGCCCGAATGCTTCATCATCGAGCAGAAGCTGCGCGAGCTGATGGACATCCCCGTCTTCCATGACGACCAGCATGGCACCGCCATCATCGCCGCCGCCGGCCTCATCAACGCGCTTGCCATTACCGGCCGCGACATGGCGACGACGAAGCTCGTCTGCAACGGCGCCGGTGCCGCCGGCATCGCCTGCATCGAGCTGGTCAAGGCCATGGGCTTCGCCCCCGACAACGTCATCCTGTGCGACACCAAGGGCGTCGTCTACCAGGGCCGCACCGAGGGCATGAACCAGTGGAAGTCGGCGCATGCCGCCAAGACCGAGGCGCGCAGCCTCGCCGACGCGCTCGACGGCGCCGACGTCTTCTTCGGCCTCTCGGCCAAGGGCGCGCTGACCACCGCCATGGTCCAGTCCATGGCCAAGAACCCGATCATCTTCGCCATGGCCAATCCCGATCCGGAGATCACGCCCGAGGAAGTGGCCGAGATCCGCACTGACGCCATCATGGCCACCGGCCGTTCGGACTATCCGAACCAGGTCAACAACGTGCTCGGCTTTCCCTACATCTTCCGCGGCGCGCTCGATGTCCGCGCCACCACCATCAACGATGACATGAAGGTCGCCGCCGCCACCGCCCTTGCCGAGCTCGCCCGCCAGGACGTTCCCGACGACGTCGCCGCCGCCTACCAGGGCAACCGGCCGAAATTCGGCCCGAACTACATCATCCCGGTGCCGTTCGACCCGCGCCTGATCTCGGCGATCCCGGTGGCCGTCGCCCGCGCCGCCATGGACTCGGGCGTCGCCCGCAAGCCGATCCTCGACCTCGATAAATACGCCAACGAACTCTCGGCCCGCCGCGACCCCATCGCCTCCACGCTCCAGCGCATCTACGACCGTGTCCGGCGCCAGCCCAAACGCATCGTCTTCACCGAGGGTGAGGAAGAGCAGGTCATGCGCGCCGCCGTCTCTTATGTGAACCAGAAGCTTGGCACCGCCATCCTTCTCGGCCGCGACGACGTCATCAAGGAAAACGCCCGCCATGCCGGCATCGACCTGAACAAGGCGGGCCTCGAGATCATCAACGCGCGCCTGTCGCGCCGCAACGCTCTTTATGCCGACTATCTGTACGAACGCATGCAGCGCAAGGGCTTCCTGCTGCGCGATTGCCAGCGTCTGATCAACAACGACCGCAACCATTTTGCCGCCTGCATGGTGGCGCTCGGCGATGCCGACGGCATGGTCTCTGGCGTCACCCGCAACTACTCGACCGTGCTGGAGGATGTCCGCCGCGTCATCGACGCCAAGCCCGGCCACCGCGTCATCGGTGTCTCCATCGTGCTCGCCCGCGGCCGCAACGTCATCGTCGCCGACACGGCGGTCCACGACATGCCGAACGCCGAGCAGATCGCCGACATCGCCGAGGAGGCCGCCGGCTACGCCCGCAAGATGGGCTATGAGCCGCGCGTCGCCATGCTCGCCTATTCGACCTTCGGCCACCCGGCCGGCGAGCGCTCGGAACGTGTCCAGGAAGCGGTCAAGATCCTCGACAAGCGCCGCGTCGACTTCGAATATGACGGCGAAATGGCCGCCGACGTCGCTCTCAACCATCGCCTAATGCAGCAGCAGTACCCCTTCTGCCGCCTCACCGGTGCCGCCAACGTGCTGGTCATGCCGGCCTACCACTCGGCCTCGATCTCGACCAAGATGCTGCAGGAACTCGGCGGCTCCACCGTCATCGGCCCGCTTCTTGTCGGCCTCAACAAACCGGTCCAGGTCGTCCCGCTCAACGCCAAGGATAGCGACATCGTCAACATGGCGGCAATCGCGGCGTACAACGCGGGGGCTTGAGGGCTAGGTAACCTGTTGCCCGGGGAGGTTCCGGCCGAAGGTTCCTCTCCGGGTACTACGGCCCGGATACGCTGGACGATGCGCCGGTGGGGCAGGGTCGCCGCGGAAGGGAACGGACGGCGACAGAAATCGCCGGCGGAGCGCGGGTTCGCGCCCCGCTACCCGGATTTTTCATCACAAGGGCCAGACCGCAGACGGGGGGTGGCAATGGAGGAGTGTGAAATGTTGGAAGGTCGCATTTCTTTGCGCCCCTCCCTCTGGCCTGCCGGCCATCTCCCCCTCAGGTGGGGAGATTGGCAGCGTCGGCCGTTTCGCTCAGGTAGAAGGTTGGCGAAGGCCGTAATGACATTGTGGCCACCTGAGGGGGAGATGGCCGGCAGGCCAGATGGGGGCGACGTAGGGCGCAGCGTGCGTGAAGTCTGCGCAGCCCCTCATCCGCCCCTTCGGGGCACTTTTTCCCGTAAACGGGGCGAAGGAAAAAGAGACCTACAGCAACCCGGCCTGCTCGGCCTCGCGCTTCAAATTCTGCCGCGGCCGAGGGCCGATCTGCTGGATCACCAGGCCGGCGGCCAGCGAGCCGAGGTCGCCGCAATCCTTGAGCGAGCGCCCCTGCGTGTAGCCGTGGAGGAAACCGGCAGCGTAGAGGTCGCCGGCGCCCGTCGTGTCGACCAGCTCGCGGATCTTGGTCGCCTCGATGACCACGGTCTCGTCGCCGCGCACGATCACCGAGCCCTTCTCGGAGCGGGTGATGGCGGCGAGCTTGCAATCCCGGCGGATCTGGGCGAGCGCCTCGTCAAACGACGAGGTCTCGTAGAGCGACTTGATCTCGTGGCTGTTGGCAAAGACGATGTCGACCGTGCCCGAGCGCATCAGGTCGAGGAACTCTGCGCGGTAGCGGTCGACGCAGAATGAATCCGACAGCGTCATCGACACTTCACGGCCGGCGGCGTGTGCGTGGGCGGCGGTCATGCGGATCGCTTCCTTGGCCAGCGGCGGGTCCCACAGATAGCCTTCGAAATAGGTGACTTTGGCGCCACTCGCCTTGTCGGCCTCGACGTCGTCTGGGCCGAGCTCGACGCAGGCGCCGAGAAACGTGTTCATCGAGCGCTCGCCGTCGGGCGTGACGAGGATCATCGAGCGCGCCGTCGGCGGGGTGCCGTCAAGCGGTTTGGTGTCGAAGGCGACGCCCTGGGCGCGGATATCGTGGGTGAAGACCTCGCCGAGATGGTCGCGGGAAACCTTGCCGAAATAGGCGGCGCGGCCGCCGAAGCTGGCGATGCCGGCAGCCGTGTTGCCGGCGGAGCCGCCGGAGGCCTCGATCGCCGGGCCCATGCGCGAATAGAGCAGCTCGGCGCGCTCGCCGTCGATGAGGTTCATCGCGCCCTTGATGATGCCGTTGTCGGTGAGAAAGGCTTCGTCGCATTGCGCGATGATGTCGACGATGGCGTTGCCGATGCACAGCACGTCATATTGGCTCATCAGGGTCTCCGCAGCACTTTGGCCGTAAAAGGGGCCGACGGGTCGGCAAAACGGATTGCGTTTAGCGGCTCGCGGCCCGTTTGCCTACCCGGCAATTTGGCGGGCCCGCGCTTGAGGCCGGCCGTGCGGCACCTTATCTCAGGGGCCGAACAGGGAGCGACCACGCCAACATGATCCTCGACGCCGCCCGCGCCGCCGCAAGCCAGCTCTTCACGGCCGAGTTCCGCAGCGTGTTCTTCAAGACGCTGGGGCTGACGATCCTTGCGCTGGTGGCGCTGTGGTTCGGCATCCGCGAAGTGTTCGACTGGCTTGCCATGCCATGGATCGACGCCATGCTGCCCGGCCTGCCCTCGTGGACCGGCTGGCTCGGGCTGATCGCGGCTGTTGTCGCGGGTATCGGCCTGGCGCTGGGGCTGGCGCTATTGATTGCGCCCGCCACGGCCATCGTCGCCGGCCTGTTCTTGGACGACGTCGCCGAGGTCGTCGAGAAGACCAACTATCCCAATGACCGCCCGGGCCGGCCGGTGCCGGCCTTGCGCGCCCTGGTTCTGGCGATCAAGTTCTTCGGCATCGTCATCCTGGGCAACATCGTGGCGCTGTTCCTGCTGTTCGTGCCGGGCGTCAACATCGGCGCCTTCTTCCTAGTCAACGGCTATCTGCTCGGCCGGGAGTTCTTCGAATTCGCCGCCATGCGTTTCCGCTCCGAGCAGGACGCCAAGGATTTGCGCCGCCGCAACGCCGGCACGGTGTTTTTGGCGGGCCTCGTCATTGCCGCCTTCCTCGCCGTGCCGATCCTCAACCTTCTGACCCCGCTCTTCGCGGCTGCGATGATGGTGCATCTGCACAAGAGCGTATCTGTTTCCGAACTCAGGACGGCCGGACTGCGGGCGTGACGATGACCGATCAGTTGTCGCGGCCGAACATCGCCTGCAGCTTGCCGTAGGGTATGCCGTCGCGGGCGAATTCGAACGTGCCCTGGCCCAGCATCTCGCGCGACGCCCGCTCCATCATGCCGAAGGCGTAGCTCGTCAGCTTGGAGCCGAGCGAAATGCGTTTCGCACCCGCCTCGGCCAGAACGGCGACGGAGAAGCTGGGTACGGCCAGCACGTTGACTGGTTTGGTGACCGAGCTGCACAGGATACGGATCATCTCCACATCGGTGATCCCGGGCGCATAAAGCACGTCGGCCCCGGCCTTTTCGAAAGCCTGCAGCCGCTTGATCGTGTCGTCGAGGTCGGGTCGGTTCCAGAGGAAATTTTCAGAGCGTGCCGTCAGCACGAAATCGTGCTTCAGCGCCCGCGCCGCCTCTGCGGCCGCGGTGATACGCTCCACTGCATGCGAAAAATCATAGATCGGCCGGTCGGCCTCGCCGGTGTGGTCCTCGATCGAGCAGCCGGCAAGGCCCGCGGCTTCGGCCGCGAAGATCGTCTCGGCGGCACTTTCGGGGCTGTCGCCCTTGCCTTTTTCGAGGTCGGCCGACACCGGCAGGCCAGTGGCATGCGCCATGTCGCGGCAGTGGTGGATCATCGCCTCGAAGCCGACGTCGCCGTCGGGCAGGCCGCGCGAGAAGGCGAAGCCGGCGCTTGTCGTTGCCAGCGCCTCGAAGCCGAACGAGGCAAGCAGCTTGGCCGTGCCGACATCCCACGGATTTGGAATGATGAAGGCGCCCGGCGCCTCGTGAAGTTTCCGGAAGACTGCGCCCTTGTCCATGTCATCGCCCTCGAGCTGAACCGACAGGGGGCGAGTGTAGACTGGAGTGCCGAAGGGCTCAAACCCTGTTTCAGCCGATCGGGATCAGTCCCGCCAGCTTGCGCATGTCGTCGAACAGCACGGCCCCGCTGGCAGCCAGCCCGTCGCGGTCGGAATGCGGATCGCCGTGATAGCCGAACACCCGCATGCCGGCGGCGGCACCGGCCTGTGCGCCAGCGACGCTGTCTTCAATGACGACGCAGTCGGAAGGCTCAAAACCCATTGTGCCGGCGGCATGGAGGAAGAGGTCGGGGAAGGGCTTGCCGCGCTCGACCATGGTGGCCGAAAACAGCACGTCGCGGAAATAGGTGAGCAGCCCGGTCTGGCCGAGCGTCATGTGCATCTTGTTGACGCGCGCCGAAGACGCCACGCAATAGGCGATACCGGCGGATTGCACCGCCGTGACGAAGGTCTCGATATGCGGGATGGCCTGCACGCCCGTTTCGAACAGCTCGGGCAGCTCGCGATACCAGCGCTCGACGAAGTCGGGGCCGAGGCTGACGCCTGTTGCCTCGACCTCCTTCTGCACCGACACCAGGCTGCGGCCGACGAACTGCTTGCGGCATTGCTCGTAGCTGACGGGATAGCCGGCTTCGCTCAACCAGGCCGACAGGCGGCGGTTGGCCAGCGGCTCGGTGTCGACGAGAACGCCGTCACAGTCGAAGATGACGAGCTTGGGCGCGCTCACGCGGTGCCCGTCGAGCCGAAGCCGCCGCTGCCGCGCGTCGTGTCACCGGCGAGGTCGCGCTCCTCGACCTGGGCGCGGGTCACCGACGCAATGACGATCTGGGCGATGCGCATGCCGCGCTCGACATAGAAGTCCTCGTCGCCATGGTTGATCAAGAGCACCTTGACCTCGCCGCGATAGTCGCTGTCGATGGTGCCGGGCGTGTTGAGGCAGGTGATGCCGTGCTTGAAGGCGAGGCCGGAACGCGGCCTGATCTGGCCTTCGAAGCCCATGGGGATTTCGAAGACCAGACCGGTCGGCACAAGCGCGCGCTTGCCGGGCAGGATGAGCATCGGCCGGTCCTCGGGGACGGCGGCGCGCAGGTCCATGCCGGCTGCGCCCGTGGTCTCGTAGGCAGGCAGCTGCAGGTCGCCTGCATGCGGCAAACGAACGATCCCGACGACGGGGGCGGAAGAATTTTCGGAGGCGGATTTCATGGCGGCGATCCTATGGGACGGTGCTCGGAGAACGTCAATCCCGATCTCCACGCTGCGCGCCTGCAAGGACAGGCCTGTGTGGTTTTTGCATGACGGAACTCATGTGAACCTTTGCCACAGCCGCGACACAAACGGATGGCGAAGCTCGGCAGAGTGCGATTCCGCGCATTTACGATTTTTTATACGTGCTGGCCGAGTCTGGACTTGGTCTTGAGCCCGCCTTGCGGGCCGAAATTGAGGTCGATGCGCGATGTGCCGGTGGGCCGCCTATCTCGGTGAAGAGGTCTTTCTCGAAGACATCGTTTCCGCACCGTGCCATTCGCTGATCGCCCAGAGCCACTGCGCCGAGGAAGCGAAGTCGCCGACCAATGGCGACGGCTTCGGGCTCGCCTGGTATGGCGACCGGCCCGAACCCGGCCTCTACCGCGACATCCTGCCGGCCTGGTCGGATCCCAATCTCAAAAGCCTGTGCCGCCAGATCAAGTCGAGCCTGTTTCTGGCCCATGTGCGTGCCGCGACAGGCGGTGGCACCAGCCGGGCCAATTGCCATCCCTTCATCTCGGGCCGCTGGAGCTTCATGCACAATGGCCAGATTTCCGGCTTCGAAAAGATCCGCCGCCGGCTGGAGGCCGCCGTCTGCGACACGCTCTACGACCAGCGCCAGGGAACGACCGATTCCGAATTGTTCTTCCTGCTGATGCTGGAGGAGGGGCTGGATGCCGACCCGCAAGGGGCGGTGGCTCGGGCCACATGCCGCGTCGTCGAGGCGTCGGAAGCCGCCGGCATGACCGCCTCGTTCAAGCTGACGGCGGCGTTCAGCGATGGCGAAAGGCTGTTTGCGGTGCGTTACGCCACCGATGCGCATGCACCGACCCTCTACACGCGTGACGGGGCCGCCGGCCGCTGCATCGTCTCCGAGCCCTTCGACCGCGAAGGCGAAAGCTGGCAGGCCGTGCCGCCGTCGAGCTTCGTCACCATGACACGGCAAGGCATGACGGTCAGTCCGTTCGAGCCGGCCTCAGCGAACCGGGCGGTAGCCGCGGAGTGACGGGCTTCTTGGCCCCGCGCTTCTACCTCTAACTCTCCAAGCGAGGGGCAGGGCGGCCTTCGCTCAGTGATGCGCCAGTGCCTTGTTCATCGGTTCCCAATACATCTTCGTCCAGCCTTCATCGAGCATGGCGCGGGCCGAGCGCGGATAGCCGTTCTGGTCGAAGACGAGCCGGGTGCCGCCGGCCTCGGCTTCGAGTTCGAAGCGGACGACCGAATAGATACCCTCAGCCCAATGCCTGGAACGCCACGCCTGGACGATGCGGCGATTGGGCACCAGCTCGAGGTTGCGAGCTTCGATGTCGCCACCGAAGATCGACACCTCGCCGCCCTCATGCGTCGAGATGTGGGCCGAGAGCCCACCCGTCATTGCCTGGAAACGCGCGGCGTTGAGAAGCAGATCGTAGATGTCCTTCGGCGTGCCCCTGAGATGCACTTCCTGGTGAATGGTCACGGTGACCTCCCTGGATCTGGACAGCGCTTTTGGGGATATTTTCGGCCTGTCGCCGGTGGTCGTCAATCGAACATGCGGCGGGCACTCGCCGGAACATCCGCCAAGCCGAACGTGCGCGCGCCTGCGTCCGAGGACGCCGGTCTCACCATTTTGTGCTGTAGAGGCGGCCGACTGGAGAAACTCCTGACAGCTCCCTGGCAGGAGCCAAGTTGTACTTTGGCGTCTCGATTCGTATCTGCGCAGGAAGCCGCTGCATTCGAACGGATGCACGGGGTCGGCGCGGGGGCGCGCTAGGGACAAGAGAGTAGATGACGGAAGACCAGACGCAGGCCGCACCGGCGCTGAAGGAAATCTTCGACCGTGCCCGGTTCGGGCATATCGCCAACGAGATGGCGGCGATTTCGCCTGACTTTGACGGTGAACGCTTCACGGCACTGGCGACTGACAATCTCGACGCGCTTGGCATCATGCAGAGGCTGCGGCAGACGGCCGAAGCCCTGCACGGCGCGCTGCCCGACAATTTTGCCCGCTCGGTCGAGTTGCTCGGCGAGCTCGCGCCGCGCATCGGCCATGGCTTTGCGTCGATCGTGCTGGCTGAATTCGTCGCGCTTTATGGCAGGGCGCATTTCGAGCGCTCGATGGAGGCGCTGCATTATTTCACCCGCTTCGGTTCGGCCGAGTTCGCGATCCGCCATTTCCTCGCTGACGATTTTGGCCGTACCCTCAAGGTCATGCGCGGCTGGGCGCTCGACGGCAACGAGCATGTGCGCCGCCTCGCCAGCGAAGGGTCGCGTCCGCGCCTGCCTTGGTCGTTCCAGCTGAAGAACCTGATCTCCGACCCGTCGCCGACCGTGCCGATCCTCGAGGCGCTGAAGAACGATCCGAGCCTTTATGTGCGCAAGTCGGTGGCGAACCACCTCAACGACATCTCCAAGGACAATGCCGGCCTGCTGGTCGAGCGGCTGGCGCGCTGGGACATGAACGACAGGAACACCGCCTGGATCGTGCGCCATGCCTTGCGGACGCTGATCAAGAAGGGCGATCCAAGGGCGCTGGAGCTGATCGGCACCACCGGCAAGCCCAAGGTCGATGTCCAGGCATTCGCGGTGACGCCGGCGTCGATCGCACTCGGCGGCCGCATCGCGCTGAAGACATGCATCGTCTCGACCGCCGCCGAGCCGCAGCAGCTGGTGGTCGATTATGCCGTCCACTATGTGAAGAAGGCCGGAGGCACCTCGAAGAAGGTGTTCAAGCTGAAGGAGATCACCCTGCCGCCGACGGGCCGCAAGGAGCTGGAGATCAGCCAGGCAGTCCGCGACTTCACCACCCGCAAGCATTATCCCGGCCACCATCGCGTCGAGCTGATTGTCAATGGCGAGACGGTCGCCGAGGGCGGTTTTGACCTGCGCGGATAAGCCGGGTCTCAAGTCGGAGGCCGAATTTATATATAAATTCAAAGGCTTGCGAATTCGGCTGAAAACAGCCATCGATGGATGAAGCGCGTGAGCGAAGTCGCTTGGCGTGTATTTTCATCGAGGATGCGAAATGACCGGCTTCAATTATGTGGGCTCCGGCCCTTATTGCTATGCGAACTCCTTCGCTATGATGTTCGGCGCGGCGGCGCCGTCTCCTGCGGTCGTCGAATTCGCCACGTCGAGCCCGTTCGGCATGCAGCTGATCGGCGGTTTGATGCCTTTCTTCGATCCTTATGGCTGGGATCCCGAGAAGGGCTTTGCCGACGCGCTTGCGGCACTTGGCTGGACCACCGAAGTGTCGAGCGGCGGCGATGAGGACGAGGCGCTTGCCCGGCTGCGGGCAGCACTGGCCGACGGCCCGGTGTGGATCGGTCCGGTGGAGATGGGGCATCTGAGGCACCAGCCCGGCATGCGTGGCCCGATCGAGGCCGACCACTATGTCGTCGTCCTGGCGCTCGAGGATGGGCGGGTGCTGATGCACGATCCTCAGGGCTATCCTTATGCCGAGCTGCCCGTGGCCGACTTCATGGCGGCCTGGAAGGCGGCGACGCTGACCTATGGCACGGCCTTCACCATGCGCACCCGCTTCCGCCAGCTCGCCGTGCTGACCGAAGCCGAGACGATCGAAGCGTCGCTGCCGGCGGCGCGGCGCTGGCTGTCCATGTCAGATGCGGGTGACATGCCCGAGGGCAGCGTTGGCAATGGAGCAGCAGCCGAGCGGCTGGCCGACATGATCGAACCGGGTTGCGACAACGGCCTGCGCGGCCACATGATCCACTTCGCCGTCCGTGTCGGCGCCCGCCGCGCCAACGATGCCGCCACCTGCCTGGAACGCATCGGCCACAAGGACGCGGCGAGCGTGGCGGCCATGCAGGCGCGGTTGATCGGCTCGCTGCAGCATTCGCTTGTCGTCGGCGACGACATCAGGGCTGCCAAAGCGCTCAGGGCGTTGGCGCCGACCTATGGCGAGTTGCTGGCCACGCTGTAGCGTCGTGGACAGGCGCGGCATCGGCTGCTAGAAGCCGGCGCATCACATGGATTCCTGAAAATGGCTGAAGACATCGAAAAGGCGGTGGCGCGCCGCCGTACTTTCGCGATCATCGCGCACCCTGACGCCGGCAAGACGACGCTGACCGAAAAGCTGCTGCTGTTCGGCGGCGCGATCCAGCTCGCCGGCGAGGTCAAGGCCAAGAAGGACAAGATCCAGACGCGCTCGGACTGGATGAAGATCGAGCGTGAGCGCGGCATCTCGGTCGTCACCTCGGTGATGACCTTCGAATATGGCGACAACGTCTTCAACCTGCTCGACACGCCCGGCCACGAGGACTTCGCCGACGACACCTATCGCACGCTGTCGGCTGTCGACAGCGCGGTCATGGTCATCGACGCCGCCAAGGGTATCGAGCCACGCACGCTGAAGCTGTTCGAGGTCTGCCGCCTGCGCGACATCCCGATCATTACCTTCGTCAACAAGATGGACCGCGAGGCCCGCAACACCTTCGAGATCCTCGACGAGATCGAAGAGAAGCTGGCGCTCGACACCGCTCCGATCACCTGGCCGATCGGCCAGGGCAAGACCTTCTCCGGCACCTACCACCTCGCCGAGAACGCCGTGCGCCACGGCGACGATGAGAAGGAGCGGACGCCGGTGCATGGCCCGGATTCCAACCGCGCCGCCGGCCTTCTGCCCGACAACGACCGCCCAGCCTTCATCGAGGAGCTGGAGCTGGCGCGCGAGGCCTGCCGGCCGTTCGACCTCCAGGCCTTCCGCGAAGGCCATCTGACGCCTGTCTATTTCGGCTCGGCGCTCAGGAATTTCGGCGTCCGCGACCTGATCGAGGCTCTGGGCGATTTCGGTCCGGCGCCGCGCGCCCAGGAAGCCGACACTCGCAAGGTCGAGGCGACGGAAGAGAAGATGACGTCGTTCGTCTTCAAGATCCAGGCCAACATGGATCCCAATCACCGCGACCGTATCGCCTTTGTCCGCGTCTGCTCGGGCGAGCTCAAGCGCGGCATGAAGGCCAAGCTGGTGCGCACCGGCAAGCAGATGAGTCTGTCGGCGCCGCAGTTCTTCTTCGCCCGCTCGCGCATCACCGCCGACGAAGCCTATGCCGGCGACGTCGTCGGCATCCCCAACCACGGCACGCTGCGCATCGGCGACACGCTGACCGAGGGCGAGGACATCCTGTTCCGAGGCGTGCCCAACTTCGCGCCCGAAATCCTGCGCCGCGTCCGTCTAGGCGACGCGATGAAGGCCAAGAAGCTCAAGGAAGCGCTGCAGCAGATGGCCGAGGAAGGCGTGGTGCAGCTGTTCCAGCCCGAAGATGGCTCGCCGGCCATCGTCGGCGTCGTCGGCGCGCTGCAGATCGATGTGCTCAAGGAGCGTCTCAACGTCGAGTACACACTGCCCGTCGACTTCGAGATGTCGCGCTTCTCCGTTTGCCGCTGGATCAGCGCCGACGACAAGGCCGACCTGCAGCGCTTCGTTGAAAGCCATCGCGGCGACATCGCCCGCGATCTCGACAACGATCCGGTCTATCTCGCCCAGCACGAGTTCTCGCTCAACTACGAGGCCGAGCGCTGGAAGATGATTCGTTTCGCCGCGATCAAGGACTATCAGGTCCGCACGTAGTCCATGCTCCCGCGCCTTCCGGGATAGAGCTGATTTCGGGTCGACGCGCGGGCCGGCGGCACCCTGTTGCCGTTCCGTCGCAAGGCTTTCGTCATTCCGTCATGCAAATCGCTTAACTCCCTAGCCGGCGCTGGCCGGCAGGGCGGGGGCTCTGCTATTTGGAGGAAATGACGTCGCATGATGGTTTCAGCATTGATCGAGCGTGAATTGACCCGGGTGGGCTCTCCTGTGCGCAACGGCGTGTTTGTCGCCGTGGTCGGGCCGAGCGGCGCCGGCAAGGACACGCTGATTGCCTATGTGCGCGACCGCCTGACCGATGACGACCATGTCGAGTTCGCCCGCCGCGTCATCACGCGCAACAGCGACGGCGCCACCGAAGATCATGACACGCTTGAAGACGCTGCCTTCGTCGAGGCTGAAGCCGCCGGCGCCTTTGCGCTGTCGTGGGAGGCGCACGGCCTGCGCTACGGCATCCCGGCTGCCGTCGACGAAGCCATTTCCAACGGCCATGTCGTCGTTGCCAACACCTCGCGCGGCATCATTCCGGCGCTGCGCGACCGTTACGCCAATGTCGCTGTGGTCGAGATATCGGCATCGCCCGACATTCTCGCGACGCGGCTCGCCGCACGCGGACGGGAATCGCGGGGCGAGGTGCTGGCGCGCCTTGCCCGCACCGTGGCGCACGACCTCAGCGGCCCGGGCCATGTGCAGATCGACAATTCCGGCTCACCCGAGATCGCCGGCGAGAAGTTCCTCGCCGTGCTGCGCAAGGCCGTCGCCTATTCGGATGTCTCCGGGCTCGTCTGACTTGATTGCGTAAGGTATTGCTTACGTTTATTGCAAGTCAGATGCGCAGCATGTGGTTGTCCCAGACATAGTCTGGACGCTCTGCCTGCTCGCCGTCGGGGGCGACGATGAGGCCGCCGCCGGTTGTAGCTAGAAAGCCGTCGCGGTCGGGCGCAAGCCCGCAGACCTCGACCAGATCGTTCTTGGCCATCACCTTGCCGGTCTTCGCCTCGATCATCGCCCATGCGTTGCCTTCCGGCGACGAGACGGCAACCAGCCCGGCGTCGCGGTTTGCCGCCACTGAGCCGATATAGTTGCGGAAGCCGCCGAGGATGTCGTCTGGCATCTCCAGCATGGAAAGTTCCTCGCCGCGCCTGGCACGGCCGACCAGAAGTGGCCTTTCGCTCGCCGGACCCTCGTGCTGGCAGCCGAACCAGACGGTGCCCTCGGCGTCGATGTCCATGTGCCGGATCGACAGCTGGTGCAGCTTCTCGGGCAATTCGTGCTTTTCGAGGAGGTCGCCGGATACGCGGTCGACCAGCACGAAGGACGGCTTCATGGTCGGGATGTTGAGTTTGGCGCGACCAAAATCCGGGTGGGTCTCGATGCCGCCATTGCAGATGGCAAGTGTCCTGCCGTCGCCGAGCAGGATCAGTTCGTGCGGGCCGACGCCATGGGTCGGGAATTCGCCGGTGCGGCGGAAGCCGTCGCGGGCGTCATAGACGCCGACCATGCCGGCCGCGTTGTCGAAATCGTTCTCGGTCACATAGAGCAGCGCCCCGTCGGGCGAGAACACGCCATGGCCGTAATAATGGCGGCCGGCGATGCTCGGAATGGTCAGCGGTTGGTCCCTGCCGGTGTGGTCGAAGACCAGCATGAAGGTGCCGGGCTGGCGGGCAAAGACCACCGACTTGCGCGAGATGGGATCGAAGGTCACGTCATGTCCGCGCTCGGGCAAAGCGACGCTGTGCAGGATCTTGCCCGCCTCGGACATCACCGCGACGCCATACTCGCCGGTGCGCGCTTGGTAAGCGGTGGCGAACATAGCGTCGGTTTCGAGCGCCAGCGCGCGTTTCGCAGGCGCGAGCGACATCAGGAAGGTCGTGCCTGCGGCCTTGAGGAAGTCGCGGCGGTCGAAGAGTGGCGTGCGCAGTTCTTGTTTGAGCATGATCTTGTCCGAAAACCGGCGTCCACTTTTCGGGATCATGCTCTCAGTCGCCGTCCAGCGACGAGAAGCCGGCGGTCAGCCCGAGCGCGCTCGACAGACGGGTGCCGAACAGCTCCGACAGGCTCGATGTGACGACGCCGAAATAGGTGAGCTTGGCGCGCTTGTCGGCATCCGCCAGCGCTGCGTCGATAGGGCCGGTGATGCCCGCTACCGCGTTCTGGCCATTGGCGAACTCGAAATCGATCGACTGGGCGATCCACTGGGAATCGTCAGGCAGAAGCGAACCGAAATGCGAGGCGTCGAACAGCGCCTTCATGCCTGCGAGGTTGCCGCCGAGCGAGGCGGTCGTACCTTCCGAGCGCCAGTAGAGCGCCTGTTTCGGCTTGTCGGCGGAAGCCTCCTTGCCAAGGAAACCACCAACGCGCACATCGCGGACAAGCTCCAGTCCGTTGACATAGACCTCGAGCAGCGCGGTCGCCGCTTCCGAGGCAGTGCGGTAGAGCGGGTTCTGCGGCCCGGGATGCTGCCACTGGCTGGCAAAACCTTTGTCGTCACGCCAGGCTGCATCGACGTCGGTGGCGATCGTGCCGATGTTGCCGGCGATAGCCTTGCCATAGGCGCAGCGATAGGCGGCCGATGTGCCGGCAAGCTCGTCGGCACCGGTGCCGAACAGCACGAATTCGAGCGCGCCGAGGCCTTGCATCGCCACGCTCTTGTCGCCGAGCTTGGCGGCGTCGGTTGCTGTTTCGTCCTTGTCGGACAGGGCGGCCTGCACCTGTTTCAGACCGGTGCCCTTGCGGTCCGGCCAGAACAGCATGCGCTCGAGACGGTTGTGTTCGGTGATCGGGCCGAAGCGGATGATCTCGATTTCCGACCAGGTCACCGTCGTCTTGGAGAAGGCCGCACGCGCCGCCGCAAGATTGTCTGCCGACGGTGCGGCGCAAAGCGCCTCGACGCTCTTTCCGAGTGCTGCCGTGACCTCCACGAGCCGGCCATAGGCGGGGCGGATGAAGCCGTCGATGGCGTCGGCGATCACTTTGTCCGATGCCTGGTTGGCGTGGGCGGCAGCGGGCAGTGCGACCAAGAGGGCAAGCGATGCTGCAAGGACGGATCTGGCCATCAGAGCGACTCCAGGAATTTGATCAAAGCGTTGCGGTCATCGGCGGGAAGCGCTGCGAAGCGGTCGCGTGCCGCCTGTCCCTCGCCGCCGTGCCACAGAATGGCTTCGGTGAGGTTGCGGGCGCGGCCGTCATGCAGGAAGAAGGTGTGGCCGTTGACCGTCTGGGTCAGGCCTATGCCCCAGAGCGGCGGCGTGCGCCATTCGCGCCCCGTGGCATCGCCGACCTGCTGGCCGTCGGCCAGCTCCTCGCCCATGTCGTGCAGCAGGAAGTCGGAATAGGGCCAGATCAGCTGGAAGGCCTGCGCCTTGTTGGGCGCGTCGCGGCGGGTGACGAATTTCGGCATATGGCACGAGGCGCAGCCAGCCTCGTAGAACATCTGCTTGCCACGCAGCACTAGCGGATTGTCGATGTCGCGGCGGGCGGGCACGGCGAGGTTCTGCGAATAGAAGGTGACGAGATCCATGATCGGATCGGGCGCCTCTACCGGTCCAAGCCGCTCTTGTACGCCGTTGGGCATGGCGAGGCAGTCGGCCTGGGCTTCGGTGCAGTCGCCCCAATGGTGCGGCACTTCAGGCGTCGAGATGCCGATGTCACCGGCAAAGGCATCTGCCGACTGCTGGCGGATCGTCGGCGTCTGCGCCTTCCAGCCGAAGCGCCCAAGCGTCAGTTCGCCTGTCTTCTTGTCGCGCACGATCGAGGCCCTGCCGGAGATGCCGTCGCCGTTCTTGTCGTCCGGATCGGCATTGGCGAGGATGTCGGCGGGATGGATCTGCTCGACCAGGCCAAGGCCGATCATCGCCGGCGTAACCCGCGGCGACAGTGTCGTTCTCGGATCCATCGGACCGTAGCCAAGATCGGAGACCGAATAGCTCGGCCAGCGCAGCGTCAGATGGGTGCCGTCGGGGAGTTCGACCGGGACGGTCTGGTAGGAAATCACCATCCGGCCTTCGCCCTTCAGACCGGGCACGGCGAGGTCCTGGAACTGGCTGCCATAGACCGGGTCGGGGAAATTCAGGACGCGCCGGTCGGCGACGGCTGCCTTTTCCTCGTCGGTTTCCGCCACGCGTGCGAGGCGCAGGAACATCGAGGTGGCGTCGGCATTGCCTTCCGGCGGATGGCCGCGGCCGTCCTTGAGGTGGCAGCTCTGGCAGGCGCGCGCATTGAACAGCGGCCCGAGGCCGTCAGAGGCCTGTGTCGACGATGGCGACGACACCCAAAGTTTGGTGAAGAAGCCGTTGCCAAGTTTGAAGTCGCCTTCTTCCTCGAAAGTGATGTTGGCGGAGGATTGTGAGAAGGCGTCTCGGTTGGCGCTTTTCTTGGAGGTGCCGGCACCGCCCTGCATCAGCTCGAACTGCTCGGGCTTCGAAAAATCGGTGGTCGGCCTGACGATCTTGTCGACGCGTGCCTTGTCGACAGGCTTGAGATCTTGGCGTTCGGTGGCGAGCCCATCCGGAACCGGCTCGCCGGCGACCGAGGGAACGGCAGCGCCGAGAAGCAGCAGGCCGGCAACGAAATTGCGAAGTGCCGGAGCACTTCGCTTGTCGTGTGTCGTGGGGGTGCAGGTGGGCGCACCCGGTAGCATGCGGCGCGTCAGAGGGAAGGTGCGCCGCATTCCGGCATCCTATTCGGCCTTGTCTGCGGTCTCGGCGTTGAGCTGACCGTACTTCTCTTCGCCGATCTCCCCGAGTAGCTGCAACTGCGTCTCGAGGAAGTCGATATGGCCTTCCTCGTCGGCGAGCAGCTCCTCGAAGAGCTTCATGGATACGTAGTCGCCGTGCTGCTGGCAGACATCGCGTGACTTCTTGTAGGAGGTGCGGGCGTCATATTCGCCGGCAAGATCGCTTTCGAGCACTTCCTTGACGTTCTGGCCGATGCGCAGCGGCGCTACCGACTGCAGGTTGGGATGGCCTTCGAGGAAGATGATGCGGGCCACCAGCCGGTCGGCGTGGCGCATCTCTTCGATCGATTCTTCGCGTTCCTTCTTGGCGAGCTTGCCGTAACCCCAATCTTCGAGCAGGCGGTAGTGAACCCAATACTGGTTGACCGCGCCGAGTTCGAGGAAGAGGGCTTCGTTAAGCCGCTCGATGACCTGCTTTTCGCCTTTCATTGAATCTGCTCCCAAATTGGACCCGCAACTCTTTCACACGGTCCATGTGTGAAACGATGTCGCCTTCACCCGCCTCCGTACGGGTATGGTAGGCTTCGGTTACCCGAATGATCGTTTCGACCACATTTGGAAAGCAGCCGCAACAGCGCCCGCGCTTTTGCAGCGTGTGATAGACCTTGGCAGGCACGATCAGCGACCAGGGGTCGCCGTCCAGAAGCTCGATGATCGTGTCTTCGATCTCCTTCTGGGTGATCAGGTTGCAGTGGCAGATCAGCATTGCAGGCTCTGGGTGGCTGGCAGCGCACCTCTGCGCGCTGCTTGGCTGAAATTATCTAGGTGCGTGGCACCCTCACTGGAAGACCTTGTCGGGGGAATCGAGGCTGTCCGAACCTTCGAACGCGATCTTGTCGAGCTTCAGGGCCGCTACGGCACGCTCGATCGACTTGGTCTGGTCGACAAGTGCGTCGATTGCCGCCTGGACGGTGGCGTTGCCTTCGACATTGCCTTCGCCGATCTGCTGGTCGTAGGCCTCGCCGGCATCGGCGCGCGCCTTGATGGCTTCCATCTTGGCGACGGTCGTGTCGAGCTTGCCGCTGAGCTCGGTGTCGAGGGCGGCGTCAGTTGCCTTGACCAGATCCGACACCGACGGGCCTTCGACGGTCGAGCCGTCGATGCGCTTGTAGCTGCCGTGATAGGCGTTGCGGATGCCGATCGCGTCGTAGAGATGCGAGATGTGGGTGTTGTCGGAGAAGCAGTCGTGTTCTTCTTCGGGATCGTGGATCAGCAGGCCGAGCTTCATGCGCTGGCCTGCGAGTTCGCCGTAGGACAGCGAACCCATGCCGGTGAGGATGGCCGAGATGCCGGCGTTGGTTTCGCCGTCGGTGAGCGCCTTGCGGGCAGCGCCGTCGGCCTTCCAGTTGCCGACCATCTCCTCGAGGTCCGAGACCAGGAGGTCGGACGCCACCTGGAGATACTGGGCGCGGCGGTCGCAATTGCCGCCGGTGCAGTTGGCCGTGTCGTAGTCGGTGTAGGGACGGTTGCCGGCGCCGGGACCGGTGCCGTTCAGGTCCTGGCCCCAGAGCAGGAATTCGATGGCGTGATAGCCGGTGGCGACGTTGGCCTCGATGCCGCCGGCCTCCTGCAGCGTGCCCGACAGGAGCTCGGGCGTGATCTTCGAGGCGTCGACCTTCTGGCCGTTGATCTCGATCGACGGGTTGGCGATCACATTGGCGGTGTAAAGCGAATTCTCGTCGGACTCGGTGCCGTAGCTCTTGTCGACATAGTCGATCAGGCCTTCGTCGAGCGGCCAGGCGTTCACGCGGCCTTCCCAATCATCGACGATGGCGTTGCCGAAGCGATAGACCTCGGTCTGCTGGTAAGGCAGGCGCGATGCCTTCCAGGCCTCGCGAGCGGCCTTCAGCGTCGCGTCCGACGGCTTGGCGATCAACGCTTCGACGGCAACGTCGAGCGCCTTGGCCGTGGTCAGCGAGTCTTCGTATTTGGCGAGCGCGATGTCGGCATAGGTCGAGATGACAGCCTTGGCGTCGGTGTCTGCCTTTGCCGGCAGCACGAAAACGGCAGCGGTAAGCGCCGTCGTCGCGGCGATCGCAGCGATCCTGCCGAAATGCCGGCTGCGCGAGATGGATGCAGGCATGGTCGTCTCCTCAGTAAACCGAACTGCGCCCGACGGCGCGAAAAAGTCGAGCACCCGCAAGGACTTGCCAGGCTGGAACCGCGAAATCGACTGTTGGCTCAAGGGGGTTGGAGCCTTCGGCGCCCTGGCGGTCCATGCTCCGAATTCGGCTCGGAAGGGACACTGTGCAGGCGTCCGCGCAACCGCGCGGCATCACGAAGGCAGGCACCCTGTTGGCTCCAATCGAAAGGGTTAAAGGCCCAGACATCAAAGACAGGCGCTGTAAAGCACGCCGCCATAAAAGCGGTGTGGCCTGAAAAGTCAACGCATATTCCGGCAAAAAGCGTAGTTGTATCAATAGTTTAGAATTATTCTAAACTGAATTTGTCCAGTTTGCGGGTAGTCTCTTCCGCCAAGCTGTTGATTTGTCGAGACATGGCGCTGGACCCGGCCGCAAGCATCGGGAAGCCGCTGCGACATCAGGTAGCGCCGCGATATGGCGCGGTCAGGGTGTGGCGCGCATGACGGTCCTGCCCGCCTGTCGGCCATGAAATCCTGCCTGTCAGCCATGAAATCACGTCATGGCCTCTTGCGGCGGAGGCCCCTAGCGGTCATTTCGGTAGAGATTTCCTGTGTTGCAGAGGCGAGCATGAAGAACGGTGTGGTGATTGTCGGGGCGGGCCATGCCGGAGTGCAGGCTGCCGCCAGCCTGCGGGAAGAGGGTTATGATGGTCCGGTCATCCTGCTCGGTGACGAGAAGGAACTGCCCTACCACAAGCCGCCGCTGTCAAAGACCTTTATCAAGGACGCCGCCGCCCAGCCGCAGCCGTTGCGCGGCGAGGCCTTCTACACCGGCCATACCATTGATTTCCGTCCGGGCTCGCTGGTCGAACGCATCGACACCGGCGCCAACCGGCTGTCGCTGGCGGGCGGCGAGAACCTCGCCTACGACCACCTGATCCTTGCCACCGGCTCGCGCCCGCGCGTCCTGCCCTTGCCGGGTTCGGAGCTGGCCGGAGTGCTGTCGCTCCGCTCGGTGGCCGATGCGCGGACCATCCGTGACCATAGTGCTGCCTGCGAGGACGTGGTCGTCATCGGCGGCGGTTTTATCGGCCTGGAGATCGCGGCGACGCTTGCCGCCGGCGGCCGGCGCGTCACGGTGGTCGAAGCACTCGACCGGCTGCTCGGCCGCGCGGTGGCGCCGCTGATCGCCGAGCATGTGCGCAAGCGGCTGGAGGCCTCGGGCATCCGCATCCTGCTCAAGACCACCATCGAGCGCCTTGAGGGCGACAGCGGCCAAGTCGCGGCAGCCTTGACCTCATCGGGCGAAAGGCTGCCGGCGAAGATGGTCATCATCGGCATCGGCGTCGTGCCCAATGTCGAGCTCGCCGATGCGGCGGGGCTTGCGATTGCCAACGGCATTCGCGTCGACGGTGCCATGCGCAGCTCGGTCGAAAACATCCTGGCGGTCGGCGACAATGCCAGCTACCGCCACTGGCAGACAGGCTCGGACGTCAGGTTGGAATCGGTGCAGAACGCCACCGACCAGTCGAAGCTCGCCGCCCGCACCATCGTCGGGCATCGGGGCGATTACGCGGCCGTGCCGTGGTTTTGGTCCGACATCGGCGACATGAAGCTGCAGATGGTCGGCCTGACATCGGGCGGCGACAGGCAGATTCTGTCGGGCGACCTGGCCGAGAACCGCTTCTCGGTGTTCCATTTCATCGGCGACCGGCTGGTGGCGATCGAATCCGTCAATCGCCCCGCCGACCACATGCTCGGCCGCAAGATGCTCGGCCTCGGCTTCTCGCCGACGGCGGAACAGGTGGCGGGTGGTGCCGAGGCGTTGAAGGCCGCGCTGGCGGCGCTGCCGGCGGCATAATTCGGCCACGTCGGCGCCTCCCCATCCCCTTCCGGACCTTCTTCCCCTAAAGACCGCGGAGAAGGAGGAAGCTTCTGCGCTTGAGCTGCGCTGTCTGCCGTTTTCTTGGACACGGCCATTTCGGGTTCCGGAGCGGAGGTTCGTCTCGACGCCGATGCCCCCATCTCCCTGTCCTTCATCTGGAATGGATAGGGCGGTGCCGCCCGCGCAGAGGTAGCGTCACCTCGCGCTGACTTCCCGGATCGATGCCTCCAGGATGTCGAGCGCTTCGGTCATCACCTCGTCCTGGATTGTAATCGGCGCCAGGAAGCGGATGACGTTGCCATAGACGCCGCAGGTGAGCAGGATCAGGCCCTTGTCGAGCGCCTTGAGCCTGACGGCATTTGCGAATTCCGCCGAGGGCGTCTTCGTCTTCACGTCGTTGAACTCGACAGCGTTCATGAAGCCTGGGCCGCGGATGTCTGTGATTTCAGGCACGTCGTCGCGCAGCGACTCCAGCCGCTGCTTGAGACGTGCGCCGAGCTGGTTGGCGCGGTCGCAGAGCTTTTCGTCCTCGATGACGTCGAGCACGGCATGTGCTGCGGCGACGCCGATCGGGCTGCCGCCATAGGTGCCGCCGAGGCCGCCGGGATTGGGCGCGTCCATCAGCTCGGCCCGGCCGGTGACGGCGGCGAGCGGGAAGCCGCCGGCGAGGCTTTTCGCCATCGTCATCAGGTCGGGCGCGACGTCATGATGGTCCATGGCGAACATCTTGCCGGTGCGGGCGAAACCGGTCTGCACCTCGTCGGCAACGAGCAGGATGCCATGCTGGTCGCAGATCTTGCGCAGCGCCGTCATGAAGTCGCGCGGCACTTCGTAGAAGCCGCCTTCGCCCTGCACCGGCTCTATGATAATGGCAGCCACCCGCGCCGGGTCGACATCGGCCTTGAACAGGCGGTCGAGTGCTGCAAGCGCGTCGGCAGTGGTCAAGCCATGCAACGGCACGGGGAAGGGCGCGTGGAACACGTCGCCCGGCATGGCGCCGAAGCCCGCCTTGTAGGGCTGCACCTTGCCGGTCAGCGCCATACCCATGAAGGTGCGGCCGTGGAAGCCGCCGGCAAAGGCGATGACGGCCTGGCGGCCGGTGGCGTTGCGGGCGATCTTGATGGCGTTTTCGACCGCTTCCGCGCCGGTCGTGACGAAGATGGTGCGCTTGTCGCCCTTCATCGGCGCAATGGCATTCAGCCTTTCGCCGAGCCGGACATAGCTCTCATAGGGTACGACCTGGTGGCAGGTGTGGGTGAAGCGGTCGAGCTGCGCCTTGACCGCCTCGATGACGCGCGGATGGCGGTGGCCGGTGTTGACGACGGCGATGCCGGAGGAGAAGTCGATGTAACGGCGGCCTTCGACGTCCCAGATTTCGGAGTTCTCGGCCCGATCGGCATAGACCTGGGTCGTCATGCCGACACCGCGCGCGATGGTCTGCATCTTGCGCTGTGAGATTTCGGCGTTTTTCATCGCTCATTCTCCCGCTTGACCGTCGCCAGGGTTTGGCGCCGCTTTGGCCAATGTCTGCACCTCCTGCGGCTTTTCACAAGCTGTCAGTGGTCCGATGGACGTTGGTCCTCCCCAGCCTCGAAAAAATTTCGCATATCGTGTCGGAAGTGCACATATCCATGCGTCTTACACATGAAGGAAACAACCGATGCTCTACGCCATCCTTTGCTACAACAACGAAGACGTCGTCTGCGCCTGGTCCAAGGAGCAGGACGACGAGGTGATGGAGCGACTTGGCGTTGTCACGGGCAAGCTCCGCGAGCAGGGCAGGTTGGGGCCGGTGGCCCGGCTGTTGCCGACGACCGCTGCCACCACCTTGCGCAAGGCCAAGGATGAGCCATTCGTGATCGATGGGCCTTTTGCCGAAACCAAGGAACAGCTCCTCGGCTTCTACGTCGTCGATTGCGAGACGCTCGACGATGCCGTCGATGTTGCCAGGGACCTGGCGGACGCCAATCCCGGCATCGGTTCATATGAATTGCGCCCCATCGGCGCGTTTTTCCCTGGAAGACAAACTGCATGACCGACCCGGCCTGGATCAACACGGCTCTCTCCTCCGCCCGGCCGCAGGCCGTGGCAGCTCTGCTGCGCTATTTCCGCGATCTCGACACCGCGGAAGAAGCGTTCCAGGAGGCCTGCCTGCGTGCGCTGCGCACCTGGCCGGAAAAGGGACCGCCGCGTGATCCGGCCGCCTGGCTGATCTTTGTCGGCCGCAATTCGGGCATCGACGTCGTCCGTCGTCGCAGCAAGCAGGCGCCGTTGCCGGCGGAAGAGCTTTTGTCCGACCTCGACGACGTCGAGGACGACATGGCCGACCGTCTCGACGGCGCGCATTATCGCGACGACATCCTGAGACTGCTGTTCATCTGCTGCCATCCCGACCTGCCGGCGACCCAGCAGATCGCGGTCGCGCTGCGCATCGTCTCGGGCCTTTCGGTCAAGCAGATCGCTCGCGCCTTCCTCGTCGGCGAAAGCGCCATGGAACAGCGCATAACCCGCGCCAAGGCGCGCATCGCCAATGCCAACGTGCCCTTCGAGGTGCCCGGGCCGGTGGAGCGCTCCGAACGGCTGGCGGCGGTGCTGGCCATGGTCTACCTCGTCTTCAACGAAGGCTATTCCGCCGGCGCCACTGAAATCACCAACCGCGCGCCGCTGTGTGAGGAGGCGATCCGGCTGGCGCGGCTCTTGCTGCGCCTGTTCCAGACCGAGCCGGAGGTGATGGGGCTGACGGCGCTGCTGCTTCTGCAACACGCTCGCGCCGACGCGCGTTTCGATGCCAATGGCGATCTGGTGCTGATGGACGACCAGGACCGCACGCTGTGGAACCGGGCGCTGATCGACGAGGGCCTGGCACTGATCGACAAGGCGATGCGCCATCGCCGACCCGGCCCCTATCAGATCCAGTCGGCCATTGCCGCACTCCATGCCCGTGCCGCGCGCCCCGAGGATACAGACTGGGCCGAGATCGACCTGCTCTATTCCGTGCTGGAATCGATGATGCCGTCGCCCGTCGTGACGCTCAACCGCGCCGTCGCCTTCGCCAAGCTGCGCGGGCCGGAAGCGGCATTGAAGCTGATCGAGCCACTGGCCCCGAAGCTCTCAGGCTACTTCCACTTCTTCGGCGTCAAGGGCGGCTTGCTTATGCAGCTCGGCCGTGACGAGGAAGCGCGCGAGGCCTTCGGCCGGGCGATAGCGCTCGCCAATACGGCGGCCGAGGCGGCCCATATCCGCATGCATCTCGACCGGCTTTCCACGTCTTCGCCGGGATTGGTAAAGGCGGACACTACGGCGGCAAGCCGTCAACTGCGGTAGCAGCGCAGGAAGGTCACCCGCGCAGCGAGGAGCAAAACCCCAGCGGTTAGGGTTCTCTGCATGTGTTCGCTTCAGTTGTGTCGACTACCAGCGCAGCCAATATGGGAAGTGTCGGTCGTCACCTTCATTGGTCGAAACCGGCAGCGGCGTCTTCTTGTCGGCCGGGACGTCGACGACCTTGCGATAGAGGTGCCATGTCGCGTGACCGAGCACCGGAATGACGATGGCGAGACCCGCCAGGAACGGCAGTGACCCGATCAACAGCGCGACCGCGACGATCAGTCCCCATAAAAGCATCGGCACCGGATTGCCCACCACCGCCCGCACCGAGGTCTCGATCGCAGCATAGACGCCGACATCGCAGTCGAGCAGCAGCGGAAAGGCGACGGCGGTGGTGCAGAGCACCACCAGGGCGAACAGGAATCCGATCAGATTGCCGAGCACAATCAGCGTCCAGCCGCGCTGGGTGGTGAAGAGGTCGCCGAAGAACGCTGCCGTCGACTGCGGGGCATCAGGTCCGTAAAACGAGGTGTAGAGCGCCTGCGCGACCAACAGCCAGGTGACGAAAAGCGCCAGCAGCATGATGCCGATAACCACCATCGCAGGAATGGCCGGCGATTGCCTGACATCGAACACATGCCACCACGACGTGTCGAGATTTTGCTCACGTCGTCGGCTGATCTCATAGAGGCCGATGCCGAAGAACGGTCCGAGCAGGGCAAAGCCGGACATCAGCGGGAAAATGAGCTGCAGCGCATTGCCGCCCGATGTCCATGTGATCAGGAACACGCCGACGATCGGGTAGATCAGGCACAGGAAAACGTAATGCGACGGCTTGTCCCAAAAGTCGCCAAAGCCGCGTCGCAGTGCGTCAAACACATCCGCGACTGATATCCGGCGGATGGCGGGATGCTCGATCGTATTGGTAGCGCCTGCGTACACATGGAAGCTTGCCATGACCACTCCTCCTTTGGAGCGGGTCGCGGTCCGGGCCTGGCATGAGCGTCACGCCAAACCGCGACCTTCACCATTGCAAAATATAACGTATTTTGAGCGATTTTGCGACCTTGGCCGACCGCGTCCGGGGGGCGTGCGAAGTGCTCCGCCCGGCGGCAGGGTTCTCAGTTGCCGCAGTAGCGGCGCGGGAAGGTCGAGATCGCTCGCGCGGCGATGTCGGTGCCCCGCGCGAGCGCCTCAGCGAGCGTCCGGCCCTTGGCCAGGGAAGCCAGAAACGCGGCGTTGAAAGTGTCGCCGGCGCCGACCGTGTCGATGACCTCGACCTTGGGCGATGCTGCGTGGAAATGCGTTCCGGCCCCATAGGCATGCGCGCCCTGCGCTCCGTCCTTCACCACCAGTGTGTGGCCGGGGCCGACGCGCTCGATGAGCAGGGCGACGGCCGTATCGAGGTCGTCCAGCCCTGCCAGCCCCTTGGCTTCCTCTGCGTTGATCAGCGAAATGTCGGCTGAGGCGATCCAATCGAACATGCGGCGCTTGTTGTCTTCGCTCCACCCAGCCGGCGGCCAGCCGGGATCGATCGCCGTATGCCAGCCTCTTGAGGAAAGCGCCGACAGAAGCTCGATGGTGCCGGCCTCGATCCGTGGCATCAGGTGCCCACCGGAGATCAGCGCAAAGGCGTTGCTATCAGGCGCCTGCGGCAGGCGCTCGACGAGGTCGTCGAGGCTGGCGCGTTGCAGATGGCCCGGTGTGGTGAAGAACACCCGGTCGCCGCCCTTGTGCACGATGCCGACGGTCAGCGTCGTGTCGCCGGGCTCGACGATCCACGCCGTCGATGCCTCGTCGAATTGCCCGCTCAGCCAGTCGCCATTGGGATCGTTGCCGACCGAAGCGATCATTCGGTAGGGCGACTTCATGCCCGAAAGTGCCAGCGCGGTGTTGCCGGCTGAGCCGCCCGGCCGCATCTCGGCGCGGTCGACAACCACTTCGGTGCCGACGGCGGGCCAGCCGTCGACCTCGCCGAGCACGAGATCGACATTGACGTTGCCGAGGATGAGCAAGGCCGGAACGGTCATGAGGCTGCCTGTGGGGATCGCGCGGCCGCCTGATGGCGACCGCTGTTGCGGGTAGCTGGTCGAGACTTTAGGCGCCGCGGCGCGCCACCACGGGGACGTAGTCCTCCAGCTCGGGCGCCGGGAACGACACCGTGCCGTTGATCTCGGCCGAGCGATAGAGGCCCATCAGGATCTCGACCACGGCGAGGCCGTCATGGAAGGTTTCCAAGGGCGTTTCGCCTTTGCGGAAGCGCTCGACCATGTGGCGGTTCTCGTCGGTGTAGCCGTAGACGCCGGCCTCATCCTCCAGCACCGGCATCAGGCCCTGCTCGGCATTCTGCTTCTCGACCAGGTCCTCGCCTTCCTCGCCCTTGACCTCGCGCGACATGAAGATCTTGAGCCCGGTGTTGAGCGAGTTGAACTCCATTGCGTATTCCGGCCCGAGCAGTTCGAGCTGGATGCGCAGGCCCGCACCCACATAGGCCCAGGAGGTGGTGGCCTCGATCACCAGCTCGTTGCCGTCCTCGTCCTCGAGCAGGATGGTGCCGCGGGCGAAATCCTCGGATGGGCGGTTGCGGTAGTCGACATCCGTGCCAAAGCGCTTGCGCAGCTGGTCGGCATAGTTGGGCCGGCTCCACTTCAGCGTGGCGACCGTGCCGCTGACCTGCTTGATGGTCAGCGACTTGCGCGCCGCGCCCGGCTTGGTCAGCAAGTGCCGGGCCACTTCGACGCTGTGGCACATCATGTCGGAGAGCACACCGCCGCCCTGCTTGTCGCCCTGCCAGAACCATGGCTCGTGCGGACCTGAATGTTCTTCGGCGGCGCGCGCCAGATAGGGGCGGCCCGTGGTCGAGGCAGCGCGGCGCCAGACGATGTCCTTGCCGCGGATGACGGGCGTGCAGAAGACCTGGTTTTCGAGATAGCCATGATTGAGGCCGGCATCTTCCGCCAGGCGCAGCATCTCGCGCGCCTCGGCGACGGTGCGGGCAAGCGGCTTTTCGCAGGCGACCGCGATCACCTTGCTGCGCCCGGCCTTCACCTCGGCATGGATGGTGCGCATCACGTCGAGGCGGGTGTAGTTGGGCGACAGGATCCAGATAGCGTCGACATCGTCGGCGTTGACGAGCGATTCCAGACTGTCGTGGCTGGTGCATTCGCCTAGGCCGAGCTCGGCAACGCGATTGGCAAAGCGTGCGCGGTTCTCGGCCTTGCGGCTGAACACGCCTGTCACGTCGACATTGCGCACGCCCAGCATGCCCTTGAGGTGGAATTCCGCAATGAAGCCGCTTCCGACGAAGCCGACGCGCAGCCGTTGTTTGGGCAATCCGGTCATGTGAGGTCCCTCATACTGAAGTCTTGGAAAGTTATTTCGGTGCCGCCGCCGTGGTGCCACGGACCTTGAGCGTGGTCGGCAGCATCACCGGCTTCCGCGGCGAAAGCCCGCCCGCCATCAGGTCGAGCAGCATGGTCATGGCGGCGCGGCCGATGTCGGTACGCGGCTGGCTGACGGTGGTCAGCGGCGGATAGAAGGCTTCGCTTAGGAACAGGTCGTCGAAGCCGACGACGGACACTTCGCCGGGCACGTCGACGCCGAGGCGGCGCAGCTCATGGATGACGCCGAAGGCCATTTCGTCGTTGGCGACGAAGATCGCCGTCGGCGGCTCCGGCAGCTCGAACAGGGCACGGCACAGATGCTGGCCGGTGTGCAGCAGGTAGTCGCCGCGCTGCTCGTAGCCATCGGGAATGGGCAGGCCGGCAGTGGCCATCGCCTTGCGGTAGCCCTCGCGGCGCTCGATGCTCATGATTTCGGGCACCGGGCCGGAGACATGGGCGATCCTGACATGGCCGAGGCCGATCAGGTGATCGATGGCGTTGCGGGCGGCGGCCTCGTTGTCGATCATGACATGCGGGAAGCCGGCGTCGCGGATTTCCTCAAGCGCCACCACGATGGGCGCACCGCCTGCGACCGAGGCGAGGAAGCCCTCACGCTCGGGCAGCTTGCCGGTCATCAGGATCATGCCGTCGGCATGGCCGTCGCGCAGCATGTCGAAATACTCGACCTCGCGGTCGGAGTCGTTTTCGGTATTGCCCATCAGCACCGAGTAGCCGGCGGCGCGGGCGGTGGCTTCGACACCCTTGAGAATCTCGAGATAGAATGGGTTGCCGACGTCGCGGACCACCATCAGCACCGCCATGGCGCGCTGGGTGCGCAGGTTGCGGGCGCTGACATTGGGCCGGTAGTTCATCTCGCGCGCCACTTCGCGAATGCGGCTGAGCGTCGGCTCGGCGACGAGCCCGCTGTCGGACAGCGCGCGCGACACGGTGGCGGCCGAAACGCCGAGCCGCTCGGCGATGTCCTTGATCTTGGGACGGTCGTTCATCCGCGCATCGCCCTTCCGCGTCCGTAGAACAGCATCAAAAGCAGAAGCGTGGCGCCGAACACCATCTGCCGGCCGGATTCGTCGATATGAACTGTGGTCAGAATGCCTTGCAGGATGACCAGCAAGAGCGCGCCCGCCATGGTGCCGGTGTAGCCGCCCTTGCCGCCCGACAGCGGCGTGCCGCCGAAGACGACGGCGATGATGGAGGCCAGCATGTATTGCTCGCCGACATTGGCAAAGGACGAGCCGGAATAGCCGAGAAGGCAGATGCCGGTGATGGCGGCGAACACGCCCGACAGCATAAACAGCGAAATGCGCATCGCCTTGACCGGCACGCCGGCCATGTAGGCGGCCTGCTCGTTGGAACCGATGGCATAGATACGGTGGCCGTAGACGGTGCGGGTGAGCATGAAGGCCATCAAGAGCCCGATCGCCACCCACAGCCAGATGATGCCGGGCAGGCCGAGCAGGAACGGTTGCGTGACGAAACGCGACAGGCCGGGTGCGGCGAAGCCCGACGGGATGCCGTTGCGGACCACGACCAGAAGGCCCTGCAGAACGCCGAGCATGCCCAAGGTCATCACCAGCGGCGGGATTCGCAGCAGCGTGACACCCATTCCGTTGATCAGGCCGATGAAGGCGCCGGCCGCCATGCAGGCCAGCACCGCCGGCAGGATGGCGCTGTCTGCGCCGTTCATGACGTTGCCGGCGATGATGGCCGAGAGCGAGATGACGCCGCCGACCGACAGGTCGATGCCTTCGCGGCCGCCAAGGATGACCAGGTTCTGGCCGGCGGCGACGATGCCAAGCAGGGCAGCAACGATCAGCAGGCGCAGGATCTGCTGGGCCGAGGCGAAGCCGGGCGACAGGATTTCGCCGAGGATCAAAAGGGTGGCGATCAGGATCAGCGCCACGACCAGCGGCCGCTTGAGGAAGGCGAGCACCGGCGAGGGGGCGGGGGCTGCGGCAGTCTGCGTGGTGGCAGTCATGCGCGTGCCCTCCGTCCGACGAGGACGCCCGCCATCAGCGCCACCAGGATGGCGAGGCCCTGGACCAGGTTCTGCCATTCCGATGGCGTGCCGACGAAGAAGACGAGCGAGTTGATGAGGCCGATGATGAGTGCGCCGATGATCGAGCCGACGACGGTACCGAAGCCGCCCGACAGCGCGCTGCCGCCGAGCACCACGGCTGCCACCGAGAACAGGGTCATCTTGCCGCCGACGAGCGGGTCGCCGCTGGCGGTGTCGCCGGTGATGCAGAAGGCGGCGAGGGCTGCGAACAGGCCGCACAGTGCGTAACCCTGTATGCGGATTTTCGTCACCGGCAGGCCACTCTGGAACGCAGCCTGCGCATCGTCGCCGACGGCGAGAAGCTGGGTGGCGAGGCGGGTGCGGGCGAGCACATAGAGTACGATGGCCAGCAACACGACGGCGAAGTAGACGAAGGGGATGTCGAAGAAGCGGCCGCCATAGGTGCGCCAGAACGTGGCGGGCGCCGGCGTTCCGGCCACCGGCATGACGTAGAGCGCGAGCCCTGTGAAGAAGATACTGGTGGCGAAGGTGGCGACGATGGCCTGCAGCCTGAGCGCCGCCACCACGATGCCGTTGACGATGCCGCATGCAAGCCCCGTCAGCAGCCCGACGACGAGGGCCGCGGCGACCGAGAAGCCGGTGCCCCCCATCTTTTCCATCATCACCACGATGACGACGTTGACCAACGAGACGATGGCGCCGGCCGAGAGGTCGATGTCGCCCGCATAGACGACATAGGTCTGGGCGATGGCCAGCATCATCAGCGCCAGATAGGTCTTGGTCAGGCCGGTGATGCCGGTGAAGCTCACGCTGCGTGGCTGGTAGAGGCCGTTGAGCGCCAGAAGCACGAACGCGATGACAAGTGCTGGCAGAAACGGATAACGCTCGACAAGGCGCTTCAGCGTGCCCGGTCGGGGGGAAGGAAGGGTCGCGGTCGACATCACGCGGCCTCGTATGCTGCCTGGTAGAGATTGTAGCGCGTTCGGTCCGCGCCGGTGAGTTCGCGCCGTACCGAGCCGCCGTTGAAGACGAGGATACGGTCGGCATTGTTGAGCAGTTCGGCGTCCTCCGACGAGTAGAGCACGATACCCATGCCCTCGGCGGCGAGCTTGCGGATCAGCGCAAACAGATCGGCCTTGGCCGACAGGTCGATACCCTTGGTCGGATCGTCGAGCAACAACACCTCGGGCCGGTCGATCAGCCAGCGTGCGATGACGATCTTCTGCTGGTTGCCGCCTGACAGCGAATTGATCGGGTGCGACAGCCCGCCGAACTTGGTGTGCAGCGCCTCAAGCGCCGGCTTCACCCGCTCGGCCAGCACCGACGGGCGCGCGAGCTTCAGTTTCTGGCGGAGGTAGTGGATCGGCGTGACGTTCTCGAGGATCGGCCGTCCCGAGATGACGCCGTCGCGACCACGGTCGCCCGAGACATAGGCGCAGCCGCGCCGGATCGCCTCGCGTGGGCTGCCCGCGGCAAAGGGCTTGCCGTCGAGCACGATTTCGCCAGCCGCAATCGGATTGACGCCGAAGATGGCGCGCAGCACCGACGATTGACCCTGGCCATGTAGGCCGCCGAAGCCGAGGATTTCGCCCTTGGCGACCTCGAAGCCGACATTGGCAAAGCCCTTGCCCGACAGTCCCTTGATCGTCAGTGCTGGCACGCGGGCGATGGTCGCCAACGCGGGCGGCGCTGAATTGCCGGCGGCGAGTTCGTCCTGGCCGCCGACCATCATGCGGATCACCGCCGATGGATTGGTCTCGGATATCTTTTCGGTGCCGACGGTCTCACCGTCGCGGATGACCGTGACGCGGTCGCCGATGGCGAAGATTTCGTCCATGCGGTGCGAGATGAAGACGATGCTGCGGCCCTGGGCCTTCAGGTCGCGCAGGATGTCGAAGAAGCGGTCGACCTGGGCCCGGTCGAGCGCCGAGGTCGGCTCGTCGAAAATGATGACGGGCGCTTCGGTCGCCAGCGCCTTCATGATCTCGACCAGCTGGCGCTGGTCGGCACGCAGGTTCTCGACCGTCGTCTCCGCGGCGAAGCCTTCGCCGGCGACCGTATCGAACAGGGCGATGTAATGGGCTGCGCGCTTGTCCAAGGCTGCGCGGTCGACGAAGCCGGCGCGGGTGGCCGGAAGGTCGGGCAGGCAGATGTTTTCGGCCACCGTGCGGTGCCCGGCGAGGCTGAGCTCCTGGTAGAAGATACCGATGCCATGGTCGCGCGCCGAGCGTGGGCCGGTGATGCTCACCGGCTTGCCGTCGATCAGGATCTCGCCGCCGTCGGGGCGGACGCTGCCGGCCAGGATCTTGCACAGCGTGCTTTTGCCCGACCCGTTGGAGCCGATGAGCACATGCACTTCGCCGGCATCGATCGACAGGTCGCCGCGGCGCAAGGCCAAGGTGGCGCCGTAAGCCTTGCTTACGCCGCGGAGCTCGATTTTGGACATGGTGGTGGCTTCCCTAGGATACGTCGGTCCGGGGGCGCCGCAGCTTGTGCTGGCGCCCCCGGCTTGGGAGGAAGCTTACTTGAAGAGCTTCTCGGCGTCTTCGATCGAAAGCTGGCTGGTGTAGGAGAAGTAGCCCGGCTTGCCTTCGAGGTCCTTGGCGACCTGCTCGACATTCTTGTTGTCGATGAAGGGGATCGGCAGGTACATGGCGTTCTTGTACTGGCCCGCCGTTGCCGGCTCCTTCAGTTCCTTCTTCTGCAGCATCAGCACGGCGACGTTGAGTGCCGAGGCCATGACGCCGGGAGGGTTCACCGAAGCGCCCGAGTTCAGCTTGTCCTTGACCCAGATGTCGATGAAGTCCTTGCGGATTTCACCGGTTGCGGCGATCGACGACTGCTTCTTGGCGTCGATGATCGACTTCCAGGCGCCCGCTGCCATGCCGTCCTGCACCCAGACGCCGTTGATGTCCGGGTTGGTGGCAAGCAGGTTCTGCATGGCCTGCTGGCCCTGCGCCTGATCCCAGTTGGCGTTCACTTCGTTGACGATCTTGATGTCAGGATACTGGCCGAACACTTCCTTGTAGCCGGCGACGCGCATCTCGTTGGCCGGGTGGCCGGCGACGCCGTTGATCGCAACCACGTTGCCCTTGCCGCCGAGCGTCTCGGCCAGCCACTTGGCGCCTGCGGCACCCCATGCCTTCTGGTCGATGCCGACATAGGTGGCGTCGGGCGACGACACTTCGGCGTCGGTGGCGATGACGAGGATGCCGGCTTCCTTGGCCTGGGCGAAGACCGGGTCGAACGCCGTCGGGCTGTTGGGGTTGATGATGATGGCGTTGACGCCCTCGGAGATGAAGTTGCGGACATGCGCGATCTGGCCGGGCACGTCGACATTGGCGCTCTGCACCACGACTTCGACGTCGACGCCTTTTTCCTTCCAGGCGGCCGCGGCGGCCTGGGCCTGCTCGATCATCTGGGTGCGCCATTCGGAGCCGACCCAGCCATTGCTGAGGCCGATCTTGAAGGTCTCGGCCTGGGTCGAAAACGCCGAAACGGCGAGCGCTGCCACCGTGGTCAACGCCAACGTTGCAAATTTCCTCATGTATTCCTCCCGATGCAAAAACTGCTGCCAGACATGATAGGCAGATTATGTAATCGATTTCAATCGCCATTTTGCAAGGGTTTGAGGCCTCGCCAAGCACATCAAAATGAGGTCGGAAAATGCCTGCGCGTCGTGAACCTTTTTATGGCTCCAAGACACACAGGACGGGACGCATGCGGCGTCGGCAACGGAATGCAGGACATGGGAACAGACCAAGGTGCGGAGCAGGGCGCCCGGCAACGCCGATGCGAGGCGCACCAGCCCGGTGCGGGCGTGGTCGCGTTGACCCGGTGGGAGCGCCGACATATCGTCGCCGCAAGGGGCAATCGCAAGACTGCCAAGGTAGGAGAGTTTCGCTTCTTGGCTCCTGGCGGCAGTCGGCGTCGCGGGCTTTCTAGCCATGGGTTTCGGGAGAGGTGCCATGTTGCGGTGTCGTGACGGAGCCATGCTCGCGCATCTGGCCGGCGCCGTGGCCCTGTTGCGCCGTGGCTTTGCCGTTTTCCCGGCGACACTGGCCCTGTTCGCCGTCCTTGGCAGCGTCGCGCCGGTTTCGGCCCAGGACAGACAGATTTTTCACCCCGGCGCTACCGCCGTTACTGGCTTTTCAGGTGCAGGGGCTTCAGCCGAGCACGCGGCGAGCAAGTTCATCGATCCCAGCGGCGCAAGCCTGCGCGTTTTCGATTTGTCTTCGCTCGGTGGTCCAGGGGGCGACCAGGTGGCCGATGGCGGCAAGCCGTTCGAGGTCGTTGCCGGCCAGGTGGGCCAGGTGTTCGGGCTCGCCTTCGACGATGGCCTGCGCGATGGAAATCCTTCCGGCATGCCCGATCTCTACGTGGCGGCGACCTCGCTCTACGGTGTCCGCATTGTCGGCAGGGACGCCAAGGGCCAACCTCAACCGCAGCAGCGCGGTGCGCCCGGCGCTGCCTTCATGTCCGGCCAGTTCGGCGAAGAGGGTGGCGGCGGGCCCGGCACCATCTGGCGCATCGACGGGTTGACCGGCGCGGTTTCGAAATTCGCCGACATCGGCACCAATAGCGGGCCTGCGATCGGCAACATCGCCTTCGACCCGGCGCATCGGCAATTCTTCGCTTCCGATCTCGACACCGGCCAGATCCATCGCATCGACATGTCCGGTGCCCTGGTCGAGAGCTTCGACCATGGTGCTGTCGCCCGTCCAAAAGCCGGGCTGACCCCGGTCAAGGATGACGGCAAGCGGATGGAGATTTCTTCTCCGGCATTCGACAGCGACGACCCGGCGACTTGGGCCTACACGCAAGCCGAGCGCCGCGTCTGGGGCGTCGCCTTGAATGGCGGGCGGCTCTTCTATGCAGTCGGTGACAAGGCGGAGATCTGGTCGGTCGGCATCGGCGACGGCGGCAAGCTCGCTGAAGACGCACGCCGCGAGTTCGTCGTCAAGGCGGACAGCGACCTGCCGGTCACCGACATTGCCTTCGACGACAAGGGCGACATGTATCTCGCCCAGCGTGGCAAGGCCGGCAATGCTGCGGCCGGCAAGGCGGAGGTGCTGCGCTACAGCCGCGATGGTAGCGGTGCTTGGGTCCCTGTTCCGGTGGCAAGCGCTGCCGGCCCGGCGGCGGGCGGCGTTGCCCTGCAATATGGCTATGACCCGCAGGGACGTTTCGACCGCGCTTCCTGTTTCGGCTCCATTGCGGCAACAGGTGAGGAGACGGCCTCAGGTGGAGCTGGTGTCGTGTTGATGGAGCCGGCCAAAGGCGGGGCCTCTGCCAACTCCCGCTTCGTTCGCCTGGGCGCCACTTCGGCAAAGGTCGGCGACGTCGCGGTCTGGCATCCCTGCGAGGGGCCCGCGAGCGCGCAGGCCCCGACGGCCGCAACCGGGGTCGCCGTGGCAACCGCTCCGATTGCCGGCGCGCTTGCCGAGGCGGTCGGCAAGCCTTCGGCCGCCCTGCAGGTCGAACTGACCGGCGATGCCATCTGCCAGATCGGCAAGCCCTGCAGCTTCGTGATCAAGATAACCAATCCCGCCTCGGCTCCGCTCGAAGGCCCTGTCCGTTTCGGCGACGCCATCGCCGCCGACGGCATCGGTCGATTGAAGGATGTGTCCATCACTTCCATTGATCCGCCGCTGGATTGCAAGCCGCTGGATGCCAGGCTGCCGCTGTCCTGCACCGGTGGAGGTGGGCTTGGCGGCGGTGGTAGCAGTACGCACAAGATGACGGTCGTCATCGCCGCCGCTGCGTTGGGCGGGGCGGTGTCGCCCATCTCCGCCCAGAACTGCTTTGCTGCCGTGCCGCCCGATACGACGGTTGCCGGCCTCGCCGGAGGCGCTGCGGCCCCTGGCGGTCCCGGCGGAGGCGGGCCCTTTGCTTGCCACCGTTTCACCATCGAGATTCCGAAGGACGGTGGCGGCCAGTGCAAGCTGCTGCCGGGCCAGATCCGCAAGGAGGGCCGCTGCATCTGTCGGAAGGGAACGTCGCTCGTGGACGGCAAGTGCGCGCCGGCCAAGCAGCCCGCATGCAGGGTCTCGGGCCAGGTCCGCAACGCCGATGGCCGCTGCGCCTGCCCGCGTGGCACCCAGGCGGTCAGCGGCGCGTGTCGCAAGCCGCCGCGCAGCTGTCCGGCCGGCACGACGTCGACCAATGGCCGCTGCGTGCCCGACAGCACCAATGGCGGCTGCATCGCCGGCGAGATCTTCGTCAACGGACAATGCATGATCGTCGAGGGCTGTCCGAGCGGCATGGTGGGGCAGTTCCCCAACTGCCGGCCCGTACCCCGTACGCTGCATACACCCTCCAACGACAGCGACCGGCCTGACTCCCCCGGACGCCAAGGGGGTGGCCGCGGCGGCGCGAGCGGGCCGGGCACTAACAATCCGTAGCCCGAGCAGCGCAAATCGATCTGGCAGGCGTTACAAGGTTCTCCGCTGCGGCGATGTGCCGGGATTCTCGGCTCGACAAGGGCTGCGGCTGATATTAGGCAGTCGCTGATATAGCGCCCTTCCGGAAAGGCCTGAACGTGAGCAACAAAACCCTGATTGCGCCCTCGGTGCTGTCGTCCGATTTCTCCAAGCTCGGTGACGAGGTCGAGGCCATCGTCGCCGCCGGCGCCGACTGGATCCATCTCGACGTCATGGATGGCCATTTCGTCCCCAACATCACCTTCGGCCCGCCCGTCATCAAGGCGATCCGCGGCCGCACCGACAAGGTGTTCGACTGCCACCTGATGATCACCCCTGCGGATCCGTATCTGGCGGCCTTCGCCGATGCCGGTTGCGATATCATCACCGTGCATGCCGAGGCCGGTCCGCATCTCGACCGCTCGCTGCAGACCATCCGCAATCTCGGCAAGAAGGCCGGCGTATCGCTCAACCCGTCGACGCCGGAATCGGTCATCGAATACGTGCTCGACCGTCTTGACCTGGTGCTGCTGATGACCGTCAACCCCGGCTTCGGCGGCCAGGCGTTCATTCCTGCTGTCATCGACAAGGTCAGGCGCGTCAAGGCGATGATCGGCAGCCGCCCGATCGACATCGAGATCGATGGCGGCGTCACGCCCGAGACCGCGCCCTTGGTCACCGCCGCCGGCGCGAACGTGCTTGTTGCCGGCAATGCCGTGTTCAAGGGCGGGCCGTCGGCTTATGCCGCGAACATCGAGGCGATCCGGGCTGCGGCCGACAAAGCTGCGGTCTGACACGCAGAGCTTGGGGGGACGCCCCCTCATCGTCACGCAAGCCGTGACAGTGAGGGGCTTTCCCACCCGGTGTAGACCTATCCCGCTCGGACTAGGCCGAAAACACCTTCCGACCGTCGATCCAGGTGCCGGACACGTCGAGTGCGCCGGTGAGCTGCACGGCATTCGCCGCGAACCCCTTGGCCAGCCGCCCGAGGCGGTGCTCCTGCTTGACGGCTTCAGCCGGATAGAGCGAGGCCATGCGGATGGTTTCGTCGAGGCTGAAGCCCATCTTTTCGTGCATGAAGCGAACGGCCGAGATCATGTCGAGGTCGGCACCGGCGAGCGTGCCGTCTTCCAGCGTCAGGCGGCCGTTTTCGCGCTTGATGGTACGGCCGTTGAGCTGGAACGACTTGAGGTCGGTGCCGATGGTCGCCATGGCGTCGCTGACGAGGAAGATGCGCGCCGGGCCGTTCTTGGCCTTGAGCGCGATCTGCATCGCCGCTGGGTCGACATGGATGCCGTCGGCGATCAGGCCGGCCCACATGGTTCCGGTTTCGACGGCCGCCCCGACGAGGCCGGGCTCGCGGTTGCCTATTTGACTCATGGCGTTGAACAGGTGTGTCGCCATGGTGGCGCCGGCCTCGGCATACTCCGTTGCCGTGCGATAGCTGGTGTCGGTGTGGCCGAGGCTGACGACGATGCCAGCATCCGCCAGCGTCTTGACCTGCTCGGCCTTGACCGATTCCGGCGCGATGGTGGTCAAGAGCACCGGCATCGACGGACGCGCAGCGACCAGCATGGCCTCGTCGTCGGTGTCCATCGGGCGGATCAGCTTGGGATCGTGTGCGCCCTTGCGGGCGAGCGACAGATGCGGCCCCTCGAGATGCAGGCCGAGGAAACCGGGCACCTTGCGCCTGGCGGCTTCGATGCCGGCGGCAATGGTCGAGCGCGTGATCTCGGGGGTGTCGGTGATCAGCGTCGGCAGCACCGCCGTCGTGCCGAAGGCCATCTGCGCCTTGCAGACGATTTCCAGCGTGTCGACGTCGGGCTTGTCGTTGAGCATCAGCCCGCCGCCGCCATTCACCTGCAGGTCGATGAAGCCGGGGACGAGCATGGCGCCCGCCTCGGTGACCTTCACGCCAGCCGGAACATCGCTGCGCGCTACGATGCCCTCGACCAGCCCGTCGGCGACCAGCAGCGCCGCATCCTCGTGCCAGGCGTCACCGTCGAAGATGCGCCCGGCAGCAATGGCAAGACGTTCGCTCATATGGTTTCGGTCACTTTCCTGAGGTTCGGCGGGCTGTCGGGGTTGAGGCCGCGATGGCGGGCAAAGGCCTCGACGAAGCCGTAGAATGAGGCGATCAGCATCAGCGGATCGGTGAGCGGGTGGCCGGTGGCGACGTGCTCCAGCACCTTGGCCTTCTTGGCCAGCGACGAGGTGATGTGGATCGCGGCACCGCGGTCGGCGAGGCCGTCGGCGGCCTGGGCGATCGACGGCTCGGACGCATCGCGAGCGGCCAGCGCCAGCACCGGGAAGCCGGGGCGCACCAGCGCCAGCGGGCCGTGCATGACCTCGGCCGCGCTGTAGGACTCGGCGTGCATGGCACAGGTTTCCTTGAACTTCAACGCCGCCTCGTTGGCGATCGCGAAGGACGGACCGCGGCCGAGGATGAACAGCGAGTTGCCTTCCGTCAGTTCGCCGGCGATGCCCATCCAGTCGCAGTCGACAGCCTTGGCGAAATGCTCCGGCAGGGCCGAAAGCGCGGCCAGAAGCTTGTCGTCGCCGGTCCAGTGAGCGAGCACGGCAAGGCCGGCGACCGCCGAATTGACGAAGGTCTTGGTTGCGGCGACGCTCTTTTCGACGCCGGCGCGGATATCGATGGCGTGTTCGGACGCCTCGGCCAGCGGCGAGCCGGCGGTGTTGGTCAGCGCGATCGTCAGTGCGCCGCCAGCGCGGGCGCCCTCCGCCATGGCAACGATGTCAGGGCTCTTGCCCGACTGCGAGATGGCGAGGCAGGCGGAATCTGCGAGCTTCAGCCTGGCGCCATAGATCGATGAGATCGATGGGCCGATGGAGGCCACCGGCAGGCCGGCGTTGAGCTCGATGGCATATTTGAGGAAGGAGGCGGCGTGGTCGGAGGAGCCGCGGGCGACCGTCGTGACGAAACGGGGCTGGGCACGCTTCAAGTGCAGGCCGGTTTCTGCCAGTTCCTTGGCCGAGCCTTCCAGCAGGCGGGCGGTCGCTTCGGGGATTTCGGCGATTTCGCGCCGCATATGGGTAGTCGCGTTCAAGTACTTTCTCCTTCTTGCCCTTCGGGGCCGGGCAATCTCAGTTCGGCGACGAAGTCGTAGGCGTCGCCGCGATAGATCGACTTGGTGAACTCGATCACCTTGCCGGTGGCGAGATATGAAATGCGCTCGATCTGCAGGCAGGCCGAGCCGACGGGCACCGCCAGCAGCTGGGCCTCGGGCTCTCCGAGATTGACGGCGGAGATACGCTGCACGGCCCGGACCGGGCGGTGGCCGGTCTTGCCAAGAGCCATATAGAGCGAAGATGTCACTTCGTGAGGGTCGGGCAGCACCGAAGCCGAAATAGTTGCGCGCTCGATGGCAAGCGGTGTTTCGTCGGCGATGCGCAGGCGGCTGAGCCGCGACACAAGTTCGCTGGCGGAGAGGCCGAGCACCATCATCTCGTCGGGCGAGGCGGTGTAGATGCCGCGCTCGAGCCATTGCGAGCGTGCCGCCATGCCGCGCCGCGCCATGTCTTCTGTGAACGAAGTGAGGCGCGAAAGCGACTGCTCGACGCGCTCCATGCGCGGGGCAACGAATGTGCCGGAGCCATGGCGCTGCACCAGCACGCCCGACTTGACCAGATCTTGTACCGCCTTGCGTACCGTGACGCGCGAAATGTCGGCCTGGGCGGCGATATCGCGTTCTGAGGGCAAGGCGTCGCCGGGACCGATCAGGCCACGCTTGACCGCCTCCTCGATGTTCTTCTTGAGCTGGAGATAGAGCGGCGCGCCGGACTGGCTGACGTCGCGCAGAGCGGCGAAAATGCGTTCGGCGGCGTCATCCATGGCTGCCTCCCGCCTTGGCGAATTTCTTCACCGCCATCTGCACCGCGCCGCCGAGTGCGTCCTGCAGCGGCGGATGCATGATAGCGCGGTAGCGCTCGGAAAGCAGCGGCGCATAAAGCACCGATAGGCCGCCCAGCAGGCACAGCCGTTCGCTGGAGGCGAGGTTGAAGACGGCGAGCGTCTCCTCGACGTCGGCGACGGCGCGATCGGCGATGCGTTTCGCCACGACGTCGCCCTTGGCCGCGTGCTCAAAGACCATCGGCGCGAAGCTGCCATAGTCGACCGGCTTGGCATCTGTCGTGAATTCGACCATCTCGCCGGGATTGCGGCCGAAGCGGTCGAGCACGATCTCGGTCAGTGGCGAGCCCTCGCGGATTCCGTCAAATGCGAGTAGCGTCTCCTGCAGCAGGTCGCGGCCGATGCGTGCGCCGCTGCCGAGGTCGCCGATCTGGAAGCCCCAGCCGCCGACTGGCGTGAACTTGTCTCCCCTGCGACCGAGATAGACCGTGCCGGTGCCGAGTGCGGCAATGGCGCCGTCGTGGTCGCCGAGCGCGCCTTCGAGCGAGATCAGCGAGTCGTTCTCAACGTCACTGTTGCGGAAGGGCAGAATGGCTTCAAGCCGCTGCTTGTAGTCGCCGACATTGGCGCCGGCGAGGCCGAGCACGGCATCGGCGGAATTGAACAAGGTCGGATCAAGACCGGCGTCGGCGAAGGCCAGGCGGGCCGCCTCGACGATGTTTTCGCGCGAACCCGAAAGGTCGGTGCGGATGTTCGCAGGGCCGCCGCGCCCGCGACCCAAGACGTCGCCGGCAGGGGTGGCCACGGCCGCCCGGCAACCGGTGCCGCCACCATCTATCCCGAGCACAAGATCCACGGTGTTTTCTCCTCGGGATTGATAATACCAATAAAATACCAATAGCCAAGCATTAAATTCCCGCAGGCGGCATCGTCGGCTCATTGCGTTGAATTTTAGAGATTTTTCGAGTTGCCTCGCGCTGCAGCAAAGGAATTTGTTAACGCCGCTGGACAAGTGGTATTTTTTTGGTATTGTCGATGAAAGGGAGAGACAGAATGGCGCCAAGGCGTACAGAAGCGGTGCACAAAGATGCCGGGGGGATCGACGCCCGGGCACCTGAATCCATTCTGCGCCTGCTTGCCGATGCCCAGATCGAAGCTGCTGGCGCTGTCCATGCAGCCATTCCCGAAATCGCCGAGGCCGCCGACAAGATTGCAGTCAGTCTCGCAGCCGGAGGCCGCCTCGTCTACGCCGCTGCCGGCAGCTCCGGGCTGATGGCGCTTGCCGATGCACTCGAACTGCCCGGTACCTTTGGAATTCCGCGCGAACGCGTCTTCATCCTTCTTGCCGGTGGCCGCGAGGCACTGATCAATCTTGCCGGCGGTCCCGAGGACGATGCTGGACAGGCTGTCCGCGATGTCGCCGCAACCGGCCTTGCGGCCGGCGACTGCCTCATCGCGCTTTCGGCCAGTGGCTCGACGCCCTATGCAATCGGCGCGCTCGAGGAAGCCAAGCGCCGTGGCGCATCCACCATTGCCTTTGCCAACAATGCCGGCGCGCCGATGTTCGACATCGCCGAGACGTCGGTGCTGCTTGCCACGCCGCCGGAAGTCGTTGCCGGCTCGACCCGCATGGGTGCCGGCACGGCTCAGAAGATCGCGCTCAACATGATGTCGACGCTGGCGGCCATCCGCCTCGGCCATGTCCATGACGGCTACATGGTCAATCTGCACGCCGACAACATCAAGCTGCATGAACGCGCTGCCCGCATCGTTTCGGCGATATCTGGTTCCAGCGAATCCGAGGCGCAGGCGCTGCTCGAAAAGAGTGGTGGCTCGGTCAAGATTGCGGTCCTGCTGGCGGCGGGGGCCGCAAGCCTGGAGGAGGCAAGCCAACTTCTGGAGGGGGCGGAGCTGAAGCTCAGATCCGCGCTTTCGAAGCTCGAGGGGAGCAGAGGCTCTCATCAGTAGAAGCCTTGGAAGGTTAACAGGGAGAACTGAAATGAAACATCGTCTGCTTACTGGACTGCTGATGGCGTCCAGCATCCTCGGCTCTGCCGGGGTTGCGCTCGCCCAGGATGCCGCGCTCACCATCGAGAGCTGGCGCAACGACGACCTTGCCATCTGGCAGGAGAAGCTGATCCCGGTGTTCGAGAAGGCCAATCCGGGCATCAAAGTGACCTTCGCGCCGTCGGCTCCGACCGAATACAATGCTGCTCTCAATGCCAAGCTCGACGCCGGCTCGGCTGGTGACCTGATCACCTGCCGTCCGTTCGACGCCTCGCTCGAACTCTACAACAAGGGTCACCTCGCTGACCTGAGCAGCCTGCCGGGCATGGAGAACTTCTCGCCGGTCGCGAAGTCCGCCTGGCAGACCGACGATGGCAAGGCCAGCTTCTGCGTGCCGATGGCCTCCGTCATCCACGGCTTCATCTACAACAAGGACGCCTTCGAGAAGCTCGGCATCGCCGTCCCGGCGACCGAGGAAGAATTCTTCGCGGCTCTCGACAAGATCAAGGCCGACGGCACCTATATCCCGATGGCCATGGGCACGAAGGACCTCTGGGAAGCCGCGACCATGGGCTACCAGAACATCGGCCCGAACTACTGGAAGGGTGAAGAAGGCCGCCTGGCTCTGATCAAGGGCGAGCAGAAGCTGACCGACAAGGACTGGGTCGAGCCGCTGGCGACGCTGGCCAAGTGGAAGCCTTACCTCGGCGACGGCTTCGAAGCCCAGACCTATCCTGACAGCCAGAACCTCTTCACGCTCGGCCGCGCCGCCATCTATCCGGCCGGCTCGTGGGAGATCGCGACCTTCAACACGCAGGCCCAGTTCAAGATGGGTGCCTTCCCGCCGCCGGTCCGCAAGGCTGGCGACACCTGCTACATCTCGGACCACAACGACATCGGTGTCGGCCTGAACCCCAAGAGCAAGAATCCGGAAGCCGCCAAGAAGCTGCTGTCCTGGATCGCTTCGCCCGAGTTCGCGACCATCTACGCCAACGCCCTGCCGGGCTTCTTCAGCCTGAACTCGGCCGCCGTGAAGATGGAAGACCCGCTGGCACAGGAATTCGTCTCCTGGCGCGAGAAGTGCAAGCCCACCATCCGCTCGACCTACCAGATCCTGTCGCGCGGCACCCCGAACCTCGAAAACGAGACCTGGGTGAAGTCGGCCAACGTCATCAACGGCACCGAGACCCCGGAAGCCGCTGCTGCCGAGCTGCAGAAGGGCCTCGACAGCTGGTACAAGCCGGCAAAGTAATGCGGCGGGCTTGATGCTCGCTGGGAGGGCGCTCCGGCGCCCTCCCGTCCTCTTCGAATTCGGACCCGCGGATTCGAATTGGGACTTGAATTAGCGCATCCGAAGATGCGCTACTGCTTCCATGGCCAAACGGGCCGGAAGCGTCGCCGGGGCACATCCTCGCAAACAATTTCAACGGCCCGGTCGGGCCGGGCCAGGGAATTTGAGATGTCGGAGCAAAGCCTAGAGCATAGCCAAGACAAGAGACCGACGCGTTGGCACATCGCCGTCTTCCTCGCGCCCGCTCTGCTGGTCTACACCGCCGTGATGATCCTGCCGTTGTTCGGTACCTTGCAATTGTCGCTGTTCCGCAACATCGACAATGCCCAGGTGTTCGCAGGCTTCGACAATTTCCGCACGCTGTTCGGCGATCCGCGCTGGTCGGCGTCGTTCTGGAACGCGCTTGGCAACAACACCTGGTTCTTCATCATCCACATGCTGGTGCAGAACCCCATCGGTGTCGTGCTGGCGGCGCTGCTGTCGAGCCCGAAGCTGCGGTTCTCGGCCTTCTACCGTACCGCGATCTTCATCCCGACACTTTTGTCCTTCGTCATCGTCGGCTTCGCCTGGAAGCTGATCCTGAGCCCGCTCTGGGGCGTCGCGCCAAACGTGCTCGACCTCGTCGGCCTCAAGAGCCTGTTCGTGCCGTGGCTCGGCAAGGAAGAATATGCGCTTACCGCGCTCAGCCTGATTTCGGTCTGGCAGTTCGTCGGCATCCCGATGATGCTGATCTATGCCGCCATGCTGTCGATCCCCGAAGAAGTGATCGAGGCCGCCGAATGCGACGGCATCACCGGTATGGCCCAGTTCTGGAAGATCAAGCTGCCGCTGATCCTGCCCGCGATCGGCATCATCTCGATCCTCACCTTCGTCGGCAACTTCAACGCCTTCGACCTGATCTATTCGGCGCAGGGCGCGCTTGCCGGGCCCAATTACTCAACCGATATCCTGGGCACGTTCCTCTACCGCACGTTCTTCGGCTTCCAGCTGCAGATCGGCGACAAGAACATGGGCGCCACCATCGCCTCGATGATGTTCTTCATCATCCTCGCCGGCGTGTGCCTGTACCTCTTCCTCATCCAGACGCGGCTGCGCCGCTACCAGTTCTGAGGGTGTCATGAGCAAGGCTGCCTCTTCCCTGCCGCGCACCATCGGCGCACATGCGGTGCTTCTCACCTACACCGCGATCGCGCTGTTCCCGGTGATCGTCATCGTCATCAACTCGTTCAAGTCGCGCGCGGCCATCTTCCGCTCGCCGCTGGCCCCGCCGACGGCCGAGACCTTCGACCTCATCGGCTACAAGACGGTGATGGCCCAGGGCGATTTCTTCCTCTATTTCCAGAACAGCCTGATCGTCACCGTCGCCTCGCTGTTCTTCGTGCTGCTGTTCGGCGCCATGGCGGCGTTCGCACTGTCGGAATACCGCTTCAAGGGCAACACCATGATGGGCCTCTATCTGGCCCTCGGCATCATGATCCCGATCCGCCTGGGCACGGTTGCCATCCTGCAGCTGATGGTGGCGTCCGGCCTGGTCAACACGCTGACGGCACTGATCCTGGTCTACACCGCGCAAGGCCTGCCGCTCGCCGTCTTCATCCTGTCCGAGTTCATGAAACAGGTGTCGGACGACCTGAAGAACGCCGGCCGCATCGACGGGCTTAGCGAGTACCGCATCTTCTTCCGTCTCGTGCTGCCGCTGGTGCGCCCGGCAATGGCAACCGTCGCGGTCTTCACCATGATCCCGATCTGGAACGACCTGTGGTTCCCGCTGATCCTGGCGCCGTCCGAGGCGACCAAGACCGTGACGCTCGGCGCCCAGGTGTTCATCGGCCAGTTCGTCACCAACTGGAACGCGGTTCTGGCAGCGCTGTCGCTGGCGATCCTGCCGGTCCTCATCCTCTATTTCTTCTTCTCGCGGCAGCTCATCCGCGGCATCACTTCCGGAGCAGTCAAGTGACCACTGAAAAGCCTCTTCGCGTCGTCGTCGCCGGCCTCGGCAATATGGGCCGCAGCCACGCGCTCGCCTACCACAACAACCCGGGCTTCGAGATCGCGGCCCTCGTCAACCGCTCGGATGTGGCGCTGCCTGCAGGCATGGAAGGCTACGGCATCCAGCGCTCCTTCGAGGGCGCCATCCGCGAGCTGAAGCCAGACGTTGCCTCGATCAACACCTATTCCGACAGCCATGCCGATTATGCCGTCATGGCGCTGGAGGCGGGCTGCCATGTCTTCCTCGAGAAGCCGCTGGCAACGACCGTCGCCGATGCCGAACGTGTCGTCGCTGCCGCCAAGGCCAATGGCCGCAAGCTGGTGATCGGCTACATCCTGCGCCATCACCCCTCGTGGATGCGGCTGATCGGCGAAGCGCGTGCGCTCGGCGGTCCCTACGTGTTCCGCATGAACCTCAACCAGCAGTCCTCGGCCCACAAGTGGGACACCCACAAGCAGCTGATGAAGACGACCTCGCCGATCGTCGACTGCGGCGTGCACTATCTCGACGTCATGTGCCAGATCACCGACGCCGACCCGGTGGAGGTGCGCGGCATGGGACTGCGCATGACCGACGAGATCGCGCCCGACATGTACAATTATGGCCACCTGCAGGTGCTGTTCGCCGATGGTTCGGTCGGCTGGTACGAAGCCGGCTGGGGCCCGATGATGTCGGAGACGGCCTTCTTCGTGAAGGACGTCATCTCGCCCAAGGGCAGCGTCTCGATCGTCGTCAACGAAGCCGCCACCAAGTCGGACGACGTCGACGCCCACACCAAGACCAACATGATCCGGGTGCACCGCGCCGCCCTCGGCGCCGACGGCAACTTCGTCCACGCCGACGAGGACCTGTCGATGAAGGACGAGCCCGGCCACCAGGGGCTGTGCGACCGCGAGCAGGCCTTCGTGCTGAAGGCCATCCGCGAAGACATCGACCTGACCCGCCACATGGCGGATGCCGTCAAATCGCTGCGCGTGTGCCTTGCCGCGGACGAAAGCGTCCGCACCGGCCAGCCAGTCAAGCTTTAACGGGAAGGAACCTCCTGTGGGATCTCTCAAGATCGAAAATGTGAAGAAGTCCTTTGGTCCGGTCGACGTGCTCAAGGGCATCGACCTCGACGTCAAGGACGGTGAGTTCGTCGTCTTCGTCGGCCCGTCGGGCTGCGGCAAGTCCACCCTGCTGCGCATCGTCGCCGGCCTCGAGGATGCCACCTCCGGCAACCTCTTGATCGACGGTCAGCGCGTCAACAATGTGCCGCCGGCCAATCGTGGCATCGCCATGGTGTTCCAGACCTACGCGCTCTACCCGCATCTGACGGTGCGCGACAATATGGGCCTCGGCCTCAAGCAGGCCGGCACGCCGGCGGCCGAGATCGACAAGCGCATCGCCACGTCTTCAGCCATGCTGTCGCTGGAGCCCTATCTCAAGCGCCGTCCTGCCGAACTGTCAGGTGGTCAGCGTCAGCGCGTCGCCATCGGCCGCGCCGTAGTGCGCGAGCCCAAGCTGTTCCTGTTCGACGAGCCGCTGTCGAACCTCGATGCCGCACTTCGCGTCAACACCCGCCTTGAGATCGCCCAGCTGCATAACCGGCTGAAGTCGACGATGATCTACGTCACCCACGACCAGGTCGAGGCGATGACGCTGGCCGACCGGATCGTGGTGCTGAACGCCGGCCGGGTCGAGCAGGTCGGTGCGCCGATGGAGCTCTACAACAAGCCGGCCAATCTCTTCGTCGCCGGCTTCATCGGTTCGCCCAAGATGAATTTCATCGACGGCGCCCGCCTCGGCGAGACCGTCAAGACGGTCGGCGTCCGCCCCGAGCACATCTCGGTCAGCCAGACCGACGGCGCCTGGAAGGGCACGGTCGTCCATGCCGAGCATCTCGGCGCCGACACCAACGTCTTCCTGGAAACCGAGAAGGCCGGCCTCATCACCATCCGCCTGTTCGGCGAATACCAGACCGGCCCGGGCGCCACGCTTTACGCCACGCCCGACGCGGCACGCACCTATCGCTTTGGCGAGGATGGACGAGTGGCGGGCTGAGGATTGATGCTGCGACGCGGCGCGGGCGGTAGTCGCCTTTCTCCGGAGAGGGGGCTACCTCGCCCGTAGTCGCAAGGTAGCAATCATATCCACGCCGCCATTCCCAAGCACCACTCCAAACATCTCCGCCGCCTGCTCGCGCGTGTAGTAGCCAAGCCCGACATCGCGCAGCACCAGTTCGGGATCGCGCTCCAGCGGGCTGCCGTATCCGCCGCCGCCGGGCGTGCCGACCAGCACGCGGTCGCCGGCTTTCAGCGGAATGTCCTGTTCTTTCGACAGATGCGGCGGCACATGCTGCTGCCCGTCGCGAAACACCGTGACCATGTTCACTGCGCCATTCTGACCACCCAAAGCGCCTTGGGGCCCGTAGCGGCCGTGGTCCATGACGAAGGAGGCGCGTGCCTCGCCGCGCAACAGTTCGATCTCGTAGGCCAGGCCGAAGCCGCCGCGCTGCCTGCCGGCGCCGCCCGAGCCCTCGCGCAGGGCGTATTGGCGGTAGAGCACCGGATAGGCCTGCTCCATGATCTCCACCGGTGGCGATTTCGAGATACCGATGGTCGAGCAGCCGTTGGACAGCCCGTCATGGCCTGAATTGCCACCGTAACCGCCGCCCGAGATCTGGTACATGACATAGTCGCGGCCGCGTGCCGGGTCGTTGCCGCCGAGCGCGAAATTGCCGCTGGAGCCTGCGGGGGCCGCCGTCACCTTGTCGGGTGCTGCCTGCACCATCGCCGCAAAGACCGCTTCGGCGATGCGCTGCGACACCTCCGCCGCGCAGCCGGAAACCGGGCGCGGGTACTTCGCGTCGAGAAAAGTTCCCTCCGGCCGCCTGACGATCAGGGGTTCGAAGGCCCCGGCGCTGATCGGCACGTCGGGGAAAATGTGGCGCATGGCGAGATAGACCGCCGACAGGGTCGTTGCCAGCACGCTGTTCATCGGTCCGGCGCAAGGCTTCGACGAGCCGGCGAAATCGAAGACCAGCGTGTCACCCTGTTTCTCCACCGAAAGGGCGATCGTCAGCGGCTCGTCAACCACGCCGTCGGAATCGACATAGGCCTTCGATTGCCAGCTGCCGTCGGGCAGGGCAGCGATATGCGCGCGCATCTGCTCCGCCGCGCGCCGGCGCAATTCGGCGATGGCCGCAGTCACAGTTTCATCGCCGTAGCGGTCGAGGATCGCGAGCAGCCGCTCCTGCCCGACATGAAGCGCTGCCGCCTGGGCCCTGATGTCGCCGATACGCTGGTCGGCAACCCTGATGTTCGAGCAGATGATGGCGTAGATTTCGGGGTCCAGCACCCCTTTCTTGAACAGTTTGACCGGCGGCAGCCGCAGCCCTTCCTGCTCGACGGCTGTGGCCGAGGCAGAAAATCCACCCGGCACCGAACCGCCGATGTCGGGCCAGTGGCCGGTGTTGGACAGCCAGCAGATGATCTTGCCCGCGCGCCACACCGGCATGGCAAAACGCACGTCCATCAGATGCGTGCCGCCCAGATAGGGATCGTTGACGATGTAGATGTCGCCTTGCTCGGGCGGCAGCACGCGGCCGTCCGATATCATCTCGATGATCGTCTTGGTCGAATGCTGCATGACGCCGACAAAGACGGGAAGCCCTTGCGATCCCTGCGCGATCAGCGAGCCGTCGATCGCCGAGTAGATGCCGTCCGAGCGGTCGTTGGCCTCGGCGATGACGGGCGAGAAAGCAGCGCGTGAGAAGGTCAGGTCCATCTCGTCGCAGGTCTGCTGCAGGGCAGCCTGGATGACGGAAAGGGTGATGGCGTCGAGGGTCATGGCGTGGCTCCGCCGAACTCTTTCCAACACCCCTCATCCAAGCGCCCGGCGAACTGTTTCATCGCCGCACCTCGACAATGATGTTTCCATCCAGGTCCGACCGGGCTTGGTCACCGGGCTCCAGCACCGTTGTCGCGTCCATCTGCTCGATGATCGCAGGACCTTCGAGCGCGGCATCCAGCGGCAGTTTCTCGCGCTCGTAGACCGGCGTGTCGTGCCAGGTGCCTTCGAACCAGACCGACCGGACCTCGCGCAACGCAGCTGCGAGCGTCGCTGCCCGCCCTGCCGGGTCGATCAACCGGCTGAGGTCGATGTCGGGGCGGACGCCGGTGACAGAGGTGTTGAGATTGACCAGGTTGGCGCGGATTTCCGGGAGTTCGACCTTGAAGCGTGCGAAATAGGCCTTTTCAAACAGCTCCTGCAACACGGCGCGGGTGATGTCAGCCGATGGCAGCGGCACGTTGATGAGATGCGTCTGCCCCACAAACTGCATGTCGGTGGAATGGCTGACGCGAATGCTCCGGGGGCGGATGGCTTCCTTGGCGATCAGCGCCTCGCCCTCGGCCCTGTGCCGGGCGAGCACAGCGCGCATGTGCGCCTCGTCGAGTGCCGCTACCGGCTGGTTGACGGTGTTGACGAAGTCGTGGCGCATGTCGGCCACCACGCAGCCCAGCGCGTTGGTGATGCCGGGGCGCGCCGGCACCAGCACCCTGGGCAGGCCGAGTTCGCGGGCGAGCGCCGAGGCATGCAGCGGCCCGGCGCCGCCGAAGGCAAACAGCGTGAAGTCGCGCGGGTCGTGGCCGCGCGACACCGACACCATGCGGATGGCGCCCGCCATCTTGATGTTGCCGAGCCTCAGCACCGCGCCTGCGGAGGCAACGCCGTCCAGCCCGGTCGCCTTGCCGATCCTGTCTTCGAAGATCTTGCGCACCGCCTCGACGGTTGCAGGGGTATCGACGGCGAGCAGCTTCTTTGGGTCGAGTCGCCCGAGCACCAGATTGGCGTCGGTGATCGTCGGCTCTGTGCCGCCGCGGCCATAACAGATCGGACCGGGATTGGCGCCGGCACTTTCCGGCCCGACCTGGATCAGCCCGGAAGCGTCGACACGCGCGATAGAGCCGCCGCCGGCCCCCACCGTATGCACCGCCACCATCGGCACGTGGATCGGCATCGCATATTCGATCTCGATTTCGTTCGACACCGCCGGCTCGGCATTGCGGATCAGCGCCACGTCTGTCGAGGTGCCGCCCATGTCGTAGGTGACGAGGTTTTGGAAACCGGCGCGGCGCCCTGTATAGGCGGCGGCGATGACGCCCGAGGCCGGGCCAGACATCACGGTCTTGGCCGCTTCGCACGTCACGAAGCGGGCCGAGATCATGCCGCCATTGCCGTTCATGACAAGGAAGTCGCGGCCATAGCCGCGCGCCTCCAGCTCCTGCCCCAGCCGCCCGACATAACGCTTGAGGATCGGCTGCACAGCGGCGTTTACCGAGGCGGTTACCCCGCGCTCGAATTCGCGCGCCTCCGACAGCAGCGAATGACCCGTCGTGATGTGGCCGCTGGGCCAGGTCTCCGCGGCGATCTCGGCCGCCCGGCGCTCATGCGCGGGGTTGGCGTAGGCATGCAGGAAATGGATGACCAATGCCTCGCAGTCGGCGTCGAGCAAGCGGCGCACAGCGTCCCTTACTTCGCCTTCGTCGAGTGGCGTGCGCACCTGGCCCGAGGCCTCGATCCGCTCGCTCACCTCCAGCCTGAGGTCGCGGGGGATGACGGGCACGAAGGTGCCGGTCATGCCATAGGCCTGTGGCCGGGTGCGGCGCCCGAGTTCGATCACGTCGCGAAAGCCGCGCGTGGTGATCATGCCCGTGCGTGCAAGCCGGCGCTCCAGCACGGCATTGGTGGTGGTGGTCGTGCCGTGGACGATCAGGTCGATGCCGGCGATCGGAAAGCCGGTCTGCTCCAGCGCCGACATCACGCCATACGCCTGGTTTTCGACCGTGGTGGGTGTCTTGGCGATGCGGACCGAACCGCCATTGGCGCCGTCGAGAAGCAGCAGGTCGGTGAACGTCCCTCCGACGTCAATCCCCGCCACGACGTCTCCCGCCCCCGCGGGAATTTTCTCGACCATGGACAAAACCCGAAACGAACGGACTACGTTCATGTGCCAGTTTGGAAAGGCGTTTTAAGCCAAAACCTTGACGTTCATATCATTTGTATACTAATTAATAGGCCCGACAAGGCCCCTGAATTTGCCTGTATTTCCGCAGCGCGCCGGAAGAAAATCACCGCCGCGCCGACGAGCATGACTGCCGCCCGCTGGCGAGAGGTTGATATGAATAGCCAAGTTGCGCTGGACACGGCAGAGGCCAAGCCGCTGCAGTTCCCTATTCCGGCAAATGTATACGCCGAGACAGTGGTGTCGGTGAAGCATTATACCGACCGCCTCTTTGCCTTCCGCGTGACCCGTCCGCAGTCGCTGCGCTTCCGCTCGGGCGAATTCGTCATGATCGGCCTGCCCAATGCCGAGAAGCCGGTCTACCGCGCCTATTCGGTCGCGAGCCCCTCCTGGGACGACGAGCTCGAATTCTTCTCGATCAAGGTGCCTGACGGTCCGCTGACTTCGGAGCTGCAGAAGATCCAGCCGGGCGACACCATCCTGATCCGCCAGAAGGCCACCGGCACGCTGGTGCTCGATGCGCTCACCCCGGGCAAGCGCGTGTTCATGATCTCCACCGGCACCGGCATCGCGCCCTTTGCCAGCCTGCTGCGCGACCCCGACACCTATGAGCGTTTCGAACAGGTCGTGCTGACCCACACCTGCCGCGACGTCGCCGAACTGGCCTATGGCCAGGAACTGGTCGCCAATCTCGAGAGCGATCCGCTGATCGGCGAGCTGACCCATGGCCGCGTCACGCTCTACAATTCGACGACGCGTGAAGAGTCCGAGCGCATGGGTCGCATCACTGCGCTGATCTCGTCGGGCAAGTTCTTCAGCGATCTCGGTATCGACAAGTTCGATCCCGAGACCGACCGCATCATGATCTGCGGCTCGATGCACATGCTCAAGGACGTCAAGGAACTGGCCGAAAGCCTCGGTTTCGTCGAGGGTTCGCTCAACGAGCCCGGCACCTTCGTCGTCGAGCGTGCTTTCGTCGGCTGACGATTTTCTCCGCGCTGGATCGCAAGGCGGTCCGGCGATTTGACCATCCGGTCAAAATAACGCTGCGCCGCTTCGATTTTTCGTCTATCTTCCGCCCCGAGGACTCGTGGAGCACGGCTGCACGGGTTATTCTTTGTTGTGCCGCGCCAAGCGGCGCCTGAGATGTTACGCCGAAAACAAGGCGTACGGAGGAAAGGCAGTCAGATGAGCGGCAAGCCGCGCGAAGCCGAAATGCAGTCTTCAGCCACGGTGACGCAGTTGCCTTCGCGCCTGGCTGCGAACGCGGCCGAGACGCACGCCATTGCCCGCAATCCCGGCATGGCGCTGGATCTTGG
>NZ_JAMSHL010000176.1:0-238 GCF_026521175.1 Aminobacter sp. MET-1 | reverse complement strand
AGTGAACAGTTTATTTCCGTTATTAATAGAAATGGAGAAATAAATAGGCGTATTCTACAATTGCGACAAAAACAACGATATTAATCAGTTTATGACTGATTTGCTGTACTTTATTCTCTTTCATTGGTACTTCCTCGCTTTAAAAAAGAGTGCACTTCGTAAGTGCCCTTATATAAATAACGAGTTTGGTCAACCAATTTTTTGACATGTATCACAAATTTGAATAGATGTATTACAT
>NZ_JAMSHL010000175.1:0-239 GCF_026521175.1 Aminobacter sp. MET-1 | reverse complement strand
GCCTTAGACGATGCGATTGTAGAATTAGAGCAAACCCCTTTCAATCAAAACCCTAGCATAAGCTATAACGCCCCTAAACAAGAACCCAAAAGCGCAGAGAAAATAGAACAAGCAGAAAGAATAGAGGGAACAGAAAAAAAAGAAAAGCTAGAAACAAGAGAGAACACAGAAACCCTACAAACTCCCATGCTTTCAGCCAAAGATCGCATTTTTCACAACCTTTTCAAGCAAGTTCAAAC
>NZ_JAMSHL010000174.1:0-239 GCF_026521175.1 Aminobacter sp. MET-1 | reverse complement strand
GGACTGGGATCACCACCTCGAGTCGGCCGGGACGATGCTGGTGTCCGCGGCATGTCACCCGTCGTACTCGATGTTGCCGTCCGTACTCCCGTCCGGCGGGACGACGTACGACATCTACGGGTACTGCTTTCGGCACGAGCCTGCCGTCGACCCTGCTCGCATGCAGGCCTTCCGCATGCACGAGATCGTGCGGGTCGGCACTCCGGACGACGCCGTCGCCCACCGGGAGAGGTGGGTAC
>NZ_JAMSHL010000173.1:0-240 GCF_026521175.1 Aminobacter sp. MET-1 | reverse complement strand
GGCCGATGATGGTCATCGCTTCTCCAGCTTCCTGGGCGAAGTGCGGGCTGAAGCCGGCATCGCGGGCCAGGTTGAGCAGCTGAGCGTAGAGGCCGCTGCCGTAGGTGCGCGGGAAAAATACAAACGGCTCTTCGGCCAGTTGCGCCAGGTGCAGGCCGCGCTCGCTGCCTTCCACCAACGGATGGCCAGCGTTCAATACCGCAACCAACGGCTCGCGCATCAACTCGATCACGCTTAGAG
>NZ_JAMSHL010000172.1:0-240 GCF_026521175.1 Aminobacter sp. MET-1 | reverse complement strand
GATCGACGTGGCACTACCGGCGGGAGTGGCACCCTGAATGACCGGCGCGCTGATCACCTTCGAGTCCAGTACGAATGCGGCCTGCTTCTGCAGGTTCGCAGCCGTGAACTGCGCCCAGGTGTTCGACCCCTCGGAATCGAACGTCAGGCTCACCTGGAACTGAGCCTGCTGGTTGTCGAATCCCGACGTCGCGTCGGCGATCTGCTGACCGTCGATGATCGTCGGACCGAGAAGGTAGAC
>NZ_JAMSHL010000171.1:0-240 GCF_026521175.1 Aminobacter sp. MET-1 | reverse complement strand
CCCAGGGAGCGGGCGGCCTCGTTCTGTCCGCGGGCGATGGACTGCACGCCGGCCCGGATGATCTCGGCCACGTAGGCGCCGGTGAACAGCGCCAGCGCCGCGACCCCGGCGAACTCGCGGGACAGGTTGAGCACGGTGCCGATGAAGAAGTAGAAGATGAAGATCTGCACCAGCAACGGCGTGCCGCGCACCAGCTCGACGTAGATCGTCGACAGGTCGTGCAGGGTCGGGTTCTTCGAC
>NZ_JAMSHL010000170.1:0-240 GCF_026521175.1 Aminobacter sp. MET-1 | reverse complement strand
AACCTGCACCGTCTATTCCGCGTCAATGCTGGCGTGCCCATTCGTGACGCCCTGGAGCATGCTTCCGAGTTGCTGCACTGTTCCAAAATGCTCGCATTGGATGCGGCCATGGACAAAGGCGCGGACCGTTATGCCTGGGCGGCGCATTATTTGGGGGAGATGGCGAAGGCTGTGGTGGATGATTTGGCGAATGGGATGTTGCCCAATGGGGTGATGGAGGAGGGGGACGCTGTTTCGGTG
>NZ_JAMSHL010000169.1:0-241 GCF_026521175.1 Aminobacter sp. MET-1 | reverse complement strand
CAGTTGAACCTGCAACCGATCGGCGTGGCCGGTGAGTTGTACCTGGGCGGCGAGGGCGTGGCGCGCGGTTATCTGGAGCGTGCGGCGCTGACCGCCGAGCGGTTTGTGCCGGACCCGTTCGGCACCCCCGGCAGCCGTGTGTACCGCAGCGGCGACTTGACCCGCGGCCGCCCCGATGGCGTGGTGGACTACCTGGGGCGTGTCGACCACCAAGTCAAAATCCGTGGTTTCCGTATCGAGC
>NZ_JAMSHL010000168.1:0-242 GCF_026521175.1 Aminobacter sp. MET-1 | reverse complement strand
GCCTGGCGTTGTGAAATGTTGTGAAGCGTGCGGAATGGCCCTTTGCCCATGCTAACGTCCGCGTCGGGGTATCGTCAGCTTGACGATTTCATTCGTTCCATTGAAGGAGCAGCGCCGATGTCTACTACCGTAACGCCCGCGTCTGGCGGGTCGAATACGCCAAAGTCTTCGCCTTCCACGTTCGACGACAAGTTGAACATTGCCAAGTCCAGCAAGGTTATTGCCGACTACATGCGCCAAAC
>NZ_JAMSHL010000167.1:0-242 GCF_026521175.1 Aminobacter sp. MET-1 | reverse complement strand
GCCTCGAGCCCAAGATCCTCGACTCCGACGGCAACAGCGCGGGGCTCAACCTCACCCGCGCCGCCCTCGACGCCGCGATGAAGTATCCGTGGACCAGGCCCGCGCCGGGCGCGAAATTCGGTGCCTACGACGACGACTCGGCCATTCTCGGCTGGGTACGCGACGGTGCACCGGACAAGCACAAGTGCCTCGAAGCGCAGACCATGGATTGGTCCGACGACGTCGCCTACTCGGTACACGAC
>NZ_JAMSHL010000016.1:0-146366 GCF_026521175.1 Aminobacter sp. MET-1 | reverse complement strand
CAGCAGCTCTCGACAGCCGTCATCTTCGACGGGCGAAATCTCTACGACCCGGCGGTCGTCGCCCGCCACGGCATCACATACGTCTCCATCGGCCGCAAGGCCAGCTGAGCGAACATCAACCGACAAGGAGAGGCACATGAAGGTTCTGTTTGCCGGCGGCAACGGATACACGCCTGAGTTCAGCGGCGGTGTGCAATCGAGCACGCATCATCTGGTCGAGCAATTGCGCGCTCATGGCCACGAGGCATCGGTGCTGGCGGCCCTGTTCGGCGACGGAATGTTTGGCCTTAAGGCCCGCGCCAAGATGAAACTGATGCGGCAGCGCGCCGTCATCGACACTTTTCCAGGCTATCCCGTGGTCCGCGCCTGGTTCCCCTGGGAGGCTGCCGGATTCGCCATCGACAAGCTTCGGCCCAATGTCGCGGTCGTGCAGTGCCACAAGTCGGTACCGATAGCTGCAGCGCTCGAAGAACGCGGCGTTCCCGTCGTGATCTACCTCCGCAACGTCGAATTCCACGAACTGGGTGGTGACCTACGCGAACTCAAATCCGCACACTACATTGCCAACTCAGAGTTCACCGCATGCACCTACCGGCAGCGCTTCGGCATTGAATCGACCGTCATCCCGCCAACCATCGACCCGGCCTTCTATGCCACGGAAAGCACGGGCGATTTCGTCACCCTCATCAATCCCTACAATGAGAAAGGCTTTGAGCTTGCCGTGCGCATCGCCGGACGCTGCCCGGAAATCCCGTTCCTGTTCGTCGAAAGCTGGAAGCTGTCGGACGAGCACCGCACCAGCATCGAGGCGACGATCGCGCCGCTCGGCAATGTCAGGCTCGAGGGGCGCACCAACGACATGAAGACCGTCTACGGCCGTACCCGCATCCTGCTTGCGCCGAGCAAGTGGGAGGAAGCCTGGGGACGCGTGGCGTCCGAGGCGCATTGCAGCGGCATCCCGGTCATAGCCTCGCGCCGCGGCGGCCTGCCCGAAGCAGTCGGTCCCGGCGGGCTGGTGCTGGACCACGACGCGCCGCTCGACGACTGGGTCACTGCGATGCGCAGCCTTTGGAACTCCGGCGCCGAGCATGAGCGCCTGTCGAGCGCGGCGCGGGAATTTGCGCGCCGGCCGCAGCTCGATCCCGACCAGCAGTTCGCCACCTTCATGGGGGTGCTGGAAAAGGCGGCCGCCCGGCGGCTCGATCATGCAGCCTGAAGCAGGAAGAGCTCGATGAAGGTGTGTTTCGTCGTCGACCGGTTTCCGTCGCTGTCGGAGACATTCGTGCTCGACCAGATCGAAGGCTGTCTCGAAAGGGGTCTCGAAGTCGGCGTCGTCTGCAACGTGACGACCTTCGGCAAGGATCGCCATGTCGATGCAGAGCGCTGGCGCAATCTGCCATTGGGTGTTGAGCGCTGGTGGGGCGGGTTGGCGCCGCTGCGCCCGGCGCTGCGCAAATGGTCGGGTCCCCTCTGGGACAAGACGTCGACGGCGCTCGACATCGCCTTCGCCAGCAAGCTCGAGAAATACGACGTCATCGTCGCCCATTTCGGTAACAATGGGCTGCGGGTCGCGCGCTCGATCAAGCGCCGGCGCATCGATGCGCCGCTGGTGACCATCTTCCACGGCAACGATGTCGGCGGCCCCATCGATGATGGCACGCTCGGCCGCTATCGCGTGGTCTTCGAGCAGGGCGCCCGACAACTGCCGGTCAATGCCTATTTCCGCAATGCGCTGTTGGGTGTGGGTGCTGACGCCGACGAGGTGGTTGTCCACCACATGGGGGTGCGGACGGAACAGATTGAGTTTCGTCCGGCCGTCCGAGGCGAGGGGGCATTGCAACTGATCTCGGTCTGCCGCCTCACCGAGAAGAAGGGGATCGAGTTTGCCTTGCGGGCGCTGGCGCAGGTGACGACGCGGCGGCCCGATGTCGACTGGACCTATGCCGTCATCGGCGGCGGCGAATTGTTGCAGAGCTTGAAATTGATGTCGCAGAATCTGCGCATTGCCGACCGCGTCGAATTCCTCGGGCCGCGACCCCATGCCGAGGTCAAGCAACGGCTTGGGAAGGCGCATGTCTTCGTGCTGCCGAGCGTCAAGGCCAGTGACGGGGACGTCGAAGGTATCCCGGTGGCGCTGATGGAGGCCATGGCGGCGGGCTTGACCGTCGTAAGCAGCCATCATTCCGGCATTCCCGAGCTGATCGAGGACGGACGCAGCGGCCTGCTCGCGCCCGAGCGGGACGCCGCAGCGCTGGCCGAGAAGCTCATTTGGGTCGCCGACAATCCCGACGTCTGCGCACGGATGGCGCGCGTGGCGCGCGTCAAGATCGAGCAAGAGTTCGATTCCACCAGCCTCAACGACGACTTCGTTCGCATGCTCGTGCATCTCGCCGAAACAAAGGCAGCGGCATGAATGCCGTGCCGCAGCAACTGGGTCGCATCGCCCTGCGCGGCGGCGCCCTGACCGGGGCGGCGCAGGCCGTGCGCATGGGCATCCAGTTCGTCTCGGTGGTCGTGCTGGCACGTCTTCTTGCGCCCGAGGATTTCGGCCTCGTCGCCTCGGTCGGGCCGATCGTCGCCTTTGTCGGATTGTTCCAGAATCTCGGCCTGCAGCAGGCGGTGATTCAGCGGTCGGACATTGCGCCGGCACAGCTGAACCAGGTGTTCTGGATCAGTGCGCTTGCGGGCCTTGTCTGCACGGTCGTCGTTGCGGCGCTCTCGCCGCTGGTCGCGTCCTTCTACGGCGATGCCAGAATGACCGGTATCGCGCTTGCAGCGGCAATGCCGCTGCTGCTCGGCAGCCTTGCGGCGCTGCCGCTGGCGCTGATGAACCGGCACATGCGTTTCGGTCAATTGGCGATCAACGATGTGCTGACGGGCGTTACCGGATTGGTGGCCGCGATTGCCGCCGCCTATGCCGGCCTCGGTTATTGGGCGTTGGTCATCGGCCCTGCCATCGGCGCGCTGGTGACGCTGCTGGCTGCATGGCGGGCCACTGGCTGGCTGCCCAAAAGACCGGATCTGCGCGTTGACCGCGATATCCTGTCCTTCGGCGCCAACCTCACCGGCTTCAACCTGGTCAATTTCTTCTCACGCAATCTCGATAACATCCTGATTGGCAAGTTCTCAGGCGCGATCGAACTCGGCTATTACGACCGCGCCTACAAGTTGCTTCTGTTTCCGCTGCAAAACATCAACCAGCCGCTGTCGCGCCTTATGGTGCCGCTGTTGAGCCGTATCCAGAACGACAAGGTCCGGTTCCGCGACGCCTATCTCCGCACCAACTGGCTGCTCGCCTTCGTCACCGTGCCTGGCATCGCCGCATTGACAATGGCGGCCGAGCCGGTCGTCGCCTTGTTGTTTGGCGAGCGCTGGCTGGCGGTGGCGCCGATCTTTGCCTGGCTCGGCATCGCGGGGCTGATGCAACCGGTCTCCAGCACCACCGGCTGGGTGTTCATCTGCCAGGGCAAAACCGGCACGATGTTCCGATGGGGCATCTATTCTGCGCTGACGACAGTGATTGCCTTCGTCGCCGGTCTCAGATGGGGGGCGGTCGGCGTTGCCGCCGCCTATGCAATCAGCGGCTACGTGCTGCGCTTGCCGGTGCTTGCCGTGCTGATGCAGCGGGTCGGGCCGGTTTCGGCCGTGGATTTCCTGCTCGTCCAGGGATTGCTGATCGTCGCGGCCGGCATAGCCTGGCTGGCCTATGCCGAGCTGCAGCCCATGCTTACCTCGCACGGCAATCTCGTCTTGGCGGCCACCGCGGCCGTGCTCAGCTACGCGGTGGCGCTGACCTTCATGGTCGCGGTGCCGCAGTCACGCTGCGCCCTCGGTGATGCGTGGCGCATGGTCGTCCGCCGCAAGGGCTGAACCTTGTGCGAGCAGCGGCCGGATCAGGTCGGCCGCTGACATTGCCGAGGCGTGTTCCTCGCACACGGCGTTGAGCGTCGTGCGCTTTCTGACGTCGAGAGCGGTCGCGAAGGCCGCGAGCTTGTCGGCTGCCTCATCCGGCGTGATCGTGTCGATGTCCAGCAGCAGGTCGGTGAGGCCGACCCGCTTGGCCAGCTCCCTGGTCTTGAACTCATATGCAATAGGCAGAACCGGCGTGCCGACGCACAACGACATGATCATCATGTGCATGCGGGTGGCGATGACGAAGTCGAAGCCCTTGACGAGCTGCATGAGCTGTTCCGGCGTATGAAATGCGCCGTCGACGCTGACATGGGCGACGACGTCTGTGTCGAGTTCGGCAACAATGGCACGTGCTGTCTTCGAATCGTCATGGGCATACTCAGGCACGCCCTGGCAGGTCGACACAAACGTCACCTTCTTGCCGTGATTGCGCACCAGGTCGGTGGCGATACGCCGGATCGACTCCCTGTAGCGGTCCATGCCGCCTTCGCCGCCGCGGACATAGTTCCAGTGCCGCACCGAAATGCCGACACGACCTGTCGTCTCCAGCGGCTTCGCTGCCGCAAGGATGCCTTCGATCTTTTGCCGGTCAGCCAGGGCGAAGACGGAATCGGCAACGACGTGGCATTTGCCGATGTCTTCGACCAGGCCTTTGAGATGTCGGCGCGAACGCTCGTCGCGGAGCAGGATCAACGGGCTGCGGTCAAGGACCGGCTTCAGTTCGCGACGGTTGTAGGCCTTGTCGAACGGTCCGAGCGACTGGGTGAAGAAGACCGTCTTCTTGCCGAAAACGGCATCGATTCGGAACTGGTTGAGGCGCTTTTCGAGATTGTAGGTCTCGATCAGATAGGTCCCGCCAGTCGTGATCACCATGTCGGCCTGCCGGTAGAGATCGAGGCTGCTGCGCTCGTCGTCGCTGAACATTGTCTCGTCGAGCGCTCGGCTCTGGCCGTAGTGGCGCAGGGCGCTGTGGACAAGGCGGTTGTAGATCGGCTTGGCGAGGTTCTTCAGCGGGTTGTCGTCATAGGGGTATTTGAAGACCGTCTCGGAGGGCAGGCGACGGATGTCGATGTCAGGATAGTCGCGCTTGGGGTAGAGCCGCGCGGCTACGTCCGGCTGGCTGTCGAAGACGTGGAACTGGAGTGGCTCGTCGGTCGCCGCTCTCAATACGTGCCTGATCGCCAGGAGGATCGCTGCGTCGCCGGTGTTCAGGCAAACAGTGTTTTCGACAATGATTTTCTTCATGCAGCTGCGTCTCCGTGGTGAGGCCCGCCGCCCGCGATCCATGCAGATCAAACGGGCTATTTTGCGACGCAACAAAAGTTGAGGCGGATGGAGGCAGTATTTGTTGCGATGCAGCAAGTGCTTCCCTAGCATCTCGACTCGGTGGGCCAAACTGCGAGCGTGATCTCATGCTGCATGTTCTGTACCTCGTGCATGATATTTCCGATCCAGCTGTTCGCCGTCGGGTCATCATGCTCAAGGCCGGTGGCGCACGTCTGACGTTAGCCGGTTTCCGCAGGACTAAATTACCTCTTTCTGATATCGAGGGCGTAACGCCGATCGATCTCGGATACACGCGTGACGGACGCTTTGCGCAACGTCTTGGGGCTGTTGCCAAGGCCGCCGCTGGTATCGCCGCGTCGCTGAAAGGCGAGCCGGTGCCCGACGTCATTCTTGCGCGCAATCTCGAAATGCTGGCGCTGGCCAAACGCGCGCGCTGCGCGTTTGGCACGTCTGCGCCGGTTGTCTACGAGTGCCTGGATATTCACCGTCTGGTGTTGCGCGACGACATGGTCGGACGCGCGCTGCGCGGTGCCGAGCGCAGGCTCGGACGCGACGTCAGGCTGCTGCTGACGAGTTCGCCGGCCTTCGTAAGGCATTACTTCCAGAAGTTCGGTCAGATCGATGCGCCCATCGAACTGCTGGAGAACAAGCTGCTCGAACTCGGGCCCAAGGGGCCCGTCGCGCCGACACTGGCAGGTCCTTTGGCAGCGCAGCCATGGCGCATCGGCTGGTTCGGCGCGCTCCGATGTCGCAAATCGCTGGAATTGCTGCAAACCTTCACGGAGAGCGCAGACGGCGCGTTCGAAGTCGTCCTACGCGGCCGACCGGCGCTGACCGAATTCGACGATTTCCTCGGCGTGGTCGGTGCAGCCAGGCATCTGTCCTTCGGCGGTGCCTACCGCAATCCCGAGGACATGGCCGCGATCTATGGCGGCGTACATTTCTCGTGGGCCATCGACTTCTTCGAAGAGGGCCTGAACTCGACATGGCTTCTGCCCAACCGGCTTTATGAAGGCTGCCGCTTTGGAACGGTGCCGATCGCCATGGCCGGCACGGAGACGGCGACCTTCCTCCAGCGCCAGGGCATCGGCATCGTCCTGGAAGAGGCATCCGTGGCAGCGCTCGACAAGGCGCTCGGCACCATGACGCCGGAGCGTTATCGCGCCTTGCGCGACCAGGTGACGGCCTGCGAGCCGTCGACCTGGAGCTGCAACAGTTCCGACTGCCGCGTGCTTGTGGCCAAGCTGGTGAAGGTTGCCGGCCTCGCCGATGGCGAGATCGCTGCCGTAGCCGCCTGAAATCTCAACAGAAAATAGCTGAGCAATGCCTGGATCCTGCATCATCGTCATTCCATGCCTCAACGAGGCACGTCACATCGGGCCGCTGCTTGCCCAGCTACTGCCGTCGTCGCGCCGGCTTGGGGCTCTTGTCGTCGTGGCCGATGGCGGCAGCGAAGATGGGACGCGCAACATCGTCTCGGCCGTCGCAGCAGACAATCCTGATGTGGTGCTGATCGACAACCCGCGCCGTCTGCAAAGCGCGGCCGTCAACCTCGCCGTTAGCCGGTTCGGTGGTAGGGCCGAGTATCTTATCCGCATCGACGCCCATGGTGGCTACCCTGACGATTACTGTGACAGGTTGATCAAGGATGCCCACGACACCGGTGCGGACGCTGTCGTCGTGTCGATGCTGACCAGAGGCTCAGGGATTGTACAACGGGCGGCGGCGGCCGCGCAGAATTCGCGCTTGGGTACCGGCGGTTCAAAACACCGGCACAGTTCGATGGGCGAGTGGATCGACCACGGCCATCACGCGCTGTTGCGCGTCGATGCCTTTTCCGCCGTCGGCGGTTACGACGAGAGCTTCAGCCACAACGAGGACGCCGAACTCGACCATAGGCTGAAGCAGGCGGGGTTCCGCATCTGGCTGAGCGGCAGGACGCAGATGACTTATTTTCCGCGCAACTCGCTCAAGGGGCTTTATGGGCAATATCTCGGTTACGGCCGGGGGAGGGCACGCAACCTGCTCAAGCATCGGCTGGTACCGAAGCTCAGGCAGATGGTGCCGCTGATGGTGTTCCCCGCCGCCTTGGTTGCCATGTTGACGCCGCTCCACTGGCTGTTCGCGCCGCCGCTGGCGCTGTGGGCGGCGATCTGCCTTGCCTATGGCGGACGCCTGGCCTGGCGCGCCGGCGATCCGAAGCTCGCCTTGGCCGGTGTGTCGGCCATGGTCATGCATTTCGCCTGGTCGCTGGGCTTCTGGCAGCAGATGGTCGGCGCGGGCGTGCGAGGCCGCCCCGCATGACCGGCGCTCGCATCGACATCTGCGTCTGCACGTTTCGGCGCCCGGAACTGGCCGACACGTTGCGCTCGCTTGAAGCCATGGAACTGCCCAGGGGATACGGCGTCGGTGTTGTCGTGGCCGACAACGACGATATGCCGAGCGCATCGGCGTTGGTTACTGAGCTTGCCAGCAAGCTGTCGCTGCCCGTGCGCTACGTCCATGCCCCGGCAGGCAACATCTCGGTCGCACGCAACGCCTGCCTGGACGCAAGTTCGGCCGATCTGGTCGCCTTCATCGACGACGACGAGAAGGCGACCGACCAATGGCTTATGCGGCTGGTCGAGCGGCTCGACGCAACGGGCGCCGATGTCGTGCTTGGGCCGGTCAGGGCACGCTATGCCAGCACGGCGCCGCGCTGGATGCGCATGGGTGATTTTCACTCGACCTATCCGGTCTTCGTCGGCGGTGAAATCCGCACCGGCTACACCTGCAACGTGCTTTTGCGGGCGCGGGCGGCATCGGTCGCTGGCAGACGGTTCAGCCTGCTGCGTGGCCAGACGGGCGGCGAGGACACCGAATTCTTCGACCAGGTCCATCGCAGCGGCGGAACATTCGCCTATGCCTCTGATGCCTGGGTGGAAGAGCCGGTTCCGGTTGGGCGCGCCAGCTTCGGCTGGCTGTCCAGGCGGCGCTATCGCGTGGGCCAGACGCATGGGCGTCTTATCGGAACGCGCCGCTCAGGCCTGGCCGTGATTCCGGAGCTGGGCCTCGCCGCGGCGAAGGCCGGCTACTGTTTTGCAGCCGCAGCGCTTGCCGTTTTCCGACCGGTCTGCCGCAACCGCAACCTGCTGCGCTGCATCATGCATGTCGGCGTGGCCAGCGGCCTCCTGGGCCTGCGCGAACTGCGGCTCTACGGCGGCAAGGAGACTACGCATGCAGCCTGATGTCAGCTTCGTCATCGCTGCCTACAATGCCGAGCTGACACTTGGCCGTGCCATCGACAGCGCGCTGGCGCAGCAGGGTGTTTCGGTCGAGGTCGTGGTGGTGGACGATCGCTCGACCGACGGAACATTGGAAATTGCCCGCGCTCATTCCGACCCAAGAGTCAGGGTGGTTGCGCTCAAGAGCAACTGCGGCCCGGGCGGAGCCCGGAATGCCGGCCTGGACGCCGCGCTCGGGCGTTGGGTGGCGGTTTTGGATTCCGACGATACGGTGCGCCCGGAAAGATTGGCCGCAATGATCGCGTGCGCCGAAAAGCGCGGTGCTGCGATGGCCGTCGACAATCTCGAGGTGATTCGTGAAGACGGAACCACCCTAGGTGCGATGTTTTCGGGGGACTTTCTCGAAGGTCTCGGACAATTATCTCTTGCCGACTTCATCGCCGGCAATCTCGTCTTCGAATCCACGTTCAATTTTGGTTACATGAAGCCGATATTCCTGCGTGGATATCTCGACGGGCACGGCCTGCGTTATGACGAGAGCCTGCGCATTGGCGAGGATTACGTCCTGCTTGCGAGCGCGCTCGCGCGGGGCGGCGGCTGCGCCGTCGAACCGGCGGTAGGCTATAGCTACCATGTGCTTCAGGGGTCTATCTCGCGGGTGCTGAAGCTGCCTCACGTCGAGGCCATGCAGCGCGCCGACCGCATCTTCGCCGAAGTCAACAGCCTCGATGTGGCGGCTCGCGAAGCGTTCACGCTTAGGACCCGAAGCCTCGAACGGGCCGCCACATTCCTGTCATTGGTGGAGCACATCAAATCGCGTTCGCCGCTCAAGGCGGTGAGGACTGCGCTCGGCAATCCGTCGGCGGTGCGCCACCTGCGCATGCCGATCGCGGTTCGCTTGCAGCGGCTCGCACAACAATTTGCATCCCGGTCGGGCAGGTGAGGTGGCGGCCTCATTTTCGATCGGACAACACGAGGAGAGTATATGAAGTCGAGTTTCAGGAAAGTCCGCAAGGCAGTCATCCCGGTGGCTGGTCTTGGCACGCGGTTTTTGCCGGCGACAAAGTCGATGCCGAAGGAGATGCTGCCGGTGGTTGACCGGCCGGTGGTACAGTATGCCGTCGACGAGGCGCTGGAAGCCGGCGTCGAGCACATCGTCTTCGTCACCGGCCGCAACAAGGCCGTCATCGAGGACTATTTCGACCTGCATCCCGAACTGATCGGCACGCTAGAGCAGGCCGGCAAGGTCGCCGAGATCAAGTCGCTGGAAACGCTGCTGCCAGTGCCCGGCACCACCAGCTTCACCCGCCAGCAAGCGCCGCATGGCCTCGGCCACGCTGTCTGGTGCGCCCGCGACATCATCGGCGACGAGCCGTTCGCGCTACTGTTGCCCGACATGGTGTCGTTCGGCAAGCGCGGCTGCCTTGCCGAGATCATGGAGCTCTATGGCGAGACCGGCGGCAATGTGATTGCCGTCGAGCAATGCCAGCCGCATGAGACCAACAAATACGGCATCGTCGGTAAAGGCCAAGCCGCCGGCTCGGGCTTCGAGGTCACGGCAATGGTGGAGAAGCCGAAGCCGGCCGATGCACCGTCGACCTACTACATCAACGGCCGCTACATCCTGCAGCCGGAGATCTTCACGCTGCTCGGCACCCAGGCGCGTGGCGCCGGCGGAGAGATCCAGCTGACGGATGCGATGGTCAGGCTTGCCGACAACCAGGCGTTCTTCGCCCGCCCGTTCGGGGGACGCATGTTCGACTGCGGCTCCAAGGAAGGTTTCATCCAGGCCAATGTGGCGTTCGCGCTGAAACGGGCCGATCTCAAGGGCTCGGTGCTGGAAGCGCTGCGCGAGATGATCGCCGAGAATGACAGGGCAGCAGCGGCCTGATCGGGCGACGACCAGGACTCGGCCGGCCGCGTGTCGCCGGGGCCGGCTTTCTGTTTCAGGGCAGCACGTTGCAGAGGGCGTCTGACCCTTCCGAGTGCAGCTTCGTGCTCCGCAAAAGACTGGAATGCCTATGAACTATGCCAGCTTCGCCTTCAGCAATCGCCGCAACGCCGAGCAGGACGAGGCGCGCGAAGGGAGCGATTTCATCGACCTGGAACGCCTGTTCTCCATGGCTCGGCGCCAGGTCAAGGTGGTGGGCGCGGGCGCTGCGATCGGCATTGTTCTCGGGCTCGTCTATCTCCAGACGACGCCGCCGAGCTTCACCGCGACCACGCGCGTCCTGATCGACGAAGGCATGAACAAGATCGTCGACGAGGTATCGGCGGCCCCGGTCAACATGCAGACCGATGCGGCGATCCTCAGCCAGATCGAGATCATCAAATCGGCGCGGTTGGCAGCCGTCGTGGTCGACAAGCAGAAGCTCGATCAAAACCCTGCCTTTATGCAGCCGCCACAATCCCTGGCCTCGACGCTGGTTGGCTATGCACGCGGCTTCGTCGGCATTTTCCGCTCGCGCCCCGATGCATCGGTCGGAGCCGAGTTGAGCGAGGCGGAGCGCAGGGCGGCAGCTGAGGCCGCGCGCAAGGAACAGGCGGTCCTGGCGCTGCAGGCCAATGTCATGGCCGAGCGCATCGGTCGCAGCTACGTCATTTCCATCGCCTATCGCTCGATCGACCCGCAGCTGTCGGCTGCAATTACCAGGGCCTATGCAGATGCATTCGTCGCCGACCAGTTGGACGCCGGCTTTGAGGCCACCGAGAAGGCGGCAGTCTGGCTGCAGGGACGACTGGAGGAGTTACGCGCCAGCTCGCAGGCGGCTGCACTTGAGGTCGAGAAATTCCGCGCCGACAACGGGCTGGCGGCGGCGCGCGGCGAAACCATCGCCGAGCAACAGCTCTCCGATCTCAATGCCCAACTGACCCTTGCCAAGGCTGACACGGCCAAGGCAAGGGCACGCTATGAGCAGTACCGCACGATCGTCGATGGTGGGCCGGAGGCTGCCGTGCAGAACTCGACGCTGTCGGCCGCTGACCCGGGCAATCCGGTGCTGTCCGAGCTCAAGAAGCGCTATGCGGCGGTTTCCAAGCGCGAGCAGGAGATCGCCACGGGCTTCGGTCCGAACCATCCACAGGCGACGGCGTTGCGCAAGGAGCAGGCCGATATTGCCAAGCAGGTCCTCCGCGAGTTGAGCCAACTGTCGGAGACCTATCGCAACGAATATGAGGTGGCGCGCTCGCGCGAAACCACACTCTCCGAAAGTGTCGCTGGTGCCACGGGCCAAAACTCCTCGGCCAACCAGGCCCAGGTGCGGTTGCGTGAATTGCAGCAGCAGGCAACCGCACTCAGCACGCTCTATCAGACCTTCCTGTCTCGCTACGAGGAGGCCTCGCAGCAGCGCTCGTTCCCGATCGCGAAGGTCCGGGTCATCTCCGAGGCGACCTTGCCGCGCAGCGCATCAAGCCCGCGAACTTCGCTGGTGCTCGGCCTGTCGCTGGTGCTCGGTCTGATCATGGGCGCTGCCGCAGGCGCATTCAATGAGTTCAACGAGCGCTTCTTCCGCACGGCCGAGGATGTGCGTGAGCGCCTCGGCCTCAAGTTCCTCGGTTACCTGCCGCTGCTCGGCGGCTACGACCAGAAGCCGACAGTCCCGGCGGAAGGCACCGAGCAACCGCGGGTGTCGGCGGCGAGCGAAAGGCGGGCACGTATGCGGGTGACTGTCGATGCACCGGCGTCATTGTTTGCCGAGACGTTGCGCAATACCAGGATTGCCGGCGACGTCGTGCTGCAGGACGTGCCCTGCAAGGTGATCGGCATCGTCTCGATGCTGCCGGGCGAAGGCAAGTCGATGGTCGCCGCCAATCTCGCCGGCCTGCTTGCCGGCAATGGGGCACGGACGCTGTTGATCGACGCCGACCTGCGCAATCCTGGCCTCAGTCGCTCGCTCGGCATCGTGACGGAACGCGGGCTGGTCGAGGCCGTGGTCGACGGTCAGGGCTGGCAGTCGGCGATTAAGGTCGACAGACAGACCAAGCTCGCCATTGTGCCGGCGGCGTGGCGCGCTCGCTTCTCGCATACGAGCGAGTTGCTGTCGTCGCCCGGCATGCGCCGCTTCGTTGAGGACGCCAAGTCGACCTTCGAATACATCGTGGTCGATCTGCCGCCACTTGGCCCGGTGGTGGACGCCAAGGCGTTTGCGCCGCTGGTAGATGGTTTCGTGCTGGTTGCCGAATGGGGCGCGACGCCACGCCCTCTGGTGCGCTCGGTGCTCGCAGCCGAGCCGCAGATCGCATCCAAGATGCTGGGACTAGTGCTCAACAAGGTCGATCTCAAGCGCCTGCCGCATTACGGTGCCTACGGCGGTTCGGAGCAGTTTCTCGACCGTTATTCGAGCTATTATTTCGATCGTAATGGCAGCGGCACCGCGGCCCGGAACAAATTCCAGGCCGCATATGAAGGGCTGCTGCAGTGGGTCAAAGCGCCGTTCGAGCGGAAAAAGGATCGTACCGAGGCCTAGCAGCTGCTTGGCAGTTCCGCTTTGGAGCGGCACCTGGAAAGTCCACAAGAGGCGCAGTCGCGACCGCCAGCATGTTGGCGACGATGTTTGCTGTCAGGGCCAACATGCAATTTATCCAGCTTCAGACTGAAAAACCAATCTCGACCAAGTAAGCTGTTCGGATCGGAGATCGAACCTTTCAAAGTCATTGAGCGTGAACTCCGCCATCTCAGCTTCGTTCACCCCAGGCTGCGCTTGCGCAGCGCATGCGCCTTGCTGCGGAAATTGGCCCGGATTTCCGCCTCATCGATGCCGGCGACGATGCGGTTCTCCATCAGCAGCCGGCCGGCAACGATGGTGTGCAGCACGTCATCGGCACGGCTTGAATAGACCAATGCCGCAGCCGTGTCGTAAACCGGCAGCGTGTGCGCCTTGTCCAGGTCGACGACGATGACGTCGGCCGCCATGCCGGGCGCAAGCGTCCCGGTTTCGGGACGGTTCATTGCCTTGGCACCCTCGGAGGTCGCCATTTCCAGGATTTCGGTCGTCTTGAGGAATTCCGGGTCGGCTGTCTTGTCCTTGTGGAGCAGGCCGGCGAACTTCATTTCCTGGAACATGTCGAGCGTGTTGTGGCTGGCCGGCCCGTCGGTGGCGATGCCGACCGTCACGCCATGCTCGCGCACGCATTTGAGCGGCAGCGTTCCGGACGCCACCTTGGCGTTGCAGCAGGGGCAATGGGCGATCTTCGTCCTCGTCGCCGCCAGGATCTTCACGTCATCCTCGTCGAGCTGCGTGCAGTGGGCGGCGGTCACGTCGGATTTCAGGAACTCGAGCGAATGCAGCCAGCGCACCGCCGACGTGCCGTAGGTTTCGGCGACATAGGCAGTCTCCTGGGGCGCTTCGGCGAGGTGGATGTGGATCGGCACGTTGTGCGCGTCGGCGACCTCGCGCGACAGCCGGAACATGTCCGGCCCGCAGGAATAGGTGGCATGCGGCGACAGTCCGACATGCAGCAATCCGTTTTGCGACTTGTGGTGCCTGGCGACGATATCGCCGAAGCTGTGCAGCGTCTTCCAGGACCAGTCGGTGATCGATGCGTAGACGCCGCGATCGGCAAAGCCGTAACCGAGGGTCGAGCGAAGCGGGATCCTCTTGAGCGCCTCGATCTGCGGCTCCACGGCATAGGCATCGAAATGCTCGTTGAAGGAGGTGACGCCCGACTTCACCATTTCGACGAGGCCGTTGAGGCTTGCCCAGTACAGCGTCTCGGGATCGAAATTGCGCTTGAGCTGCCACATGGTGGAGAGCCATTCGAACAGCCTGACGTCCTCCAGCAGGCCACGCAGCAGCAGGTTCGACGCAATGTGGGTGTGGCTGTCGCAGAAACCCGGCATGACCACGCAGTTGGACGCATCGATGATCTTTGCAGCGCCGCTGGTATCGATGGCGTCCTGCGGGCCGACGGCCAGAATCTTGTCGCCGGCGATGGTGATCGCTCCGCGCTCGATCGGCGTGGTGCCGCCCATGGGCATTACGGTGCCGTTGATGATGGCGATATCGATGGTCATGCGTATCCTCCTACGCGATCCGTTGCGGGATCCGGTTTTTCAGAATTTCAGATGTTCAGCGCACGTCGCGGAAATAGGGCAGGCCCAGCGCTGCCGGCGCCGCCGACACTTGCCTCCTGCGCTGCAGGACGATGACGGGAACGATGATGAAGCCCAGCGTCCCGAGATAGGGCAGCATGCCGAGCAGCGCCGGCGCGACTGGCCAGTTGCGCGCCTGCCCGACATAGCCAAGTGCCGTGATCAGCCCGAACAGAAGCGCCGCCATGACGACGTTCAGCGGCCGGTAGCGGGCAAAGATGACCAGCGCGACGGCGATCCAGCCCCGGCCGGCGACGATCCCGTCCGACCATGACGGGACAAAAGCAAGAGTGAGATAGGCGCCTGCCCCCGCAGCCAGTGCCGCACCCAGCGACACATACCAGAAGCGCATCGCCAGAACCGGAATGCCGGCTGCGTCGGCCGCTGCCGGATTTTCTCCGACCGCGCGCATGTTGAGGCCGTGACGCGTCTTGAACATCAGCCAGTGGATGGCGACGGGCAAGATGATGAAGATCAGGTAGACGAGCACATTCTGGGAAAAGAAGGCCGGTCCGAGGATGGGAATGTCGCTCAGATAGGGCACGGCCACGGGCTGGAATGTCGCCTTGGCCGGCATTCCGGAAAACGCCCTGCCTGCGGTGGCGGCGAGGCCCGTGCCCATCAGCGTCAGCGCCAGGCCGCACAGGATCTGGTTGGCGCGGAAGATCACCGTCGCCAGGGCAAAGACCATGCCGAAGCAGAGACCCACCGCAAGGGCTGCTGCGAAACCGGCCGACGGGTTCGGGACGCTGATGGTGACGGCGATGGCCGTCACCGCGCCGAGTGCCATCAGTCCCTCGACGCCAAGGTTCACCACCCCGACGCGCTGGCAGATGACCTCGCCAAGTGCCGCCAGTGCGAGCACGCCTCCGGCAAGCACCGCCGTCGTCAGCAACCCCGTAATGATGTCCATGGCGGCGTCCTATGCGGTGGCTCGATCGGTGCGGACGAGACGATAATGCGCAAACTCGTCGCCGATGGCGGTGAACATCAATACGACGCCGGTCAGCGCCACGATCGCACTGGTGGTCAGTCCCTGCGTCTGCAGGATGATGCCGGCGTTGAGGATGAAGGCCATCAATGCCGCGGCGGCGAGCACGCCAAGGCACGACGTGCGCGCCAGCACCGCGACGATGATGCCGAGATAGCCGAAATTGTTGGAAATGCCGCCCTGCAGGCGGTGCACCGTGCCGGCCACTTCCAGCATTCCGGCAATCCCCGCGATCGCGCCCGACAGCAGCATCACCACGATGATGCGCCGCCTTACCGGTATGCCGGCATAGAGCGCATTCTCGGGATTGGCGCCGCTGATGCGCACCTCGTATCCCCATCGGGTGAAGGACAGCACGGCCGCCACCAGCACCGTCAGCGCCACCGCGATGGCAAAGCCCCAGTGAACCATGCCCCAGAGTTCAGGCATCTCGTAGGGAATGCGCGGCGTGGAGCCGAGCGTACCCGCACCCCGGTCGCGCCACGGCCCGGTGGCGACATAATAGACGAGCAGGGTCGCCACGAAATTCAGCAGCAGCGTGGTGATGAGTTCGTTGACCCCGACAAAGGCGCGGGCGAGCGTCGGGATGGCGATCCATGCCATGCCGCCGGCGATGCCCGCCAGGAACATCGCCGGCAGCATCAGCCAGGCCGGGCCTTCGACGAACAGGCCGAGTGCGGCGGCTGCCAGCGCACCTGCATAGAACTGGCCTTCGGCACCGATGTTCCAGAGCCCGATGCGCCGGGTGATCATGACCGCAAGCCCTGTCAGGATGAGCGGCGTCGCCAGAAGGCCAAGGTCCTCCAGCCCGAAGCTCGAACCGAATGTCGACTTCACGACCTGGCCGCCGAGGGTCAGCGGATCGAGCCCGGAGACGGCGACAACGAGGCCGCCGACGATCAGCGCAAGCAGGATCGCGATGACGCGAACGGCAAAAGCCACGGACGGCCTGGGCGAAGGGAAACGTTGCAGACGCCAGGACATCACGGCCTCGCGCCAGCGGTTGTGGACGCAGCCGTCTGCCCGCCCATCAGCAGGCCGATGGTCTCCATGTCGGCATTGTCGGCTTGGAAAACGGACATGATGCGGCCTTCGTAGAGAACCGCGATGCGGTCCGAGAGACTGAGCAGTTCTTCGAGGTCCTCCGAAATCAGGACGACGGCCACGCCCTGGTTTCGAAGCTCGACGAAATAGCGAAGCATGGTGTTGATGGCGCCGATATCGAGGCCACGGCTGGGATAGGCGGCGACCAGGACTTTCCGCGCAATGCGGATCTCGCGCCGGGCGACGAGGCGCTGCTGGTTGCCGCCCGAGAGGTTCCGCACCGGCATGCCGAAATCGGGAATGGCCACCTCGGCATCCGCTGCGATGCGCCGGGCCAGCCGGTTGGCGGCCCGTGGGTCGAAGAACGGTCCGCGCGAAACCTGATCGGTCTTGTATTCCCGGATCACGACATTGTCGTCGATCGAGAGCGAGGGCGAAAGGCCGCTGCGCAGGCGGTCCTCCGGGATATGGCCGATGCCGAATGTTGCGAAGGCTGCCGCATCCTGGCGGCTCGCGGCCTGTCCACCGATCAGGATTTCGCCCGACACCAGCGGCCGAATGCCGGTGATGACCTCGCTCAGCTCGCGCTGGCCGTTGCCTGCAACACCGGCAATCCCCAATATTTCGCCGGCCCGGATGACGAGGTCGACGTTCCGGAGCGCCGGCAGGCCACGTTGGTCGTAGGCGCAGACGTTCCTGAGCTCCAGAGCCGCCGGACAGGCATGCTGTGCCGTTTCGACCGACCGGTCGCGGTAATTTCCCAGCACGATTTCGCGCCCGACCATCAGGCCGGCAAGCATGCGATGGTCGCACGCCTTGGTCTCATGCGTCGCCACCTTGCGCCCGCCGCGCAGGATCGTCACACGGTCCGAAATCTCGAGGACTTCATGAAGCTTGTGGCTGATGAAGATGACGGCATTGCCGGATTTCCGGAAGGCGTCGAGGGCCTTGAACAGTTCCCGCGCCTCGGCTGGGGTCAGCACCGCTGTCGGCTCGTCCAGGATCAGGATGCGCGCGTTGCGCGCCAGCACGCGCAGGATCTCGACGCGCTGCTGCTCGCCGGCCGACAGGGCGTGGATACGGGCGTCAGGCTTGACGGCAAGATTGAATTTTTCCGCGATCGCGGCCGTTCGCGCTTCCAGCTGCCTGGCCGACGCCAGCGGCGGCGTCTCTCGCCATCCAAGATGGATGTTTTCAGCGACCGTGAAGGCCTGGACCAGCTTGAAGTGCTGGTGAACCATGCCGATGCCTGCGGCGATCGCGTCGAGCGGAGAGCCGAAGCGAACCGGCATTCCATCGACGACGATCTCCCCGGCATCGGCCTGGTAGATGCCGGTCAGGATGTTCATCAGGGTCGACTTGCCGGCGCCGTTCTCGCCCAGCAGGGCGTGAATCTCGCCGGCACGGATGTCGAGGTCGACATCCGCATTGGCGATGACGCCGGGAAAATATTTGGCGATCCCGCGCAGCGACACGAGCGACCGTATCTTGTCGCCATTAACAGGGCGATGTCTCGGATCAGGCATTGCAGCGTCCATCGAGCGAGGCGATCGGCTTAGGTGCTGAGCCCGGACACGCCCTCCACCGACCAGTCCCAGTTGTAGAGCGCGACCTCGTCGAGCGTTTCGCCCGCCTTCACCCGCACTGCCCCGGTCGTGTCCTTGATCTCGCCGGTGAACGGGCTCCAGCCGCCGATGATCTTCTCGCGCACCGCGTCGGCCTGGGCCGCCACCTCGGCCGGAACCGTCTCGCCCCAGGCATCGCGGTCGATGCCGCCGCCCAGCGGAAGCAGGGTCTGGCCGCCGCCCGACCAGCTGCCTTCGAGACGCTTGCGGACCTGGTCGACATAGAACGCGGTCCAGTCGGGCACGATCGAGCTGACATAGGCGTTCTTGCCGTAGCGCCGCATGTCGGAGCCCCACATCGCTGCCCGCACGCCGCGCTGTTCGGCGACCTGCAGATAGGAGGCCTCGTTCATGACGCCGAAGAGGAAGTCGCAGCCATTGTCGATAAGCGCGCTTGCGGCCTGGTTGGCGCCTTGCGGGTCGAACCATGAATTGATGCTGATGACCTGGAGCGTCGCCGATGGGTTCACCGAGCGGGCACCCATCAAGAATGCATTGCTCGACGAGATCGCCATCGGCACCGGGAAGGACGCGACGAAGCCAAGTTTTCCGGATTTGCTGAGCAGGCCGGCCGTCACGCCGAGCACATAGGTCGGATGCCAATGGGCGGCGTAGTACCAGCCGAGATTGTCGGCGACGCGTCGGCCGTCTGCTTCGAGGAAAGCAACATCCGGCGAACGTTCGACCACCGATGCGAAGAAGTCGCCATAGTTCGAGGTTGAAAACACCATCTGGGCGCCCTCCTGCACGAACTGCCGGAACGTGCGGCTGGCGTCGGCGGAGAAAGGTATGCTTTCGACCACCAGCAGCTTCGCCTTCGGGAAGGCCGCCTGGATCGCCTTGGCCCCTTCATTCTGCTTGGTGTTCCAGCCTTCATCCGAGACCGGGCCCGTCAGGCCGAAGGCGATGACGGCATCCTCTTCCTTGATGCCTGCGAGAGGTGCCGCGCGCGCCTGGCCGATCCAGTTCGGCATGATCAGGGATGAAGACGCGGCGGCCGACAGAGCCAGGAACCGACGACGAGAAAAGCTGTGCTTGAAGTTCATTGAATTCCCCCCGAAATCGAGCTGAAGGCTAGTTTTTCATCCCCCTCATTGACCAGCGAATATTTGCGTCAGTAGTGTATCAAAAAAACGTACAGTCGCATTTCAGGTGTCGAGAATGCCCTTGATCACACAAGGCGCGAAGGCGCTGGAGATGGTTGCCCGCTTTGGGTCGATCCGTAAGGCGGCGGAGCAGATGAATGCGACAGCCTCGGCCGTCAACCGCCAGATACTGAATCTGGAACTGGAGTATGGGCAGCCGCTTTTTGAACGGCTGCCACGCGGCATGCGGCCGACGGAAGCAGGTCGAATCCTGGTGGGGCAGGTTCGGAAATTGCAGCAGGAGATCATCGCGACGGGTGCTGAGGTGGAGGGACTGCGTCCCTCGCATGGCAGCACGGTCAGTATCGGGATCATGGAATGTCTGGCGACAGGATTCCTGCCGAAGGCGTTCCGCAGGCTTCAGGCCCAGCATCCCGGCGCCAGCCTACGGGCGCATGTCGACGGCACCAACTTCATACTCGACAAGATCAAGTCGGGCTCGATAGATCTGGCGATCGCGTTCAATACGCCCCAGGACATAGGCTTAAATATTGTCAAGACTGCGCATTTGCGACTTGGCATAGTCGCGCAGCCGTCTCATCAATTGATGCAGAGAAAGCACGTTGATATCGAAGATATTTTGAGTGAGCGATTTATCTCGACAGACGACAGCTTGACGATAGGTCCTATGGCCGACCTGCTCATCCAGAAGCTGAGATCGCCGATTTACAAAATCGCCGTGTCCAATTCCATTGCTCTTCTAAAGGCCACAATTCAAGAAGGGCTGGGAATAAGCATACTGACATTGATTGATGTTTATGAAGAAGTCAGACGCGGAGAGCTGGGTTTTGTGCCGCTTTCTGGAACTCGCATGTCAGTGGCGCTTTCACTCAGCTCCCGCGACGTGAACGCATTGACGGATGCCGGCAAGGCAATGGCCGGCATCATCGCCAGTTCACTGGAGGAGGTCCAAGCGTTATCACTCAACAGTGCCTGATTGCATGCTCCAAAGTTCCTTGCAGGAGCAGTGTGCAGCCCCTGCCGAAGACCATCTCCACCTGCTGGAAGTCTCGTCAAAATTTGACAGTGCCGAGGCGACATGTTGGTCATTCGTGCGGCGCTGCCGCTGGCGCAAGCATGGACCCCAGCCTGTAGCGGCTGATGTAAGAGATCTGCCGCAGCGCTTCCTCCAGTTCCATGTCGGTGCCACGCTCAAGTCGGTGGGTGAACTCGGCAAAGATGCCGGCCTTGGTGTAATGACGTACGCAGATGACGAAAGGAAAGCCATGTCTTGCGCGATAGCGGCGGTTCAGATCGTCTATGAGCGCAGCTTCACCTGAAGACAGGCGATCGAGGCCGGCCGTTCCCTGCTCGGCGGTAGACTCTGTTGTCATTCGTCCTTCTTTGGCCTCCTTTCCTGCCAAATCTGGGTGCGCGCGCAGAAACTCAATTCGAGCCGAGGCGTCACGTTGGAGCACCTGGTCAAACATAACGCCATGCAACGTCTCGGCATTGACGAAGGGACGGCTGTCCCAAGCGCTACGTGCGACCCACGGCGAGTTCTCGAATATCGGTCCCAAGGCGGAGACGAATTCCTCGGATCCCATACGGTTGATCCTGTCGATGGTGAGCATTTCTTCCTATTCCCTTGGATGGGTTGGTGGTTACCGTCAGCAGCGGCGTGCAGCCGCTGCAACTGAGTTGTCGAAAGAGCTCGTTACAGCCGGTCCATCCGGAACGGCGTTCGAGGTGCTCACCCAATCAACGCTGCTGAATGGGGGGAGCGAGTGAGCGTCTCCGACGGCGGAAAACCGATCGTCTCAAGCAGGATCATCGACCCTGCCAGTTGAATTGTTCGGTTGCGGCCAACAGCGCTTGCCGAATGCCCGGCTCGCTGCTGGAGTGGCCGGCATCGGGAATGATCTCCAGGCGCGATGCGGGCCAGCGCTTGTGCACTTCGAAGGCCGTTCGCGGTGGACAGACCATGTCATAGCGTCCCTGGACGATGAGGCCGGGGATCTTGGCCATGTGGTGCATGTTGTCCATGAGATGGTTGGGCGGCAGAAACGCCTCGTTGATAAAGTACGATGCCTCGATCCGGGCGAGCGCTTCGACGACATGCGGCTCCTGGAACCCGTTCATTGTTCCCGGATCGGGGAGGAGCGTAGAGCATGCCCCCTCGTAGCAGGCCCACGCACGTGCGGCCGCGTCGCGCAGCACAGCATCGTCGCCTTGAAGCCTCTTGGCATAGGCGGAAACTACGTCGGCGCGTTCGGCTTCAGGCAGACAGTTGGCGAAGGTTTCCCATAGTTCGGGAAAGAACCGGCTGATGCCGGTCATGAACCAGTCGATCTCTGCCTTGCTGTTCAGCCAGATGCCGCGCAGGATCGCTGCCGTGACCTGGTCGGGATGGCTTTGCGCATAGGCGATTGCGAGCGTACTACCCCATGAGCCGCCGAACAGCATCCAGTGTTCGAGGCCGAGCTCCCTGCGCAGGGTTTCCATGTCTTCGACGAGTAGGGAAGTCGTGTTGTCCCTCGTCTCGCCGAGCGGCGTGGATTTGCCGGCACCACGCTGGTCGAAGGCGATGATGCGATAGCGCGCGGGATCGAAGTAACGACGATCCTCGGGCTCGGTCCCATATCCAGGCCCGCCATGGACCAGCACAACGGGCTTACCCGCCGGATTGCCCGACTCCTCGAAATACAGCTCGTGGAGAGAGCTGACCCGCAGCCGCCCCGTTCTGTAGGGTTCGATAGCGGGCCACAATTCGCGCAACGCCTGTGTCGAATCCATGTCGGCACCGTCCTGAACCACCGCGGCGAAACAAAGGAAAATGGGCCAGCGCCGCCGCAAATACGCCGCCCGAAAACCGATTTCAGTCGAAGGTGTTTAGGCCATGCGCTGCGGCGCGGTTGTAGCTACGCGTTGCTGCGAGCAACCGAGCGGTGTAGTCCTCTCGCACACGGCCGTCACGTAGCGCGTCAGAGGTGGTTTCCTCCACGATGCGGCCACCGTTCATCACGGCGACGCGCTGGCACATATGAGTGACTACGGCAAGGTTGTGGCTGACCAGGATCATCGTCAGTCCGGAATTGGCGAGAAGCTCCTTCAGCAGGTTAAGCACCTCCGCCTGGATCGACACGTCGAGTGCCGAAGTAGGCTCGTCGAGCAGCAGGATCGACGGCTCGAGGATGGCGGCGCGCGCGATGGCGACGCGCTGCCTTTGGCCCCCGGACAGCTGGTGCGGATAGCGGAATCTGAAACCGGCACGCAACCCGACCCGTTCGAGAGCTGTGCGGATGCGCTCTTCGGATCGATCCAGGCCAAAGATCGAAATCGGTTCGGAGAGGGTGCGATCGATGGTGTGGCGCGGGTGCAGGCTGCTGTAGGGGTCCTGGAACACCATCTGCACGGTTCTATAAAAGCTCTTCGGGCGGTGCTGTGTTTGCGGTTGACCGTCGATTTCGACCGTGCCGGTCCAATTCGGATTGAGGCCGGATATGGCACGCAGAATGGTCGATTTTCCCGAGCCGGATTCCCCGACGATACCGTAGCATTCACCCCGGTTCACGCTGAAGCTTGCGTCGCGCACGGCATGCAAGCCGCCGAAATGGATGTTGAGGTTTTCGATTTTTATCGCGGGTTCGCTCATACCAGCCATGCCTTGTCGCGCTGAAGGACGGGTAGCGTCTCGTTCCTGTGGTCGAGGTCTGGCATGCAGTTCAAAAGCCCCTGTGTGTAGGGATGCTTGGCATTGGCCAGATCCTTGGCCTCGAGCGTTTCCATGACTCTTCCGTTGTAAAGAACGATGACTCGGTCACAAAACGAGCCGACCAGAGGCAGGTCGTGGCTGATGAAGATCAGTCCCATGCCGCGCTCCTTCACGAGATCATCAAGGATGGCCAGAACCTGCATCTGGACGGTGACGTCGAGCGCGGATGTCGGTTCATCGGCGATGAGCAGTTCGGGCTCGGCAGCAAGCACCATAGCGATCATGATGCGCTGGCCCATGCCGCCGGACACTTCGTGCGGATAGAGATCATAGACCCGGTTCGGCTCCCGGATATGGACGGATTCAAGTGCGTGCAGCGCCTCTTCCTTCGCCTGCCTACGGCTCATTTTGCGGTGGGCGCGGTAGGACTCAGCTATCTGGCGGCCAACCGTCATGACCGGATTCAACGAGAATTTTGGATCCTGCATGACCATAGACATGTGGGCGCCGCGTAGCGCACCGCGCTGCTTTGCGTCCATCGTCAACAGGTCCTGACCCATGAAGGTCATCTGGTCGGCGCTCACGCGTCCGGGATGAGGGACCAGGTCGAGAATGGCCCGGCCGGTGAGTGATTTGCCGGAACCGGATTCTCCGACGATACCCAAGCGCTCCCGGCCGAGCGAGAACGACAGCCCCCGTACCGCGTGGGTCGTTTCGACCTTGCTGTGGAAGTGAACATTGAGGTTGGAGATTTCCAACAGCGGCTGATCTGTGCTCTGCAAGGTCATCTGGCGTCCAGCACGTCCCGAAGCCCGTCGCCGAGCAAATTGAAGCCAAGGGCGCAGATGCAGATGGCAAGACCTGGAAAAGCCGATACCCACCACTGATCAAAGACCTGCTCGCGGCCCGTGGCCACCATGGCACCCCATTCGGGAAGCGGCGGCTGAGCGCCAAGACCCAGGAAGCCGAGACCGGCAGCCGTCAGGATGATACCGGCCATGTCGAGCGCAGAGCGGACGATCACCGACGGAACGCACATGGGCGTCACCTGTCCCAGGATAATGCGGGCGGGCGATGCCCCCTGCAGGCGCGCCGCTGCGATATAGTCGGACTTGCGGATGACCATAGTTTCCGTCCGTGCAACGCGCGCATAAGGAGGCCATGCGGTGAGGGCTATGGCGAGAATCGCATTCTCAAGACCCGACCCGAGCGCGGATACCAGCGCCAGCGCAAGGATCAGGCGCGGGAAGGCGAGGAACACATCCGTGATGCGCATCAGGAGTGTATCGACCCACCCGCCGAAATAGCCGGCTGTGGCCCCGATCAGCAGGCCGACCGGCCCCACCGTGACCACCACCGCCAGGACGATGAAGAGTGTGATGCGCGAACCATAGACGATGCGGCTGAAGATATCGCGGCCAAGCGAGTCGGTGCCGAGCCAGTGTTCGGCGCTCACCGGCTGCAGACGCTGCGCCAGGCTCTGGTCGATCGGATCGTGTGTAGCGATCAACGGCGCGAAGGCAGCGATCAAAAGGAGCGTCACGACGATGACGAGGCCGACCATCGCCAGCGGATTGCCGCGAAACACGAGCCATCGGCGATAGGCTTGTCCAAGCCGCGATTGCATCCGCGACTGCGCCTCGTCGGTGAGGAGATAGGTGCGTATATCTGTCATCTCGTCCTCGGATCGAAGAGTCGGCCGGCAATGTCGGACAGGAGGTTGACGCCGATGAATATCGCGCCGATCACCACGGTGCCGCCAAGCACGGCGTTCATGTCGGCATTGAGCAGGGAGTTGGTGATGTAGCGGCCAAGGCCCGGCCAGGCGAATATGGTTTCGGTCAGGACCGAGCCTTCCAGCAGGCTTGCATAGGAAAGGGCGATGACGGCGACGAGCGGTGCCATGATGTTACCCAGCGCGTGCCCCCACACGATCCGGCGCTCAGACAATCCCTTGACACGGGCCGTGGTGATATATTGCTGCTGGAGTTCGGTCAGCATGAAGCTGCGCGTCATCCGGCTGATGTAAGCAAGGCTGAAGAAGCCCAGCAGTGTTGCCGGCAGGATCAGGTGGGAAAAGGCGTCCCGGAAGACCTCCCATTCGCCTTCCATGGCGCCATCGAGAAGAATGACGCCGGTCACGGGCGTCAGCATATCGACATACGCCACACTCTGGCGCCCGGGTCCCTCGACCCAGCCCAGCTTCGCATAGAAGAGAAGCAGCCCCATGAGCCCGAGCCAGAAGACAGGAACGGAATAGCCGCACAGTCCGATGACACGCGCCAGATGATCGATCCACTTCCCTCGGTGCACGGCCGCTATGACGCCGATCGGTACACCGATCAGCACGCCGATGATTGTCCCAAGGGTCGCGAGTTCCAGCGTGGCGGGGAAGACCGTCGCAATGTCGGAGAAAACCGAATTGCCTGTCAGGTTCGAGACGCCGAAATCGCCATGGAGAACCTTGCCGATGTAGTCGCCAAACTGGACGAACAATGGTTGGTCGAGGCCGAGCTCGGTCTTCATGTTCTCGTAGACGTCGGCCGGTGCATTCTCGCCGACAACGGCGAGAACCGGATCGATCGGCACGACTCGGCCGATCAGGAAGGTCACGACCAGCAGGCCGAAGAAGGTGGCGAGGATCGTCGAGGCCTCGCGCACAAGGATCCGGCCTGTGGAACCATATCGTCGCAGCGAGATGCCGCCCGCTGCGCTGTCGTTGCCTGACGTCGTCATGTCGAAGGCTCGAAGCGGCGCTCGTCGAGAGCGGGCAGGAAGGTTGGCGAGAAAAGCTCCTCGGCGCTGACCTGTCGGGCAAGGTTAAGGGCGGTGACCACCTGCTCGCAACTGCGGGAAAGCCGCGCCGGATCCACGTCCCCGATGCCGAGGTGCTCCCGCTCTGGATGGCTCATCTCGCGCTCGAGGGTTCCCGTGAACCGACGAAGATTGACCGCGTAGCTCATCTCGGCTCCGTGAGCCATGACGGAATCGATCCCGGCGCGGTGATCGCGGATCGCATCCCGGAAGCCGCGGCTGACTGCACGCACAAGACCGCGAACGGCGTCAGGATCGCGATCGAGCAACGCTCTCGTCACGACGAGGGCGTTGCCGTAGAAGTCCGGGAGGGCGGAGGAATATTCGAGGAAGCGCGTATTGGCCTCGTGCGGCGAGTTCATATCGCTGAGCGATGCAATGGTGGAATTCACGAAGCCAAAGACGCCTTCGCCGGCCTTGTCTTCGATCATGGCGCGCACAAGCTCACCAAGGCTGCCTTGGGCATCCCGGATATCCACGTCGGTGACAGCGAAGCCCAGAGCACGCGCATAGGCTGGAAAGAAGATACGCGCGGAATCGTGGGGATGACCGTAAAGCGTTCTGCCGATCAGGTCGCGGGGCATCTGCACGGGGCCTTCTGCGCGCACCGACACTGTCAGTGGCGTCCGGTTGAACGCCACGAAAACCGCCTGCGGGCCGGTTCCTTCGGGGAGCGACGCCAGCAGCGTCGTCAGCGAATTGATATCCCCATAGACGGCGTCATAGTTCCCCGTCGCGATATCGGCGATGGCGGCGGATGCCCCGCGAGCGCCGGACCATTCGATCTCGAGCCCCTCATCGGCAAAATAGCTGCGGTCTTCAGCGAGGAAGAAGCCTGCAAGGGGCCCCATTGGGGTATGATTCAGCCGGACACGCAACTTCTTCATGTTGATACTCAATTTGGATTGGAAAGATGGGCCGAACCCCGGGTTCGGCCCAAGCGGTGCGATCGCTACTTCGAGGTCAGGCGGTAGTAGAGCACGCCGTTGGCGGGATCGATCGAGATGTTCTGGACGTTCTTTCTGGAAGCAATGCGGGTCATGCCCTGGAACATGAATATGTATGGGCTGTCGTCCTGCAGCCGTTCTTGGAGATCCACGTACATTTGCATGCGCTTTTCTGTGTCACGTTCCTTGACCGCCGCGTCGGCAAGTTCCCTGACGTCCTGTGGGGCTTCCCAAGCATTGCGCCATGCGACGGTCTTGTCTGGGGAGTCGTCGGCATTATTGGGGTTCTGGATGAACGCAAAGGCATGGGACTGCGGGTCACGGTAATCCGGAATCCATGCACTATGCGTAATTTCATGCTGGCGCCCGCGGTAAGCGGTGACCATTTGCTTCAAATCGGTCGCGTTGATCTCGACCTTGATGTTGGCGAGACGCATCGTGTTCTGGACGGACTGCGCCATATCAAGATAGGGCGAGTAGTTGCGCACGTTCAGCTTGACGGTGAACCCGTCGGGATAGCCGCCCTTCGCCAGCAGTTCCTTGGCCTTCTCGACGTCGAGTTTGTAGGGGATCTTGTCCATCGACGCGTCGAAACCCTTCGGCCAGAACGACTGATGCACGGCCCATTGGCCCTTCACGAAACTGTCGGCCATGCCCTGATAATCGACGAGGTATTTCAGGGCTTTGACGACCTCGGGCTTCTTGAAAGGCTCGAACTTCTGATTAAGGCCCAGATACTGTATGGAGGCCTCTACCGACTCCTCTATTGCGATGTCCGGATTGCCCGCGACACCCTGCATGAGATCAGGGGTCAGCGATCGGGCGATGTCGACATCGCCGTGCTCCAGCAGGAGACGCTGCGATGCAGGCTCCGGCACATGGCGGATCAGGATTCGCTTTATCTTGGGGGCGCCAAGTCGGAAGTTCGGATTTGCGTCCATCACGAGCGTTTCGTTCGGGCGCCAAGATTTCAGGACGTAGGGACCGGACCCGGCCGAATTGTTGCGTAGCCAGCCGGCACCGAGGTCATTGTCCGTCTCGTGTTCCAGCACCAGTCTCTTGTCCAGGACCGAGAAGATGTTGTTGGCAAGAACGTTGAGCACCAGGCTCGGAGCCAGGTCGGCCGTGACGGCCAGCTCGACCGTCATCGGGTCGCGCGCCACGACAAGTTTTTCAATGTTGTCTGGTTTCCAGCCGAACTGAGCAACGACGATTGCCGGCGTTTTGTTCAGTTTGACCATGCGCTGGAGCGAGAACACGACGTCGTCCGACGTCATCGGGTTGCCAGAATGAAACACCTGGCCAGGCCTCAATTTCAGCTCGAACGTCTTGCCGTCGCCAGACACGGTCCAGCTCTCGACCGCGCCACCCACGAGCTTGGTTACGTCCTCAGGCTCGAATTGCATCAACTGTTCGTAGACGTTGTTGATCGTTTCCGTGCCGGAATGTTCGTAGTTCGACGCCGGATCGAGCGAGATGATGTCATCGATCGCCTTGGCGACGACGAGCGTGTTTCCCGGTGTCTCGGCATAGGCGGTACTGGTGAGAAGAAGGGCCGACAGCGCGGCGCCGTGCAGAAAGCGCGATTTCATGGTTCCCTCGGTGTTTTGTGTTTGTTGAAGAACTTGCGGAACTCAGCCGCTTTTTTGGGGAAGTTACTTGGGTATGTGACCGGCCGTCATGGCGCGCTCAGGGGCAATCCTGCGGTCGTCAGAGTTGGGCAGGAAGGCTGTCGTGAACACCTCGTCGACTGTCGGTTGCCGGGGCAGGCTGCGTGTGTCCGCAGTCAGTTTCAGCAGGCGTTCCATCCTGGCTCTGTCGATATCACCCACGCCATCGGCGAGCCTTTGCCAGCCACCCATGTCCTCCTCGATCGTTTCGAGAAGGCGCAGCCGATCGACTTGCAGCGAACGATCGGGAGCGTGGTTGACGAGGGCTCGGATGGCCGCGTCCGGATCGCTGGCCGCCGCGAGCACGCCTCTGTTGATTGCCCGCACGAATGCTTTTGCGACTGCCGGCTTGTCGCGCGCGAAGGTCGGCGAGACCATCAGGGTGCTGCCATATAAATCCTGCGCGAAGTCCTTGAATTTGAGGAAGCGGACTTCGGAGCGAACATCCCTGCCGCTCGCACGTATGGCCGCCGACACCGTAGAAAGATAGCCAAACAGCGCGTCGGTCTTGCCTTCCTTGAGCAGGCTGAGAAGTGCGATCCAGTCGCCGTCATTGCTCACCGCCCTGACCGACCGAGGATCGAGCCCGGCCTTGCTGGCATATTGTTCGAACGTGTTCAGTCCGACGTCGACCGCATGTGCCGTGATCGTGAGACCAGACAGATCGGCAGGCGATGCGACCTGCGAGCGGGCCGGCAGGACAACCACCGACGGCGACTGGTCCATGACCATATAGACGCCGACCGGAGAGGTTTCGGGCTTGCGGGCAGCTTCTTCGATCAGGGCCTGGAAGTCGCCATAGCCGAACTCGACTCCTTCCTTCACCATGCGCCCGGCCGCGCTGAATGCCCCAGTGCCGTCGATGAATTCGACGTCGATCCCTTCATCGCGAAAGTAGCCGCGATCATGGGCCAGCGGGAACCAGGCATTCGCCCCGGTGAAGCCGGAATTCGTCAGCAGCCTTACCTTGTGCATCCGCCCTCCGGCCATGCGGTTTCATGGAAGGTGAAAGCCCGGGACGCAGCCATCGTCGCAATGGCAAGGCCAGGCCCTCACGCGGTTTCCGATCCGGCGTTACTTGGCGAGCGGCTTCGCACGCTCTTCAAGGGGCGGCAGGAATGCACGCGTGAAGATTTCCTCGGCCTTGGGCGTGCGCGGCAGGCGACACGCCTCCGCCATCAAGGCGATCGAACGCTCGATGCGTTTGTCGTCGACGTCGCCGATGCCATGGATGAAGCCTTCCGGATGGGCCATCTCCACCTGCAAGGTGCCCATCAGGCGCGGACCATCGACTTCGCGGCGGAAATTCGGCGCCATCTTCTCGACCGCCTTCAGTGCCGCTTCGGGGTCTTTCAGCGTCTCCACCAGACCACGGTTGACCGCCCCGACCAGACCCTTGACCGCGTCAGGGTGCCTGGCGATGAAATCGGGGCTCATCATCAGCGCGTTGCCGTAGAACTCCGGCACCAGATCCTGGAATTCCAGGAAATCCAGCTTCTCGCGTCCGTCTATGTCGATGCCGCGTAGCGCGGCGATGATCGTGTTGACGAACCCGAAGACGCCGTCGACGTTGCCGTCGACAACCTCCTTGGCGTTGATCGCCATGCTCGAGTTCGAGCGCAGGATGTGGGCGTCTTCCGCATTGATGCCGGCGATCTTCGCATAAGGCGGGAAGGCCTCGATCGCTGCGTCGATCGGGTGCCCGATGATGACCTTGTCCTTGAGATCCCCGGGCTGCTTGATCGGCCCACCTTTCCGCACCCCGATGGTCAGCGGCGTCGTGTTGAAGGCGACGAAGACGGCTGTCGGACAGTTCGTGGGGCGCAGGCCGGCAAGCTTGATCAGCGCGTTCATGTCGCCATAACCGCCATCGTAGCCTTCCTGGGGAATGCGCGTGACGACCGAGGCCGCGCCGTCGCCAGGCGAGAACTCCACCTCCAGCCCGGCTTCCTTGAAATAACCGCGCTCATGCGCAAGGCAGAAAAAGGCGTGCGGGCCGGATATGCCGCCGTTCAACAGGAGCTTGACCTTCAACAGGTCGCCGGAAGCGGCAGCCTGGGCGACAGCCGGGGACACCGCGGACGCCAGGATAGCGGCGCCCCCCATTGCCTTGACGATATCGCGACGCGTCGTTCCCATGCTTCCCCTCCTCCAAGGTGCCTCCGCGTCTGGCGGTGGCCAAGAACCTTGCTGGAGCTTCCTCGTTTCTGGCGTTGCCGTCTATTTCAGAATGTGCAACGCTCCATTGCCGAAAATAGAATGCTGGCTGGCCGATGTCCCGCACCCTGATTCCCGTGTCGCTCATCTACTTCGACCGAGTCGTGACGGAGGGGTCCATTCAGGGGGCGGCCCGCGGCTTGAACATCGCCGCTTCGGCGATCGACCGGCAGATCATCGGCCTGGAAGACCGGCTGAACGCCAGGCTGTTCGAGAGAATGCCCAAGGGCATGCGATTGACGGCGGCCGGCGAGATCCTCATCGGATTGATACGCAGCTGGCAGGCCGAAGAGAGCAAGGCCGTGACCGAGATCTTTCGCTTGCAGGGGATCCAGCAGGGCAAGGTCAAGATTTTCGCGATGGACAGCCACGCAAGCAGCATCCTGCCGCGGCTCGTCCAGCAGCTTGCGGTCGACCATCCCCGCATCGGCCTGTCGGTTCAGATCGGCTCGACCGACGAGGCCGTCGCCGCACTCGTCGACGGCGACACGGACCTGATCGTCGCCTTCAACCTGCCGGTGCTCAGGGAATTGCGCCTGCTTTGGAATTCGACCCTGCCGCTGGGATGCGTGGTTCGTCCGAACCATCCGCTTCTCGATCTGCCGGAAGTCCGGTTGCACGACGTCATCGCCTATCCGATCGCGCTGCAGAGCAAATCGCTGCTGATCCGAAGGCTCCTGGAAACGCGCTACAGCTGGCTCTTCGCCGAGCCGCGGGGGCATGTCGAAACCAACTCCCTGCATCTGGTCAAGAACCTAGCGCGCAGCGGCAACTACGTCGCGCTGACGTCCGAACTCGACACTGCCGAGGAACTGGCCAGCGGCGTGCTCCGCTTCGTGCCGATTGTGGACAGCGACGCGATACGGCAGACCTCGGGCGTCGCCGTGGCTGCCTCGAAGCCCCTAAGCTCGATCGTGGAAATCGTCGCAAATTGCGCCGTGCGGGTTCTGGAAACCGTGTTGCGCGAAGCCCGCAACGGGCCTGCTGACGGGTGAACGTCCAGCTGGCCGAACATCGACGTTCGGCGCGTTGCCCGTCACCCCCCAAGAAAATCCGTCTTTCCCAGCGGCACGCCCTTGCCGCGCAGGATGTTGTAGGCGGTCGTCATCGAGAAATAGAAGTTCGGCATCGCGTGCTCCATCAAATAGTCGCAGGCCGGCACCGAGGTGACCCCGTCATCGAGGGTGATCTGCAGGATCGACTGGTCGGCGGCGTCGAAAGCTTCCGGTGCAATCGCCCCGATGGCGGTCCGTGTCGCCGCTATGCGGGCATGCAGATCGGGGAAGGTGTCGAAGGCCCCGTCGATCCGTAGCGCCTCCTTGTCGGCCAGCAGCGTGGCTGCCGCGACCGCGTGATTGCAGCACAGCCTGATCTGGTGCGTCAGCGGTTTCATGGTTGGGGCGATGCGCGCCTCCAGCAGCTCCGACGCATCGATCCCGTTGTCGACGCAGAAGCGCTCGCCCTTGCGCAGGATGCCATCGAGTGCCCCCAGGGAGCGGACCAGGGCGGGGATTGGCGAACGCATGTCGATCTCCAGATTTTGCGCGTTTTCGGGGGTGCGGCCGGGCCTGCGTCGAACACTTCGTCGGGCGGTCAGGGCCTTCGCGAAAGCTGTCCGACCAGCGAATTCGTTGCAGTTTTTGTATCCATTGACAACACCAAATTGATACACTAGCGTTTTGATAAGACCACTTTCTCGGGAGGAGAGAGAATGTCGAACCGTCAAGAGTTGATGGCAGCCATCGAGAGGATCCGCGCCGCCCCAGGCCGGAGCTCGTGGCGAGAGTAGAACTCAGACCCATAACATTTTGAATTTAAAATAATTATTCCGGCCCACGCGACGTGGGTCGAGGTGATTGTTGTTGCCCGCAAACCACGTCGGCCTGCTGCCAGTATGGCCGAGTGGAGTGTCAAATTGTATCCAAAATGAAGAACATTGGATGCAATCAAACACCCAAAATGACATACAATCAGACGACCCCGCATAGGAGGTGAGGAGCCGATGGCGAACGTTAACGTGCGCAAGCTGGTCAAGTCGTTCGGCGTGGCGACGGTGCTCAAGGGCATAGACGTCGACGTCCGTGATGGCGAGTTTTTGAGCCTTGTCGGGCCATCCGGCTGCGGAAAGTCCACCCTGCTCCGCATGATCGCCGGGCTGGAGCAGATCTCGGGCGGAGACATTGCGATCGACGGCAAGGTGGTCAACGGCCTTGCCGCCAAGGACCGCGACATCGCCATGGTCTTCCAGAACTACGCGCTTTACCCGCACATGACCGTCCGTGAGAACATGAGCTTCGCGCTTGAGATGCAAGGGCTCGGCAAGGCGGAGATCGCACGAAGCGTGGCATCGGCCGCCGCGGTCCTGGGGCTGGACGCGCTGCTTGACCGTTACCCCCGCCAGATGTCGGGCGGCCAGCAGCAGCGGGTGGCCATGGGGCGCGCCATCGTGCGCAATCCCAAGGTCTTCCTGTTCGACGAGCCGCTGTCGAACCTGGATGCCAAGCTGCGGGTGCAGATGCGCGCCGAGATCAAGGACCTGCACGCCCGTCTCAAGTCGACGATGATCTATGTCACCCACGACCAGCTCGAGGCGATGACCATGGCCGACCGCATCGTGGTCATGCGCGCCGGCGTCATCGAGCAGATCGGCACGCCGCTTGAGCTCTATGACTTTCCAGCCAACGCCTTTGTCGGAAGCTTCATCGGCTCCCCGGCCATGAACCTGGTGAAATGCACGATCGCCAACGGCGATACGGGCCCCGTATGCGTCACCGCGGGCAACCAGATTCTCGCGCGGCTGCCGGTGTCGGCAAGGGTCGAGGCGGGAGCCAGGGTGGAAGTCGGCATCCGCCCCGAAGACCTGGAGGTTGGCGATCGGGGGCCGAATGCGGAGGTCGTGGTCGTCGAGCCGACCGGCCCCGAAACCCAGGTCAGCGCCAGTCTCGACGGCCAGCTCATCACCATGGTCCTCAAGGGCCGCGCACAGCTCAGCCGCGGCGAGAAGATCTCGCTGCGCATCGACACGGCGAAAATGCACCTCTTCGACGGCGAGACTGGCAAGAGGATCTAGGTCTTTCGAAAGGGCCGACGCGGTGGAGGAAAAACAAACCCGCCGGCCAGGTGAAGTTCCAACAGGGATGGAGAACATCATGGACTGCAAGAAGAGCATGACAACCGGCCCCGGCGTGTCGCGCCGTTCGGTGCTTTTGGGGGGCGCATCGCTTCTGGCGGCGGCGGCCATTCTGCCCCGGCGCGCCTTCGCCGCCGGACCGGGCACCAATCCGGGAAAATACAAGCTCGACCTTGGCGGTTACACCGGGCCGGAGCTCACCGACGCCCCGATCACCATCAAGGTGATGCGCCAGGAGTTCTCGCCGGAAATCAATGCCCCGATCGCGGCGGCCTACAAGGCCTTCAGCGAAGCCTATCCCAACATCACCATCGAAGAAGAGCGCGTGCCCTATGGCGACCTCGCCAAGAAGGTCCAGCTCTACGTCGCCTCGGGCTCTGCCCCCGACATCATGATGGGCAGCACCGAACTGGCCCCGGTCTACGCCGCCGGCGAAATCGCCGTGCCGCTCAACGACTACTTCTCGCAGGACTTCATCCAGGACATCTATCCGGCGATGCGGGACGCTGCCACGATCGACGGCAAGGTCATGTGCCTGGCCTGGGAATCGAACTCCTGCTTCGTCTACTTCAACCGTGACATCTTCAAGCGCGCCGGCGTCAACACCCCACCTGAGGTCACCGATGTGGATGGCGGCTGGACGGCCGACCAGTTGCTCGATGCCTTGCGTGCCATCACCGAGAAGCTGCGCAAGGACGGCGACCAGGCGACCTTCGGCATGGCTTCGTCGCGCTTCGGCAATCGTGGGCCGGGCTCGAACTACTCGCAGCTGGAAAGCATGTGGGTGCGCATGATGGGCGATCCGGGCGCGCCCAGGGATTCGACCGCCTACAAGACCTTTGCCGGCATTTCCGAGGACGGGCTGACCGCATCGGGATATCTCGATACGCCCGAGGCGATCCAGGGCATGAAGAATTATCAGACGCTGTTCTCCGAGGGCCTCTCGCCCAAGGGGATCGTCGCCGATCACTACAAGGGCGGTGCTGCGGCCATCGACTTCTCGTCCATGGCTTTCGCCAACACCTTCCGCAAGAACGGCGCGCCTTTCGACTGGGGCGTTTCCCCGCCGATCCGCGGCAAGATCCCCTTCGCCTCCAGCGTCGCCGATGCGCCCTTCATCTATTCGGGCAGCCAGCATGTTCCGGAAGCCGCAGCACTCCTGGCCTTCCTGCTCAACGACGCCAACCGCAGGGCCTTCTACGAGGTGCGCGGCTCGATGCCCTCGCGCAAGTCGTTGACCGATGAAGCGCCGGCCTACCAGACCGATCCGGTCGCCATACTCTGCGCCAAGGTAGGCGAGCGGGCCTATGGCTCGCCCAAGTCGGTCGGCTGGCTCGATTACGTCAATGCCGTCAACCCGGCGGTCAAGGACATCGCGCTCGGCGTCGATGTCGGCGAGCGCCTCCACACCACCGCGGCCCAGATCGACCGCCTGCTCGCCAAGTACCGCTAGCAGCGGCCCCCAGCCTCCCTCGGGACAGCCGCTCACCTCCCTCGCTGCGTCATGTGGCGAGGGAGGGCAAGAACTTCATTCGTAAAAAGGCTTGGCCAATGTTCAAAGGATTGTGGACCCCCGACCCCACCCGGCGCGGCGAAGTGTTCGCCGGTCCGGTCATGGTGTTTCCGGTGCTCCTGGGATTGGGCCTGTTTCAGTTCTGGCCGCTGGCTTCGGCGGTGCTGAACAGTTTCCGCACCTTCAACGCCTTCACCAAGCGCCCCAATGGTTGGGCTGGCTGGGACAACTTCACCCAGATCTTCGCCGATCATGTGTTCGTCAACGCCATGCTGATCACGCTGGTCTACATCGTCCTGATGATCGTGGTCGTGGTGCCGATGGCGCTCGGCCTTGCCATTCTGCTCGACAAGCGCATGCGCGGAACGATGCTTGCGCGTGCCGCCATTCTGGGTGCGCTGGCATCTTCCGAAGCCGTGGCGGCTCTCATCTGGGGGCAGCTCTATGAGCCCGGCACCGGTCTCTTCGACGCGATCCTGAAGGCGGTCGGCCTGCCCGAGCAGCCGTTCCTGACCTCCGGTCCCTACGCCATCGTTTCCATCGTCGTCATGACCGCCTGGAAGGATGTGGGCCTGCCCATGCTGATCTTCCTCGGCGGCCTGCAGGCGATCTCGCCGCAGGTGATGGAAGCCGCCGCGCTCGACGGCGCCAGCTCGTGGCGTATATTCCGCCGCATCACCCTGCCATTGCTGCGGCCCAGCATCATACTGGCCATCTTCATGGTCACGGTGGCAGCGGCGCGGCTGTTTACCCCCATCATCCTCCTGACCCAGGGCGGACCGAACGGCCAGACAACCAACCTTCCATTCTATTCCTATGCGCAGGCCTTCGAGTTCTCGTCGCCGGGCACCGCCTCGGCCAGCGTGATGTTCATGATGATCGTGCTGATCGGGATCACGGTCCTGCAGGCCTATCTGATCCGCGACCCGAACGGCAGGAGGCCGTGATGACTGAAAACGTCAACGCCGAGGTGCAGCTGACGGCACTTCCCCAGGCCGCCGCGTCGACGGCTGCCGCACGCGATCCGGTCAAGCTGATCGGCTCTCTCAGCCTCCTGCTCATTGCCTTCGTCTTTGCCTTCCCGGTCGTCTGGGCGGCCCTGACCTCTTTCAAGTCGACGGCTTCGGTGATCGCCACACGCTATCCCCTGTCGGTCTGGAGCTTCTTCCCGCCCGAGCCGACGCTGGAGAACTATTCGGCGCTGTTCACCGAGCTGAATTTCGGCCGTTACCTCTTCAACACCGCCATTGCCAGCGGCGGGCAGGTCATCCTCGTCGTCATCACCTCGACGCTGGCCGGATATGCCTTCGCCCGCCTGCGTTTTCCCGGGCGCGAGGTTCTTTTCGCCCTGACGCTGTTGACCGCCTTCATCCCGCTCGAGGTGATCCTGGTTCCGCTCTACCAGGTGGTTTCGGGCATGGGCCTGACCTCGACCTATCCGGCCCTGTTCCTGCCCTTTGCCGCCCAGCCCTTCGGCATCTACCTGATGCGGCAGAGCTTCATGCAGATCCCCACCGAACTCGACGACGCCGCCCGCGTCGACGGCGCCGGCACGTGGCGCATCTTCTGGCGCATCGCCATGCCCAATGTGAAACCGGCGCTGGCGACGCTCGTGCTGATCCAGTTCATCTGGTCGTGGAACGCCTATCTGTGGCCGCTGGTGATCATGCAGGACCCCAACAGGCAGATCGTCCAGGTCATGCTTGCCGGCCTCAAGGGGTCGCCGAACTATTCGCTCGACGGCCCGCTGTTTGCCGGCCTGACCTTCGTGACGGTGCCGCTGATCGTCATGGCCATTGTCCTGCAGCGCCACTATGTGCGCGGCCTGATGACCTCAGGCATCCGCTAGCCCTCGCCGCGGCCGCACGCCTGGCGGCCGGGCACGACCTTCCAATTTCGATAGACGCATTCCAGAGGAGCTTTCCATGCGCCTGGGTATTGATGGCCGCAAGATTCCCGAAGCCCGCAAGAGGGGACCGGTAGGCAGCATCGAGCATGCAGCCGAACTGGGGCTTGAAGGGACGTTCTTCCGCACCGTGCTCGAGATGAGCCCGGCGCTCGACCGTGGTGAGCTCCGCGCCATCCGGCAGCGTTCGGACGAGCTTGGCATGTATCTTGAAACCGGCCTCGGCAAGATCAATCCCTATGCTACGCCCGAGACGCCCGAACTGCGGCACATCGGAGACGGCGACATCCTGCTCGGCTTCCGCCGCATGATGGAAAGCTGCGCCGAGATCGATTGCAGGGAGCTCTGGGTCGGCACCGCCAGCTCGAAGGGCATCTATCCGCGCCGATGGTCGGTGGACCGTTTCCGCACCGACGTGAGCTGGGACGACCAGATGGTCGCCATCGAGAAGTTCCTCGGCAAGCTCGTCCCGATCGCCCGTGACCTCGGCATTCACATCAACATCGAGACCCATGAAGAGATCACCAGCTTTGAGATCCTGCGTCTCCTCGAAACCTTTGGCACCGAGGCGCTCGGCGTCGTCTACGACACCTCCAACGGCCTGCAGAGATGCGAGCACCCGGTGATGGCGGCCAGTCGTGTCGCCCCTTACGTGCGCCAGACGCATCTGAAGGACGCTGCCGTGGTGCCGGCACAGGGGGGAGCGCTGATGCAGTTCCGGCCCTGCGGCCAGGGCGTGGTCGACTTCCGCGCGGTGCTGGCCGTCATCCTCGCCGCCAACCCCGATGTCAACCTGACGATCGAAAACGAGGAGCCGTCGGAAGAGGGCGAGAAGCCCTATGCCGCCCGCCTGCTCGAAATCCACGACGAGAGCTGGCTGGCCGCTCACCCCGACCTGACGCTGACCGAATATGCCGCCTACACGTCGATGATGATGGCCTTTCAGGCACGCATCGCGGCGGGAACGGCAAGTGACATTCTGCAAGGCTCACGGCCATTCGGCTACCGCGAGGCTGTGGCCGACATCATGCGAAGTGCTGCCCATATCCGGGAAGCTTGCGAAGCGCTTGCCTAGCTAAGCATGGCCGCAGATTACAGGAGAATCCCGGCGAACGTTCGCCAGAGACCCTGCCTGCTAGGGTGTAAATGTGTTGCCGTAGCAGCAAGCCTCGCGGTTGCGACCTCGTTAAGATGAAGATCGGATCGCTTGTTTCGGGCCCAACAGTACGGACCTGATCAATGGCGATCGAGCAGAAGACCGGCCGGCCAGCCTCCTTGCGGGTCGTTCACGCGGCCTTGAGCACCGGCTGACTGACGCTGTTGTCGTCGTCGAGATGGCGGCGCGCGGTCAAGCCTGCCTTGGCGACACGGTCATGGTAGAGCGCCACGCCTTCCGCCGGTTTCACGTCGCCGTCGGCGACGCGGCGCAGGACCTCGATCAGATCGAGCGGCGATTCAGCCTGGTTGATCTTGCGGCCGAACAGCGCGAGCCGAGCGCCGTAGCGCTTGGCCTGATGCAGCAGTTCGAGGGTGTCACGTGTGGTGCCGGCGTTGCCGCCGAGCACGCCAACGATCATCTGGTCGTCGTAGCCGACCAGTTCCTCCATGGCCCGGGGGCCGTTATAGGCGACCTTTAGGAACAAGGGCGCCGCCTCCCTGTCCACGCCCGCCAGGCAACGCACGATGCAGTCGTTGACGAATTCGCCAACCTCGACTCCTGCCAACTGACCGACATTCGGATTGAAGACTTCGAGGAAATGGCGGAAGCCGAGAGCATTGCAGTCGGTCCGGAACTCGTTGTAGGCGGCCAATGTGCGCAGGTCGGCCGCGACGTCATTGGTGAATGTCAGGCTGTAGAGGCCGAGATCGGCTCCGGCCACGCCGTTTGCCAGCGGTGGTCGGCCGCCATGCATGACACGTGACAGGTCGGCGGTACGGAAGGGCATTGAGGCTGTCGCGCGATAGGTCCCGTGGCGCGGCAGCCATATTTCGCTGGTGTCGTTGACGCGCGCGGCGCGCGCCATGCTGCTGCCGGCGAACAGCTCTTCGTCGATCGCCAACTGGTGCAGGTTGTAGGGCGACAACAACATCAGGTCGACGATGTCCTGCCGTACGATGGCGCGAACGGTTTCGAGGAAACCGCCGCGATCCTGCGGTCGATCCCGCTCATCCGTGCCGCGCACCAGACCGAGCGCATTGATGCCGCGCGCCATGTCGGGGTCCTTGGCGTCGCAGATCAGGAATTCCTTGCTGCCGAACGGATCGCGTCGGATCGCTGCGAGCTTCTCGTCGAGGCGGGTGTCGCGCGTCATGGCCGCGCTGCGAGGGGTAGCCTGGTCATGCATCGGTCATCATCCAGTCGAGATTGAGTTCGGAGGCGAAGCGAGCGACGTCGGCCGGAGCCGGAAGGCCAGCCCGCCCGCCTGGGCGGCTGCATTTGAGCGCTGCCACGGCATTGGAGAAGGCGATGGCCTCCACAATGGGACGTTCATGCGCCAGCGCCAGTGCGAAGGCACCGTGGAATGCGTCCCCAGCACCTGTCGTGTCGACCACGTCGACGCGAGGCGGCGGTGCGTTGCGGAGCACGTTTCCGTCCAGCCAGTAAAGCCCTGCCGCGCCGTCCGTCACGCCGACCAGGGCGTGGCCGGGGCGCCGTGCTGCGGCGAGCCCATTTTCTATCGAGTCCGTTCCTGCGAACTGCGCAAGGCCAGGCCGCGAGAAGATGACGTGATCGGCCGCTTCGACGATTGCCGCCACAGTAGCCGGCGGTTGGCGCGAGATGTCAGCGTCGAGAACCGAAGGAATGCCTGCGGCGCGCGCCGAGCTCAGGCAGCGAAGGGCGCCGTCCGGCCAGCTCAGGTCGCACAGGACGGCATCGCCCCAGCTTTCCGGCGTGAGCCAGTCCGCACCCGCTGGCATCTGGGGGTCGGCATAGGCGACGACCAGCCTCTCGCCATCTGCATCTACCAGTACTGACGCGCCGGAGGAGCGGACATCGGGGAATGCGCGCAGCCAGCTGGCGTTGACACCCGCCGCTTCAAATTCGCTGCGGATTGCGGCGCCGACATTGTCGTTGCCCGTTCGTGCCGCGATGGACGCTTGCCCGCCGAGCCGAGCCACCGTCACGGCGGCTGTTGCGGCGGGGCCGCCGCCGACCTCGCGTCGGTCCTTGGCGTAGACCTTCACCGCACGATCAGGGATGCGGTCGAGCGTGAGGATCGTGTCCTGAAGGGCAAGTCCGACGCAGAAGACGGAGCGCTGGCGCAGACTAGACAAGTCGCATCCCCGTCTCGGGGTGGAAAAGATGGATAGCGTCGAGATCGACCGCGAACTGCCGCGCCTTCTCGCCGGCATGGGCGCTGCCGGGGCGCACGCGGGCCATCACCTCGCGTTCCCCCAGCCCGACCACGGCAATCGAATCGGCGCCGTGGTCCTCGACCAGGATGATGTCCGACACGAAGGTTCCTGACCCGGCTTCGCCTGCAAGGCCGACGTGTTCGGCGCGCAAGCCGACTTCGACACGGTCGACGCCGGCGCGCTTGACGATCTCGTTCCTGCTCGCTGGCAACAGCAACTGCTGGTCCGCGCCAAAGTCGAGCACGCTGCCAGCCGCTTCGTGCCTGATCGCCGCCGGGACGAGGCTCATGGGCGGCGAGCCGATGAAGGTGGCGACGAAGCTGTTGACGGGACGCTGATAGATCTCGTTAGGTGTGCCGATCTGCTGCACCTCGCCGAGGCGCAGCACTACGATCCTGTCGGCCATGGTCATGGCCTCGATCTGATCGTGCGTGACGTAGATGCTGGTGGTGCCGAGCGTCGCCTGGAGCTTCCGGATTTCCATCCGCATGCCCACGCGCAGCTTGGCGTCGAGATTGGAAAGCGGTTCGTCGAACAGGAAGACCTTGGGATCGCGGATCAACGCGCGTCCCAGTGCCACGCGCTGACGCTGGCCGCCGGAAAGCGCGCGAGGCTTGCGCGCGAGATAGGGCTCGAGTTCGAGTATCCGTGCGACTTCGCGCACCTTGGCATCGATCTGGCTGGCGGCAAGGTCGCGCATCTTGAGCGCGAAGCCCAGGTTCTCGGCAACGGTCATGTGCGGATACAGGGCATAATCCTGAAAGACCATGGCCATGTCCCGGTCACGCGGCGCCACCGCGTTCAGACTGCGGCTGTCGAGCTTGATCTCGCCGCCACTGATGTCCTCCAGCCCCGCGATCATCCGCAGGAGCGTGCTCTTTCCACAGCCGGAAGGCCCGACGAGTACGACGAATTCGCCGTCGCCGACGTCGAGGTCGACTGCCTTCACCGCATCGACATTCCCGAAGCGCTTCTGCACCCCCCGCAGTGTCAACTCAGCCATTTTCTTCTCGCTCCCTGTTGACAACGGACGTTTGTAAAGCAGAATAATTACACAGTGTAAATATGTAGGCGAGAGATGTCCGGTCGATTTGTTCCGCGCAGCAGAAGGGAGACGCGAGCCAGCGTCCTTGAAAGCCTTTTGCGCTCAAGGGGCGGATTTCGCACGGATATCGCAAGGGAGTGCAACCTCTCCGAAGCGAGCGTGTCGCGCATCCTCAATGAGTTGCGCAAGGAAAATACCGTCGAGGAAACGCGCCAGCAGACCAGTGGTGCGGGTGCTCCGACGGCACTGGTTACACTAAGCAAAGATATCGCGGTTCTTGGTATCGAACTGTCCAACAGCCGCCTGTCGTTCGGGGTGGGGGACCTCAAGGGAACGCTGGACTACGTGGAGCGCGTGCCGGCCTCGACGCAGCTGCCCCAGCGGGAGTTCGAGAAGCTGTTTGCCGACAGTGCGACCGCCGTCAGCGCATGGGCGACGGCGCGCGGCCTCGCCCTGCGCCAGGGTGCCATGTCGATCCCCGGCTTCGGTCGTGCGGCCGGTAACTCGATCTATCCCTGGAGCATGGGCCGGCTTCAGGCATTGCTGGGCGAGGCGTTACCGGACGTTCCGCTGACCCTCACCAACTCCGTGATTGCCCAGGCTGCATTCCATCGCTACGCGCGCGCCGGCGGCTACAGCATCTCTGGGGAACATCTCTTCCTTTTCGTCGGGCACGGCGTGGCGGGCGTCATCGTCAACGACACCGCGCCGGTCGATGCTTTCCAGGCCTTTGAAATCGGCCACATGGTTATCGAACGCGACGGCCTGCCCTGTCGCTGCGGGCACAAGGGCTGTGTCGAGGCGTATACCTCATTGCGCGCGGTGTCGCAGATCATCGGTATGAGCGACGCAGACATCCTGACCAAGGGCGACCATTTCATGGAAGCCCTCGGCGTCGATCCGGCGGCCCGCGAGACGCTGCGCGAACGTCAGTTCCTGCTCGGATTGGCGCTCGGCAACGCGCTCAATCTTCATCCAGTGCCAAAGGTGGTTGTAAGCGGCTGGCCGTCGCTGATGCCTGAAGACGATCGTGCGGCGATAGGAGAGGGACTGAACCAGAGCTTGCTCGGCGGATATGCGCCGGAGCGCCTGGAATTGTCGTTCATCGAGCCGGCCATCGGGAACGACCCCAAGGCCGCGCTGCACTACGCGGCCTATTGTTTTGTTCGCAGTGGCGGCCTGGACGAAAGATCCGGTTTAGCTGCCGCGCAGGAGGAGATTAGCTGAATGCCGACCAGAAATCCGCCGAAGGCCAACACCGCCGGTCACACAGGCGTAGTGTTCATAGCCTCGCCGCTTTTTTCCGAGGCCGCTGCCAGCGAACTCGTCACGCGCACGTCGGCGCTCGTCGGTACGGGTGCGCTGGCCGGCAGCTTCGTCTTCGGATCGAAACTTGCGCGCGATCGTGCGAGCTGCGCAGAGGCATTCGCGCAGCTGGACCTGGATGGCCTCGATGGGCTGGTGATCCAGCTGTCGACCTTTGCGACGGCAGAGCTCCTACATGAAGTGCTGTCGCACCTCGGCGATCGTCGCCTGCCGATCGCGCTTTGGGCGCTGGAGGAGACCGACCAGATTGTCACCAACTCGCTGTGTGGTGCTCAGCTCTGGGCGTCGACGCTTATCCGCTTCGGCCATCGCTTCACCTTGCTGCTTGGCAATCCCGACGACGAAAGGTTGGCGGCTCAGCTCGCCGCCTTCGCCGCGGCATCCCGCGCCCACAGGCGGATCCGCGGCTCGCGCATCGCGCTCATCGGCGCGCACGCCGACTGGTTCACCAATCTCGCGGTCGATCCCTGGACGATCCGCCAACACCTGGACGTGACGATCGAACAGATGACGCTCGTCAAGTTCCTCGACGGCTGCAAGGCCAGTCCCGACCAGGAGGCCGACGCCGCGCGGCTCTGGGCCAAGGCCAGCTTCGATGGAGGCGACGACGAAGTCGGCCGCAAGGCTCTGGGGCGCACATATGCCCGCCTTGGGGCCGGCCTGGACAAGATCAAGGCGGACGCGATCGCCATCCGCGACTGGCCGGAAATTCTCTACGCCGAAGATTTCAAGGGCACCTGGGGAGCGCTGGGCGAGCTGTCGGATCGCAGTGTGCCGCTGGCTCCGGAAGGTGATGTGATGGGTGCCGTGACGGCGCTGGTCGCCCGCGCCTTCGACCCAACATCGCTCCCCTTCCTGACCGACATCTCCGGAATCGATCGCGCCAGGAACAGACTTGTGCTCTGGCATTATGGCGTGAGCCCACGCCTGGCCGACGGGCCGCGCTCGCTGGATCCCGCGCTGAAGCAGGAAACCTTTCCGTTGAAAGCCGGGCCGATGACGTTGTTGCGCCTCTCGCTTCGCGCAGACGGGGAGCTGCGCATCTTCGTCAGTGAAGGCGAGATGCTATCGGAAAAATCGAAGGCAAATCGGGCGGCGGGTTTCTTCCGGCCTGATATGGCGGACGCAGAAACCCTGGTGCGCCACTTCATCGACGAAGGTTACGAGCACCACGTGACTGCCGTCTATGGGCGCTGGGCGGATGCCGTATTGCATCTCGGCCGTCAACTCGGCGTGCAGGTCGATCATGCCTGAGGCGTTGAACCCGGCGACCATCCCGGCCGACGCAGTCCATCGCCCCGTCAGCATCGGCTGGCGCGTGGCAGGAGGATCGTGGTCCAGCGCCGCATTCCCGGGGGACGGCGAGATTGCGGTCGAGGTCACCCGCCAAGGCAAGAACTGGCGCATCGTTGCTTCGCATCCACATGCCGAAGCTATCGAGATCGCCTTTGCGGTGCCGAAGGCATTCCAGGCATTCGGCGGAGGCGAGCGCTTCGAGACGCTCGACCTTCGTGGTCAGTCGGTGCGGTACTATCTGGAGAACTTCGGCCTGGGCAACGGCACTTATCTGCCGTCGCCGTGGATCGCCACATCGCTAGGTTATGGGGTCTACCTGCCTGAAGAAGCGGCTGCCATGTTCCACATAGCCGCCCCGCTCGACCCGAATGTGCTGAAGATCCAGGTCGAAGGGAACCGGCTCGAGGTCGAGATCCATGTCGGCACGCTCGAGCAGCTCTACGCGACGCTCATCCAGCGCATCGGCCCTCCGATCATGCCGGAAGACTCCTTCTTCGGCCTGTGGAAAGCCGGTGACTGGCGCATCGAAAACGCAAAGACCGTCGGGGCAGACATCGACGGCTACCGCAACCTCTCCCTGCCGATGGCGGTCAAGCTGATCGACGCCTACTGGGCAGGCGAGGTCCATTCGTTCGAATTCGATATCGCCAAGTATCCCGACGCATGGGACATGGTCGCGCGCATGGCGGCGGACGGAACCGACATCTATCTGTGGCTGTGCCCGTGGGTGGTCGTCGGTACCAAATCCTTCGCCTATGCGAGCGCTAAGGGCTACACGATCAAGGATGCGAACGGAGCGCTCATTACCCGGCGGCCGGGCGCCAACCCCAACATCGTCGCCGCGCTGATCGATTTCTCCAACCCCGACGCCAGCGCGTGGTGGTCGCAGAATCTGCGGAGCTTACTGCAGCGAGGCATCAAAGGCTTCAAGGCGGATTTCGGCGAGCAGCTTCCGGAACATGCCGTATTGCATTCGGGCGAAACGGGCGGGCGTGCGCACAATGCCTTCGTGCGCCACTACCTGGACGCGACGATCGCATCTTTCGACGGTGAGGTGCCGGCGATCATCAGCAGATCTGGTTCGCCGCGCGTGCGCGCGCCCATCTGGAGCGGCGACCAGACATCCGATTTCTGTCCCAAGACCGGTTTGCCGTCGGCGGTCCGTGCCGTGCAGAGCGCTGCATTCGGTGGCTGGTCGTTCGTCGGCAGCGATCTCGGGGGATATTTTGGCACCCCGACCACGCAGGTCTTTGCGCGGTGGTCGCAGTTCTCCTGCTTCACACCGCTGATGATGCTTCATGGGCTTGGCTGTCGCGAGCCGTGGGACATGGATGCGACATCGGTCGCTGTCTACCAGGACTACGCCCGGCTGCATCTTGCTCTGATGCCGGTCTTCCACCGCTATGGCACGGACGCCGCCGACGGTGGTTTGCCGCTCATGCGCATGATGCCCTTGGCGTTTCCGGAGGTCGAGTGGTCCGGCATCAACGACTGGGACCAGCAATACATGCTTGGCGACGATGTGCTGGTCGCGCCGGTGGCATTCTACGGCAACACACGCGCGGTCTATCTGCCCGAGGGCGAATGGCTGGACGTGCTTTCGGGCGACTTCGTCGCCGGACCGACTTGGCGCATACACGACGTGCAGCTGGAGAAGATGCCGATTTTCGTACGCAAAGGCGCGCGTCTGGTGCTGGCGCTGGATACGGCTTCGCGCCGTGCCGTTGAGATCGTGTTCGGTGATGGCGATGGCATGTCGCGCACGCGCGGCCAGGAGGGATGGCGTGTCGAGGTGGTTGGCATCGTCAAGGGTGGCATCAAGGCGACCACGGGGGAACCGGAGGAGCTGGCTGCGTTCTCGCGCTGGTTTGGGACCGCAATCGAATGGATGAAAGTGGTCGAATGATACGGCTCGGCCAGCTTGTCCGGGCCAATTGATCGCGCCTCAGGCGCAATTGTGGGAGGAAGTATATGAAGAACTTGCTGAAAAGCAGCGCCATGGCCGCTGCGATCGCCGCCGGCATGGGAACGGCTCCGGCCTGGTCGGACAATCTGGTGCTGTGGGTGAACGCCCCGCTTGCCTCAGGTGCTGATGCGCCGCTCTACGCCGAACTCAAGGCGTTCGAGGCGGAGACGGGACACACGGTGTCCGTCCAGGCCGTTCCGCACATGGAGATGGAGCGCAACCTTTTCGTCGCGCTGTCCGGCGGTGCCGGGCCTGACGTCATGGCTCTCGACATCGCCTGGGTTGCAGGCCTTGCCGATGCGGGACTTTTGAAAGACATCAGCGCGCAGTCGGAGCCGCTCGCCGCACTATACCAGTCCGGACCTCTGGCGGCCGGCCGCTACAAGGGCAAGCAATACGCGCTGCCGCTCTACACCAACAACGTCGCCCTGATCGTCAATGACAAGATGCTGGCCGCTGCAGGCATCGACAAGGCTCCCACCAATTGGGAAGAGCTGCGTAAGGCCGCGGTCGCGATGACCGACGCGAGCAAGGGAACCTACGGCTTGAGCTTCGGCTCGAACCGGATGGGTGCGTTCCAGCTCTATCCGTTCATCTGGCAGGCAGGAGGCGACATCATCGACGAGAACGGTAAGTCGCATGTGGGCGATCCGGAAGCGATCGCGGCGGTCGACTTCCTGGCCAAGCTCTACACCGAAGACAAAGCGATGCCGGAATCGGTTCTGACCGCAGGCAACTGGGATGAGGTCCATGCGCCCTTTGTCCAGGAACGTGCAGGAATGGTGGTCAGCGGCGACTGGGCAATTGCCGCCATCAAGAAGAACGCGCCGAACCTCGACTTTTCGATCCACCCGCTACCCAAGGGCAAGGAAGCAGCGACCGTCATCGGTGGCTACAACCTCGCCATCCGCGAGGGCACGGCATCGCCCGACGCGGCCTTCAAACTGGTCGAGTGGCTCACCGGCGAACGCAGCATCGAACTGATGTCCAAGTACAATCGCCTGTCGGCGACGACAGCGGCCACCACGCCGGAAGCAATCGCCAAACTGCCAGAGGAAATGCAGCCGTTCATGGCGCAGGCTGGTGTCGGTCATCCCCGTCCGGTTGTCGCGTCGTGGAGCCAGATGCATGGTGACGTATTCGGGAACATGTGGGATGCCGTGATCCGCGGCGAGCCGGCAGCCGAGGCAATGGCCAAGGCCAACACGCAAATTGAGCAGTTGCTGGCCAAGTAAGATGACCACGAGCACCCGTGATACGACGAGACTGAAGCCGCACTGGTCCTCGATTTTCGAGAACGGCACGGGTGCGCGTCTCTACCCCTACCTGATGGTCATGCCAGCGATCGTGATCGCCATCGGGGTTGTGGTCTACCCGGTGGTGTCTGGCATCACCTCCGCCTTTCACGACGTGACGCTGCGCACCCTCAACAGCGGCGACATGCCGTTTGTCGGCATGCGCAACTTCGAGAGGGTCTTCGCCGATCCCAACTTTGTGCTCGCCTCGCTCAACACCCTGATCTGGGTGGTGCTCAACGTCGTGGCGCAGCTCGTCCTCGGGCTGGCGCTGGCGTTGCTGCTGCATCGCATTGTGCCGGGCATCGGCTTCTTCCGCTCCGGTATCCTGGTGCCCTGGGTGGTGCCCAGCGTCGTTGCAGTCCTCACCTGGCGGTGGATGTACGATCCCAGTGTCGGCATCGTGAACGAGATACTGGTGCGCCTGGGTATCATCGACGCCTATCATCCCTGGCTGGGCGATACGGCGACCGCGCTCTACGCCGTGACAGTCGAAAGCATCTGGAAGGGTACGCCGTTCGTAATGCTGCTTCTGCTCGCCGCACTGCAGCTGGTGCCGAAATCCATCCTGGAGGCGGCATCCATGGACGGCGCCTCGGGCTGGCGCAAGCTGTGGTATGTGATCCTGCCACAGATCCGCGTCTCCTTTGCCATCTCGGCCGTACTGACCTTCATCCTCACTGTGAACAACTTCAACGCGATCTGGCTGATGACTGAAGGCGGTCCGCTCAACTCGTCGGAGATCCTGTTCACGCTGGCCTACAAATACGGCTTTCAGCGTTTCGATCTCGGCATGGCTTCGGCAGTCGCGACGATGCTTTTCGTCGGGCTGGTCATCGCTACGACGATCTATCTCAAACTGATCCAGGCAAAGGAAGCCGACTGAGATGCGCCTCGTCCCCATGGAGGCCAAATCGGCCGAGGCACGCGCCAGCGCGCCGCTCAAGCGAACACGCATGCCGAAGGCGGTGCGCACCGGCCTGCTCTATGCCGGTCTCTGGACCGCATTCATCTGGTGCGTCTTTCCCTTCTACTGGATGATCGCCACTTCGCTGCGCGCCAAGGACGAGATCTTCGCGCGACCGCCCTCGATCGTACCGCACTCGGTTACCTTCCAGAACTACGTGGATCTGCTGGTCGGAGCGGAGTTCTGGCGCTTTGCCCTGAATAGCCTGATCCTGACTGCCAGCGTCACAGCGATCAGCGTCGTTCTGTCGGTCACCGCCGGCTATGCGATGGCGCGCCACCGGTTCAAGGGTTCGGTGCTGCTGCCGCTGTTCATGCTCTACGGGCAGATGTTCCCGCCGGTGCTGCTGTTGATCCCTTTCTACATCCAGCTGCGCTACCTGGGCTGGCTGGACAGCCTGTACGGACTGATCCCGGTCTATCTCAGCTACATGCTGCCGCTATGCGTCTGGCTCATGCGGGGCTTCTTCGCCCAGGTGCCGCACTCGCTCGAGGACGCTGCGCGCCTGGACGGCTGCACGCGCTGGCAGGCTTTCTGGCGCGTGATCCTGCCCATGGCGCGTCCGGGCATCGTCGCCGTGGCGACCTGGGTGATGATCCACACCTGGAACGAGTTCCTCTATGCCTCGACCTTCATCTTGTCGGACAAGAACAGGACGCTTCCCCTCGGGCTCTCCGGGCTGATCGGCCAGTACACGACCGACTGGGGCATGCTGATGGCTGGCGGCGTGATCACGGCGGCACCCATATTGCTCATCTTCTTCTTCCTTCAGAAGCATCTGGTCGCCGGCGTCGGCGGCGGTGCGGTGAAGGGCTGACTGGAAGGCTTTTCAATGACCAAGATCAAGAGCGTTCGGGCCTACGCCCTGTCCTGTCCGACACCCGGCGGCGCGACCTTCGCGGTCGGCCGCTCCGCCAAGCGCGACATGGTGCTGGTGCGAATAGAGACCCAGGACGGCATCGTCGGATATGGCGAGGCGCACCACGCCCAGACGCCGAGCACGATCGCAGCCTTCATCAACGATGCGCTCGGGCCGTCCATACTGGGTATGTGCGCTCACGAGACCGAAGCGATCTGGGACGCGAGCTATCGACGCTTCATTGCCACCCACGGCCCGGGCGCCGCTGCCGTGATCGGGCTGTCGGGCGTCGACCTTGCTTTGTGGGATATCAAGGGCAAGGATCTAAGCCAGCCTGTCTACAGGCTTCTGGGTGGCAAGCGGCGCCCCATTGCGGCCTATGCTGGCGGCATCAGCCTCGGCTTCCAGCCCGTCGACCAGCTCAAGGCCGAAATAGAGCGCTACATCGCCAAGGGCTACAATTTTATGAAGCTGCGTGTCGGCGACACGTTGGAAAAAGACCTTGAGCGCGTCTCGGGTGTGCGCGCGGCCTTTGGCGACGACATCGTTCTCGCGGCAGACGCCGGCACCCGATACCGCACCGCTGATATGCACCGCATCGCCGAGATCTGCGAAGCCGGCAAGCTGGCTTGGCTGGAGGAGCCGTTCACGCCCGACAATCTGCCTGGCTACCGTCGACTGCGCGACGTCACCTCTACGCCGCTCGCCGCCGGCGAGAACCACTTCACCCGCCATGAACTGCGGGCGCTGATCAGCGAGCAGGTGATCCAGTTCGTGCAGGCCGATTGCTGCAAGACCGGCGGAATCACGGAGATCCTCAAGATCGCTGCGCTGGCCGGAGCATGGCACCTGCAATTCGCCCCGCACACCAGTGCGTCGGTCTTGAGCACCGCCGCGTCGACGCACGTCCTCTCCGTCGCGCCAAACGCGTTCATCTACGAGGCCGACGTGTCGGCGATCAATGCTTTCAGGGACGAACTGGGGACACCGCTCGAGGTCACCGACGGGACGATCGTGGCGCCCGAAGGTCCTGGCCTCGGCGTGGAGATCGATGAGGGGCTGATCGGGAAATATCCATTCATCCCCGGCGCGTCCTATCAATGAGCCAAGCTGGCGGCTCGTTGGCTCAAGGCCGACGAGCCGCCACTGCCTCCACCTCGACGACGAACTCCGGTCTCGAAAAGCCGGAGACGATCATCAGGGTGGATGCAGGATACGGCGCTGCCATGAGGCGGTTCCGGACATCCATGTAGGGAGCCATATGTTCGCGCGCAGTCACATAGGCATTGATGCGTACGATATCGCCGAGGTCCATGCCGGCAGCGCGCAATACCGCTTCGATATTGGCGAAACACAGTTCGGCCTGTGCGGCGCAGCCCTCGGGAACCGACCCGTCGGCTGCCACACCCAGCTGGCCGGAGCAGAACAGGATGTCTGCCCCGGCAGGCACGAGCATGCCGTGGCTGTAGTTGGAGAAAGGTGGCGCGATGTCGGTCGCGAGAACGGATTTACTCATGTCGGAACCTCCCAGCAGACTGGCATGAACACGTATATCGAGCGCCTTTACGTGGGGTTAGTACAGTCAGCTTTCGCCGGCAGGACCACGGGGCTGCTCGCCTTGACAGATGGGACCCCATCGACAAGACTGCTTCCACCCCATGGCACAGGGCTTCCCGGAAACGAGCCGCAATTCGACCGGTCGCGCAGCGATCAGCGGAGAAGCGGGATGTTAAGCCAGGCCTATGCCAGCCCATTTTCCATCGATCATCTGACCACGGGCGACGCATCCAGTCGCCGCACCTGCGAGTCAACCGCCAGGGGGCCTTTCGCATGACACGCAGTGCTTTCCGCTGGGCCGACCTGACGCGCCCGGATTTCGCGAACCTGGACCGGGCACGCACAGTGCTTGTCCTGCCGATAGGCGCCATCGAACAGCACGGCCCACATCTGCCGGTGTCCGTCGACCGCGATCTCGCGGAGGCAGTTCTGGAGCGGGCGCTTGCTCATGTCGCGGACGACCTGCCCGTACTGGCGATGCCGGGGTTCGCCTACGGCAAAAGCAACGAGCACGCTGCGATCCCCGGAACACTCTCGCTTTCAGCCCAGACGCTGCTGGCTCTCCTTGGCGACCTCGCCGCAAGCCTCGCGGCAACCGGTTTCCGCAGACTGGTCTTTCTCAATGCCCATGGCGGCAACGCGCCGGTTCTCGAGATCGCCGCCCGCGACCTGAAGATCGCTCACGGTCTGAGGATCGCAACTTGCAACTGGTACAATTTCAACGAGGCCGAGCGCCATGGCGACCCGCGCGAGAACGCTTTCGGCATCCATGCCGGGCTGATCGAGACGAGCGCCATGCTGGCGCTGAAGCCCGATCTCGTCGCAATGGACCGGGCAGGCGATTTTTCCAGCCAGGCGGAGGCATGGCAGCGGGATTTCGTTCATATCGGACTGTCTGCCGGTCGCGCACGGCCGGCCTGGACCATCGAGGACATCAGCGCAACGGGCGCCTGCGGCAATGCAGCTGCCGCCGCGCGCGAGATCGGTGAAGAGCTCCTCGCAACAGCTGCCCGCAACTTCGCTCGTTTCCTGAGCGAGTACGACCGCTTCTGCGACCTGCAAGACCAACAAGACCGCGCCCGCTGAGCCGCGCCGGAGGAAAATATGTCCATCTCGGGAAAGAACGACATCGACTGGAAGGCGTTCGCGGCGGCGCTCGGCGAGGTCGAGACCATTGACACGCCGTCGATCGTGAAGAAGCGGTCCCGCGACTTCTTTTGGTACAGTCCCATTCTCAATCGCGACCTGGCATCGTGCTTCGGCGACTTGGTCGCGGTGCCGAAGTCGGCGGAAGAGTTGTCGGTATGCCTCGCCACCGCAGTTGCCTGGAACGTGCCAGTCGTCGTTCGCGGTGGCGGAACCGGAAATTATGGCCAAGCGGTGCCGATGCAGGGTGGGCTGATCATCGACATGACCGGCCTGAACCGGATCATCGAAATCGGGGAGACGACGCTGCACGTCCAGGCCGGCGCCAAGATCGGTGCGATCAACGAGGCGCTGGCCGAGAGGGGCCGGGAGCTTCCGTTGTTTCCCTCGACCGAAGCAATAGCGACGATCGGCGGGTTTATCGCCGGAGGTTCTGGTGGCATCGGCTCGATCCGCCACGGCATGCTGCGCGACGGCAAAAACATCGAGAGCATCGCGGTGCTATCGGTGGAGTGCGAGCCGAAGCGGCATGAATTCTCAGGCAAGGAGATATCGGCGATCCATCACGCCTGGGGCCTCAATGGGGTGATTACGGATCTCAAGCTCGGCACTGTGCCCTCGGCGCGGTGGGGCAACATTATCGCGTCATTCGACGCCTACAGGCAGGCCTTCGAGGCCGGCGTCGAGCTGGGCTCGGCGCGGCATCTCAATCTGAAGCTGTTGACGACCATCGACCGGCGGATCGCCGCCTCGATCAAGCAGCTCGGTGTGATCGCGGAACGCCGCCGCCACCTGCTGCTGGTCATGATCGCCGAGGAGTATGCGGGCGAGGGGATGCGCATTCTGGAAAGACATGGCGGCGTCAAGGAGCTGGAACTCGACAATGCGGCGATGAAGGCATCCGGCCTGCCGACGCTAACCGAGTTTTCCTACAATCACACGACACTGCAAGTGCTGAAGCAGGACCGCACGGTCACCAACCTGCAGGCGACCGTCCGGCCACCGCTGGATGGATCCAGGATCGACGAGTTGCGGGCAGTGGTTGGCGACGAGGTGCTGATGCACCACGAGTTCGCGCTGCTAAACGACCAGCTCGTCGCCTTTGACTTGCCCGTGGTGCGCTACACCACCGACGAACGGCTGTTCGAGTTGGCGAAAATATACGATGACCATGGCTTTCCCACCTCCAATCCGCATGTGCCATATGTCGAGGGCGGGTCCATGAAGCCGGATTTCCGCCACTTGGCCTGGAAGAAGCGGCTCGATCCGCACGGGCTGCTCAATTCGGCGAAATCGCGGCTCTGGGACGCGGTAAAGCACCTTCCAGCCGAGGAAATCGAGCAGCTGCCCAGCCATCAAGCCGTACGGAATGCATCGTGAAGCCCGGCGTCGTCATAATCGGCGCTGGCCACAGCGGTTCGCAGGCCGCGGTCTCGCTGCGCCAGGAAGGCTATGCGGGCGCCATCGCATTGATCGGCGCCGAGCCCGGATACCCTTATCACCGTCCCCCTCTCTCGAAGGCATTCCTCAAGCAGGACGACGATAAGCTGCAGCCGTTGCGCGGCGAAGCTGTCTACGAGGCGAGTGGCATCGACTATCACCGTGCAAGACGGGTGCATCGCATCGATCTCAGCACACGACGCTGCGTCCTGGACGGCGGCGACATAGCGTTTGACGAACTTATCATCGCGACAGGTGCCGCCTCGAGGATGCCTGCAGTCGAGGGGATCAGTCTGGACGGGATTTTCGCGCTGCGCACCGCTTCAGACGCGCGCCGCATCAGGCAGCACATGAAGGATGTTGAAAGCGTTGTCATCGTGGGTGGCGGCTTCATCGGGCTGGAAACTGCCGCGACCATGGCGGCCTTCGGCAAGCGGGTCACCGTGCTGGAGATCGGCGAGCGGCTTTTGGCGCGGGCGGTGTCGCCCGTCGTCGCGACCCACGTCCTCTCGCGTCTCTCTGATTGCGGTGTCGACGTCCGCTTTGGAACGCAGGTTCGCGCCTTTTTCGGCGACGATGCCGTGCGGGGCGTGTTCACCGGTGAGGACGAAACCACCGCGGCCGATATGGTGATCGTCGGAATCGGCGCCGATCCGGATGTCGATCTGGCTGTCGAGGCCGGGTTAGAGGTCGATGGCGGCATTGTCGTCGATGACATGCTGCGCAGTTCGGCGCAGGGTGTCTACGCCATCGGGGATTGCGCCCGGTTTCCGCATTGGCAGCTCGGCCAGCCAGTGCGCCTGGAATCCGTACAGAACGCCACCGACCAGGCGCGGCATGTCGCCGGCGTCCTCATGGGCAAGCCCAATCCCTATGTCACCGTTCCCTGGTTCTGGTCGGATATTGGCAACATGAAGCTGCAGATGGCCGGTCTGTCTGCAAATGCGGATCGTCAAATTGTCACTGGCGATCCCACGGGCGGGGCCTTTGCCGTATATCATTTCAAACACGCCCGGCTCGTAGGCGTAGATACGATCAACCGGCCCGGCGACCATATGCTTGGCCGCAAGATGATCGCTGCGAACTACCAGCCGGAGGAAGCAGACATTCTCGCCGGTCGCGTGAACGATGCGTTCAAGGCGTGGTCGAGCCAGACCACCTCCGACGGCGAGCGACATTTAGCATGACGACAGCGCCTGAAAACACGTACCGGATGGACGCGATCCTAGGAAACGTGCGGATTCCGCGTTCACTGCTCGGCAGCCCCGATGCCTTTGGCGGCCGGCCGGATCGGGACTGCATCGCCGGAAATCTGGTCATCCGTGGCGGGTATGCCGTGGGCATGTCCATTGACGCTCCGATGGACATGGATTTGCGGGGACGTCTGATTACGCAACCCTTTGTCGAGGCTCATTGCCACCTGGACAAATGCTTCACGGCCGAACGGATGGACTATGTCGGCGGTACGCTGGAACAGGCGATCGCTGCGCAGGCAAGTGACAAGCGTAGTTGGAGCCGCGAGGACATCGCGGCCCGGGCGACGCGCGGCCTTCAGGAATTGGCGATATCCGGCACCCGGCTCGTTCGTACCCATGTGGACTGGGAGGTGGATCCGGCCGATCCGGAACGCCTGCCGCTGGCGTGGACCACCCTGGCGGAGCTTGCCGAAACGTGGCGGGACAGCATCGTGCTGCAGCGCGCGGGGCTGCTTCCCATCGATGTGCTGGCTAGCGAAGACTATTGCGATCGCGTCGCGCGCGCGATCGCGCGGACGAACGGCGTTCTGGGCGCATTCGTCGCCAGCCAGCCACAGAGGCGTGCGGGCATTCGCAATATGATCCGCGCCGCGGCAAGGCACGGAATTGCGCTCGATTTCCACGTCGACGAGGGCATGGATCCGGCGCTCGACGGCCTCGAGGTCATTGCGACCGAACTCATCGTCGCCCGCCACGAGGGGCCGGTGCTTTGCGGTCACGTATGCAATCTGGGGACGGTCGATGCCGCAACGCGCGCGCGTCGCATCGAACTGGCCGCCACGGCGAAGCTCTCCGTCGCGGCTTTGCCGAGTAGCAATCTCTATCTGCAGGACCGTGGCGCAAGTATGCCGCTGAGGCGGGGGGTGACGGCAATACGAGAGCTGATCGGTGGCGGCGTCAACATGGTCTTTGGCACAGATAACGTCCAAGACGCCTTCTGTCCTGTCGGCACTCACAGCCCCGCATCGGCGCTTGAGATGGCGGTACTCGCCGCTCAGCTCGAACCGCCCTTCGGCAAATGGCTGCCTTGCGTAATGGGACAAGCCTCCAGCGCACTGGGGGCCGCGATGCCGGACATCGACCATGCAGCGGTTGAAGATCTGCTCCTGTGGAACACCGGACAGGTGACCGATATCGTAAGCGCGGCGAGCCGCACGAAGTCTGTCCGCGTGAGAGAAGCACTGGCGCGCGATTTTTCGTTCGATTAACCGATGGGGCACCGAAGTGACTGTGACCAGCCACGAGAGGCTGGCCTCCACAAGCCCTGGTCACGGCCTAGCGCAGTTTGAGAGCCGATACGGCTGCTTCGCTGCGATGGATGTGTTCGTTCGCATCTTGCTGCCGCTGCACCAGCAGGATGAACAGGAGGTCGGTTAGCGCCAGTTGCGCATCGCGCGCGGTGATCGATGAAGAGCGAACATTATCCTCGTCGCTGACCGAATGAAGCGTGATGTCGGCGATGGCACTCAGCGGATTGTCGCGCATCGACGACATCACCACCACGGTTGCTTGTTGCCCCCGTGCGATCTCGGCTACGCGCAGCGTTTCGATGCTCACGCCTGAATGGGAGATCGCAAACAGCATGTCCCTGGGGCCCAGTGACGTGGCGCTCGCCAGTTGCACGTGGCTGTCGCTGTCATGCAGCACGTTGCGGCCGAGCTTCATCAGCTTGATGGCGAAGTCGCGCGCCACCAGCGATGAGGCGCCGACGCCGGAGAGGTGGATACGCTCCGCCCGGTCTATCATGTCGAGCACCCGCGTTACCGTTTGTTCGCTGTTGACCGACATGGTCTGCTGCATGGCCGCGAGCTTGCCCGCCACCAGCTTCTGCTGGACGGCGACGTAACCGTCTGTTCGGTCGATGCTACCGTGCACCATGCCGGGCGGGGCCTGCCATTGCTGGGCCTTGGCCTCGGAGACCGCAAGCTTCAGCTGCTGGTAGCTGGGATAGCCCAGCTTCTGCGCGAACTTGACCACGCTGGACTGGCTGCGGCCGGTCTGCTCGCCCAACGCCACAGACGAGAGGCGCAGCATCTCGTCTGGATTGTCGACGATGAACTGGCCGATCTGCCGGTCTGCCGGCGACATGGTGTCGAGCGTCGCAGTGATTTTGGTGAGAACCGACATGAAGCTCCTCGGGGCTCTCTCGTCCAGCTGACGTCAAGGAATAGAATATTCCAGTCGAGGTTGACAGCAAAGAATAATGCGATCAACTCTCTTGTCGGTCCGGCAGGTCCCGTCCGGCTGATGAACGGATTCTCTGACATGGACAAGTTGCGCATCGTCGGCGGGCAGAGGCTGCAGGGCGCGGTCGCCATATCGGGCGCCAAGAATGCGGCATTGCCGCAGATCGCGGCGTCGCTGCTGAGCCCGGAACCTCTCGAACTGACCAACCTGCCTGCAGTGAGCGATGTCGAGAACATGCTCGGGGTGATTGCCCAGCATGGCGCCGAGATCGGCCGCCAAGGCGGCTGCGTCCGTATCGATGCGAGCAAGGCGTCTTCGCGCGAGACCAGCTACGACACGGTGCGCAAGATGCGCGCCACCGTGCTGGTGCTTGGGCCGCTGCTCGCTCGCTTCGGCAAGGCCGAGGTGTCGCTGCCCGGCGGCTGCGCCATCGGCGCGCGGCCAGTCGACATGCATATCAAGGCTCTTGGGCAACTCGGCGCCGACATCGGCGTCCGCGGCGGTTCGATCGTCGCCTCCGCACCCCAGGGGCTGACAGGGGCGCGCATCGTGCTCGGTTCGCCTTCGGTGGGCGCGACGGAAACGGCGATGATGGCGGCAACCATTGCAAACGGCGAGACGGAGATCGTCAATGCCGCGCGCGAGCCCGAGGTGATGGACCTCGCCTCCTGTCTCGCGGCCATGGGCGCCAACATTGAAGGCGCGGGCACGCATCGTATCATGGTGCAGGGCGGCACCTCGTGGCGCGCGGCCTCTCATCATACGATCCCCGACCGCATCGAGGCAGGAACCTACGCCATCGCGGCCGCCATATCAGGCGGTCAGCTCGAGCTGACCAATGCACGGTTGGAACACATGGCATCGGTCGTGCAGGTGCTGGAGGCGGCCGGGGTCAGCGTCTGGCCCGGCGATCGCGGTCTGATCGTGTCGCGCGACGGGCCGCTGACGCCGGTGGACATCACCACCGAACCTTATCCCGGCTTTCCGACCGACCTGCAGGCGCAGTTCATGGCACTGATGTGCTGTGCGCCGGGGGCGTCGCTGTTGCGCGAGACTGTGTTCGAGAACCGCTTCATGCATGTGCCGGAGTTGGTCCGGCTTGGCGCCAACATCACGCTGCAAGGCACGACGGCGCTGGTGCGCGGCGGCGTGCCGCTGCGTGGGGCGCAAGTGATGGCCACAGACCTGCGCGCCTCGGTGTCGCTGGTGCTGGCAGCGCTCGTCGCCGAGGGCGAGAGCATCGTCAATCGCGTTTACCATCTCGACCGGGGCTATGAGAGCCTCGACCGCAAGCTGCGCATGTGTGGCGCCACCATCGAGCGGCTGCCCGGATGACCAGCGCCTCCAATCCTCCCTTTTTTCTCGGCGTCGACGGCGGCGGCACTGGCTGCCGCGCGCGAATCGTCGATATGGCAGGCAATGTGCTGGGGCAGGGGCTTTCTGGCCCGGCGACGACACGGCTCGGCATCGATAACGCCTGGATATCGATGGCGCGTGCCTTCGGCGAGGCTGCCGAAGAAGCCGGATTTGGCGCTGCGGAACTGGCGCGAACCTTCGCCGGCATCGGCCTTGCGGGCATCGGCCGCAAGGGTGCGCTGGAGGCGCTGCGGCAGATCGAACACCCCTTCGCCGCCGTCGACTTTGTCAGCGACGGCATGGGGGCTTGCCTCGGCGCCCATTCGGGCAAGGATGGCGCCATCGTCATTGCCGGCACCGGCTCGATCGGCCTGGGCTTTGTCGAGGGCCGGGATCTCAGGGTCGGTGGCTACGGATTTCCCATCTCGGATGAAGGCAGTGGCGCCGATCTCGGCTTGAAGGTGGTGCAGCTTGCGCTGCGTGCCCATGACGGCCGCCACGACCGGTCCGCACTGCTGACCGAAATCATGCAGCGCTTCCACAACGACCCTATGGAAGCGGTGGCGTGGATGGACCGGGCAACGGCGACAGACTACGCCGCACTGGCGCCGACCGTCATGCGCCACGCCGACCAGGGCGACGCCGCCGGACGCCGCATCGTGCAATCCGCAGCTGAGCAGATCGATACGATTGTGCGCACCCTGTTCAGCAAGGGTGCGCCGCGCGTGACGCTTCTCGGCGGCCTGGCCAGTCCGCTCGAGCCGTGGCTCGCCCCCGATGTTCGGCGCCGTCTCAAGCCGGCCGATGGTGACGCCGTGTCCGGGGCGATCATCCTCGCCAGGCGGCTCAAGCCGCTACCTAACTGACAGGAATAATCCATTCCAAAATTTATTGACAATAGGAATAGTGCATTCTAGAAAGTTAATGAAGGCCTAGGGGAACCGGCTCCACGAGGCTGTGCATTTTGAGAACCGGGCAGGTAGCGACAAGTGTCAGAACAAGCCTTGATTTCGGAACTGGGGCGTTTGGTTTCCGAGGAACGGAACCCGCGCACCATGGACATAGACCTGTTGCCGACCGTCGAGGTCCTCAGGAAGATCAACGACGAAGACAAGCTTGTCGCACACGCGGTCGAGCAGGTTATCCCCGAGATCGCCGCTGCCGTCGACCGGACCATCGCTGCCTTCCGGCAGGGCGGGCGCCTCATCTACATGGGTGCTGGCACCAGTGGCCGCATCGGCGTGCTTGACGCCTCCGAATGCCCGCCGACATTCAGCGTGCCGTCCACCATGGTGGTGGGGCTCATCGCCGGCGGTTACAGCGCGCTGCTGAAGGCGACGGAAGGGGCGGAAGACAGCCAGTCCAAGGGCGCCGAGGCGCTGGCCGAAATCGGCCTGACAGCCAAGGACGTCGTCGTCGGCATCGCGGCGAGCGGCCGCACGCCCTATGTCATCGGCGGCCTCGACTACGCCAAGAAGATCGGCGCGACGGCAGTTGCATTGTCGTGCAACCCGCAGTCCGCCATCGCTGAAATCGCCGACATCGCCATTTCACCCGTCGTCGGCCCTGAGGCGCTGACCGGCTCGACGCGCATGAAGTCGGGCACGGCAGAGAAGCTCGTTCTCAACATGCTGACCACGGCCAGCATGATCGGCATCGGCAAGACCTATGAGAACCTCATGGTCGACCTCAAGGCGTCGAACAAGAAACTCGTGGCACGCGCCGCCCGCATCGTCATGCAGGCGACCGAATGTACGCTGGAAGTGGCGCAGGCAGCGCTGGCCCAGACAGACAACGACGTGAAGCTGGCAATCCTCATCGTCATGACGGGGATGGACCTCGCCGCGGCGCGATCAGCGCTGGAGGGTTCGAAAGGCTTCTTGCGGCAAGCAATCCGGGATGCGAAGCAGGCATCCATGTGATCCGGTCGGCCATTCCGGCCGCGCCAGAGAATGAGTAACAGGGAGGATGAAATGACCAGCAAGTTCAAATATTTCCTTGGGGCAACCACGGCCGTGATGATCGGCCTGTCGGGTGTCGCAGGCCATGCCGATGCAGCGACGCTGCGGATGGCCTGGGCGCAGGACGCCACTGGACTCGACCCGCATAAGCAGACCGCGTTTTCGTCGCTGCGCCTGCTTGAGCTGATCTACGAACCGCTCGTGCGCCTCGATGCCGACCTCAAGATCGTTCCGGGCATCGCCACGTCGTGGGAGTTTTCCGCCGACGGCAAGCAGCTCACCTTCAAGCTCGACCCCAAGGCCAAGTTCCAGAACGGTGCCGCGCTGACCTCGGCCGACGTCAAGGCATCGTTCGAGCGCATCCTCGACGAGAAGACGGGTGCCGCCAACCGCGCCAACTACCTGTCGATCGAGGCCATCGAGACGCCCGATGCCGGCACCGTCGTCTTCAAGCTCAAGCAGCCCGACGCGCCGATCCTCACCGCCATGACCGACACCAACTCGTCGATCGTTCCGGCAAGCGAGATCGCTGCTGGCACCATCGGCACCCAGGCGATCGGCTCGGGTCCATTCAAGCTCGAGAAGTGGGATCCCAATTCCAAGGCGGCGCTTGTCGCCAACAAGGACTGGGCCGGTGGCGCCACCGGCGTCGACGGCATCGAGATCAGTGTTCTGCCCGACGAGACCGCGATCCTGGCTGCCATGCGCACCGGACAGGTCGATTTCGCGCTGCTCAACGATCCGCTGATTGCGACGCTGGTGCCCAAGGAGCCCAAGCTCCAGCTCAACCGCGCACCGCTGCTCGCCTACCACGTGCTTCAGCTCAATCCGGCCCGCAAGCCGATGAACGAACTGGCCGTGCGCCAGGCCATTTCCTGCGCCGTTGACCGCCAGGCTGTGCTCGATACGGCATCCCTGGGCGAAGGCAAGGTGACCGGGCCGATTACCGCACCGTTCTTTGCGTCCGACCCGAACTCGCTGTTCTGCTACAAGCAGGACGTCGAGAAGGCCAAGAAGCTGATGGCCGATGCCGGTTTTGCCGATGGCTTCAGCGCTACCGTAATCGCTGCCACCGGTGAGCCGCCGACGGCTGCCGCCGAAGCGCAGGTGCTGCAGTCGCAGCTGGCCGAGATCGGCGTCAAGCTCGACATCAAGATGATGGAGCTCAACGTCTATGTCGACACCTGGCTGAAGGGCGACTTCGACATGGCCGTGGCGCTGAATGGCGGCCGTCCCGACCCCTACACCATGTACAACCGCTACTGGACCAAGAACGGTAACCTGCAGAAGGTGTCCAACTTCGCTGACGACACGCTCGACAAGCTGCTGCAGGACGGCCGCGCCGAGACCGATCCGGAGAAGCGCAAGGTGATCTTCGCCGAGTTGGACAAGCAACTCGCCGAGAAGGCGCCGTGGATCTGGCTCTACACCGGCTACGGCTACACTGCCCAGCAGAAGAACGTGCAGGGCTTCGTGCCGATGCCGACAGGTTCGCTGGTCAGCCTCGGCAAAGCCACCGTCCAGCAGTAACCAGAGCTTCAGGCGGCGCGCTCTCCCTGTCGTCGCCTGAAGGCGGTCGCCTTCGACAAGATGGCGACCGCCCTGCAATCCGCGATCGGCTCCCAGACCGATCCAGCCGGGGAGCCGAAACGCTCCTTCAACCCCAGATGGTTCGCACGCCATGAGTTACGTGATACGTCGCCTACGGGCCTTTCCCCTGGTTCTCATCGGCGTCTCTATCATCGTCTTCATCGCCATCCGGCTCGTGCCGGGCGATTCCATCACGGCCATGCTGGGCACCGAGGCCGGCCTTTTGACCCCGCAGCAGCGGGATTCGCTTGCCGTCTATTTCGGCATCGACCAACCTTGGCCGGTCCAGTACTGGCGCTGGTTCACCGGCCTGTTCAGCGGCGACCTCGGCGTATCGGTGACCTATGGCAAACCGGTGCTGACGGTCATCCTCGAACGCTTCCCGCTGACGCTGGAACTCGCGCTGCTTGCCATGCTGATCGCGCTGTCGATCGGCGTGCCCGCCGGCGTCTTTGCCGCCACGCGCAACGAACGTCCTGCCGATCTCGGCGTGCGCATCGTCGCCATGATCGGCCAGTCGACGCCGAGCTTCGTTGTCGGCCTCGTCATCATCTACATCCTGTCGGCCGGCTTCGGCGTTCTGCCCACCATGGGCGCGTTCACCCCGATCTGGCAGAATCCATTGCAGAATCTCGGCCAGATGATCCTGCCGGCGATCACGCTTGGCTGCGCCTTCGCCTCTTCGGTCACCCGCGTCACCCGCTCTGCCATGCTCGACGTTCTCAGCGACGATTACGTCCGCACCGCCCGCAGCAAGGGCACGCCGGAGCGCCAGGTCATCTGGCGCCACGCCCTGCCCAATGCGCTGGTGCCTGTCGTCACGCTGAGCGGCATCGAGTTCGGCTACCTGCTCGGCGGCGCCGTCATCGTCGAACAGATCTACGCCTTGCCGGGCCTCGGCCGCATGGTGCTGGAAGCCATCCTGCAGCGCGACTATGCGCTGGTGCAGGGCGCCGTTCTGTTCATCGCCCTCAACTTCATGATCGTCAATCTGCTCGTCGACCTCGCCTATGCCGCGCTCGACCCCCGCATTCGCCTGGAGGGCCGTTGATGCGCATCCTGAAGTCCATTTTCTCCCATCCGAGCGGCCGCATCGGCGGCGCCATCGTGCTGGTCTACCTGCTGGTCGCTTTGCTGGGGACCGTCGGCCTGACCCCGCACGACCCACTGATGCAGTATCGGATCGACCGCCTGCACGCGCCGACGTCTTCCTACTGGATGGGCACCGACCTGTTCGGCCGTGACGTCATGAGCCGCCTGATGAAGGGCGTCGGCCAGTCCTTCACCGTTGCCTTCTTCTCCGTCGCGCTGGCAACCCTTGCCGGGACTGTGCTCGGCCTCACCGCCGCCTGGTATGGCGGGCGCTGGGACACGCTCCTTATGCGCCTCATGGACGTGCTGCTGGCCTTCCCGGCGATCCTCCTGGCGCTGCTGATCGTCACCATCATCGGCCCGGGCACCTGGACCAGCGTCGCAGCCATCAGCATCGTCTACACGCCGATCTTCACCCGTGTGGTGCGCGGACCGGCGCTGTCGCTCAAGGCGCGCGACTTCGTCGATGCCGCCCGCACTTTCGGCTCGAGCCGCAGCTACATCTTGACCCGGCACTTGCTGCTCAACCTGGTGGCGCCGCTGACCGTACAGGTGACGCTGGCGCTCGCCTGGGCGCTCTTGACCGAAGCGGGCCTGAGCTTCCTTGGCCTCGGCACCCAGCCGCCTGCCTCGTCGCTCGGCCTGATGCTGAGCGATGCCCGTAACCTGATGGAGCAGGCGCCGTGGTTGCTGGCCTTCCCGGCCGTCGCCATCATGCTTTCCATCCTCGGCTTCAACCTTCTCGGCGATGCGCTTCGCGACATCCTCGACCCCAAGACGAGGAGGGCGTGACATGGCCAATGACGTCAAGCCGATCCTTTCGGTCCACGACCTGCATGTCAGCTTCGGCCAGGGTACCGCGACCAAGGAGGTCGTGCATGGCGTCAGCTTCGACCTCGGCCTTGGCGAGGTGCTGGCGATCGTAGGCGAGAGCGGCTCGGGCAAATCCGTCACCGCGCTCTCCACCAATCGCCTGACCGACTATGCCGACGGGCGCATCACCAGCGGCAAGATCGAGCTGCTGCGCGCCAACGGCTCGGTGATGGACGTCACCGCGGCCGGCAAGCAGGAACTCGTCGGCATTCGCGGCGCCGAGATCGGCGTGATCTTCCAGGAGCCGATGACCTCGCTCAACCCGGTGCTATCAATCGGCGCCCAGATCGAGGAATCGTTCCGCCTGCATCGCGGCCTGACCGGCGCGCAGGCACGCGCCGCGGCGCGTGAAGCGCTGGAGCGGGTGCGCATTCCGGATGCCGAGCGCCGGCTGAAGGCGACGCCGAACGAACTTTCCGGTGGCATGCTCCAGCGCGTAATGATCGCCATGGCGCTGGCCTGCAATCCGCGCCTGCTGATCGCCGACGAGCCGACGACTGCGCTCGACGTCACCGTGCAGGCGCAGATCATGGCGCTGCTGGCCGAGCTCAGGCGCGAGACAGGCATGTCGATGATCTTCATCAGCCACGATATCGGCCTCGTCGCCGGCATCGCTGACCGCGTGATGGTGATGCAGGACGGCCGGATCGTCGAACAGGGCGAGCTGAGCCAGATCCTCGACAAGCCGCAGCACCCCTACACGCAGCATCTTCTGCACGCGGTGCCGCACTTCTCCAGTGGTGCCGCCGCTCGCGCCGACGGCGCACGCGAGGTCGTACCGCTACCCAAGCCGACGCTCGAGGTCGACGATCTCGTTGTACGTTTTCCGCTGAAGGGTGGCTGGTTCAGCAAGCCGGTCGGTGCGGTGCATGCCGTCGACGGTGTCGGCTTCGACCTGCTTGCGGGCGAGACGCTGGCCATCGTCGGCGAAAGCGGCTCTGGCAAGTCGACCACGGCACGCGCCGTGCTCGGACTTGTCTCACCGACACGTGGTGTCTTCTCGGTCGAAGCTCAGGCTGCAAGGCCCGGCCAGAGCAGGCTGCCGGTGCAGATGGTGTTCCAGAACCCCTATGCATCGCTCAACCCGCGACTGACCGTCGAGCAGATCCTGGCGGAGCCGGTGATAGCGACCGGTGCGCCGATCGATACGACGGTGCGCGAGCGCATGGTCACGCTGCTCAAGCGCGTCGGCCTGCCCGAGGATAGCCTGGCGCGTTATCCGCACCAGTTCTCCGGCGGCCAGCGCCAACGCCTGTGCATAGCCCGCTCGCTGATGCTCAACCCGTCGGTCGTGGTGCTTGACGAGGCGGTCTCGGCACTCGACGTGTCCGTCCAGGCGCGTGTGCTGGAGCTTCTGGTCGACCTGCAGCGCGAATATGGTCTCGCCTATCTGTTCATCTCGCACGACATGGCGGTGGTCGAACGCATCGCGCATCGTGTCGCGGTGATGTATGCCGGCCAGATCGTCGAGATCGGCGATGCGAAATCGGTGCTGTCCAACCCGCAGCACCCCTACACCAGGAAACTCATCGAGGCCGTGCCGACGATCGACCGCCGCAAGCAGCATTTCGAGCTCGACACCCGCCAGGTGCCGTCGCTTGTGCGCCCGGTCGGCTACGAGCCGCCAGCGGCGACATGGATGCAATACGGCGCCGATCACAAGGTCCGGGCCGAGGCCTGAGGGAAGCGAACATGGTCAGCGACGACATCGCCCAGCGTTTCGAGCGTGCCTTCGTCCCGCTCGAACAGGCTGTCGCCGCTGGCCGGATCCCGGGCGGCGTGCTTGGTGTCGTTGACAAGGGCGGCCAACGGTTCACCCGCGCCATCGGCCACGCGCAGCGCGTTCCCCCCGAGCGCGCGATGCACGAGAACACTTGGTTCGACCTGGCGTCGCTGACCAAGGTCATCTTCACCACACCGCGCATCCTGGCGCTGGCCGAGGCAGGCACCATCGATCTCGACGCGCCGCTGACGACCGTCTTACCCGACCTGCGCCAGTATGATCCCAATGCCTGGGAGCGGCAGGTTACCTTCCGCCAGTGCCTCGGCCACCAGACGCCGTTCCCGGCGGTCGAGCCGATCTATACCTATGGCCGCGACCCCGACCTGCTGCGGGCCTTCGTCCTGCAGCGCGAATGGCGAAAGCTCGCCGCGCCGGTCTACTCAGACATCAACTTCATCCTGCTCGGTTTTGCCTTGGAGCGCCTGTCCGGCAAGTCGATGCGCGAGATGGATGCCGGCCCGGGCTTTGCCTTTTCGGCTGATCCTGACCAATCGGCGGCGACGGAAGACTGCACCTGGCGACACCGTGTGCTGTCGGGCGAGGTCCATGACGACAATTGCTCGGCGCTTCAGGGGGCAGGGCATGCCGGCCTGTTTGGCACCGTCGGCTCGGTGCTGGACCTTGCCAGAGGACTGCTCGACGGTAGTGGCGCGTCCGAGCGTACCATCAAATTGATGCGCACGCCCCTGTCGGACAAGCGCACCCATGGTTGGGAGCATCCGTATGCCGGCTGGTCCGGCGGCGATCACTGCACCGCCGGCACCATCGGCCACACCGGCTTCACCGGTACGGGCCTCTGGATCGATTTCGATGCCGGCCGCGCCTGGACCCTGCTCACCAATCGCATCCACCCGACCCGCCATTTCGACAGCGGGATAACGGATCTGCGCCGCCTGGTCGGCGACACCATCAACGGAGCTTGAACATGAACTCTATCTGGTCGGTCGGGCTGATGACCGGAACCGTGCTCGACGGCAACATCGACGTCGCGCTGCTCAAGACCGACGGCGAGCGCATTGAGGCCTTCGGTCCCTACGCGCTCGTGCCTTACGAAGCCTCCGTCCGGCCAATGCTGGAACAGGCCCAGGCCGAAGCCCGTGTGTGGAACTTCGAGGGACCCGAGCCGGCGATCTTCGCCGAGGCAGAAGAGATGTTGACCCGCGCCCAGTCGGCTGCCGTCAGGCAGGTCGTCGAGGGCGCCGGCATGACGATGGCCGACATCGGCGTCATCGGCTTCCACGGCCAGACCGTGCTGCATCGCGGCCCGCACAAGGGCGGCTTGCGCGGCGAGACCCGCCAGCTCGGCGATGGCCAGCTGATGCAGTCGATCCTCGGCGCCAAGGTCGTCTATGACTTCCGCACTGCCGACATTCGCGCCGGCGGGCAGGGCGCGCCGTTGGCGGCCGCCTATCATGCAGCACTGCTCGGCACTGCCGGCGCAAGTGGCGACAGCGCCATCCTCAATCTCGGCGGCGTCGGCAACGTCACCTGGTGGGACGGCAAGTCCGACCTCGTCGCCTTCGACACCGGCCCGGCCAACGCGCCGATCAACGACTTCGTAAAAGTGAGGGGCCTGGGCGAGATGGACCGGGGTGGGGCGCTCGCAGCCACCGGCACCGTCGACGAGGCGAGGCTGGCGCGCCTGCTCGAACATCCCTATCTCACGGCTGCCTATCCCAAATCGCTCGACCGCTTCGATTTCACCGCAGCGATGGCCGACGGGCTGAGCAATGAGGACGGTGCTGCGACGCTTACTGCTTTCAGTGCGTCCTGCGTCGGCAAGGCGCTCGACCTTTTGCCGCAGCGTCCGAAAAAACTCTTCGTCTCCGGCGGCGGTCGCCACAACCCGACCTTCATGGCGATGTTGCGTGAGCGGGCGGGCGTCGAAGCGGTTTCAGCCGACACCATCGGCTGGCGCGGCGACGCGGTGGAGGCCGAGTGCTTCGCATTCCTGGCAGTACGTGTTCTGCGCGGGCTGCCGATCAGCTTCCCAAGCACGACGGGCGTTCCCGAGCCGATGCAGGGCGGGCGCGTCGCCGGCTGAGCGGTGGGGCCGGGGTTGAAGACACCGCCCGGACACCGGCTTGAGATGTTGGCAAAGGTCAAAGCACTGGGCAGGTCGAGGCAGCCGTGAAGATCGAAGTCACTGACACCCCATCGTCCGAAGATATCAAAGTCATCGGCAATCACCTGACTGCCTTCAATGCGAGCGACGTCGGGCCGGCCGAGAAGCAAGCATTGGCTGTACTGGTACGTGACGAGAGCGGCACCGTCATTGCCGGCATCTCCGGCTACACCGCCTGGGGCTGGCTCTATGTGCAGTGGCTGTGGGTAGACGAAAGCCTGCGCAGACAAAACGTTGCCGGACGCATGCTGGACGCGGCTGAAGCCGAAGCAGTCAAGCGGGCCTGCCACGGCGCCTACATCGACACCTTCAGTCCCATTGCGCTTAAGGTCTACCGACGCCAGGGCTACAGACCGTTTGGGGTGCTGGAAGACTTCCCCAAGGGGCGCACACGAACTTTCTTGTCGAAGGCGCTGTAACCCGTCACGGGCCTACCGATGTAGCCAGTTTCTTCGCAGTGAGGTGAGGTCGATGCCCACATCGATTCCGGGCGAATGGATACTGGACGCAGGCCGCCAAGCTTAATGCCGCCAAGGATTTCAGTCCCAGCAGTTCAGAGCCAATCACATCTCTCGGCATACTAAACAACAGTCACAACAAACCTTGTCGTCAACGGCGACGTTGGCGGCAGCATCGAGCGCGTTGCGAAGCCGGTAACTCAAGGCTTGGCAAGTGGGTTTGCCGTTCAGGTGAATTCCGATCCGGTAGCGACCGTGAGTCGAGAGGAAGCCTCCACCATGGTCTCCGTCGCGACAGACAAAGCGCTTCTCGAAAATGAAAGTGAAATCTGGCTGACCGCCACGAAGCCTAGAAGGCGAAGCCAAGTGGACTTTCAGTGACGGACGTAGGCCCTTTACGGCCTCGGTGCTGGCCCCAACCTTTCTGGAGCGAGTGAAGGCGGGCAGCGAGAGGTTCGGCAAAGGTGACAGCCTCCTAGTGCGTCTCAAGGCAAAACAGTCTCGGCGCGGGACGCGTCTACGAACCCAATACGAGGTCACCGAGGTCCTCCGGCACGAGCGGCTTCAAGCTTCGGGCCAAGGCTCTTTCTTGTGACCGATGGGTGCACTCACAGTTGATTTTGGGACACAAGGCTGGGACCGGGCCAAGCCGCAGGTCCTGCTAAGTATCTAGTATTGCTGGCTTTGTTGAGTCAGAAATTAGCTGGCGGAGAGAGCGGGATTCGAACCCGCGATACGGTTCCCCGTATACACACTTTCCAGGCGTGCGCCTTCAACCACTCGGCCACCTCTCCGCATCGCTCGCTTTGCGCCGGCCGGTTTCGCCGGGCAGGTTGGGAGTGCGTGCATCTCCTGGGGCGTGGCTTGCGGCCGCTGGGGCCGGCAATCGGGATGCAGTCAACCTGCCTGCACCTTCCGCCTGCGGCCGAATACAATCGCTTGCACTCCGCCGCGGGGCTCATCTAGTCGATCCCGCGACGCTTGCCAAGCGGTTGCGTTGCAAAACTTGCCGGCGAATTGGCCTTGCCGGCAAAATAGGCCGGGATAGTCGCTCCTGCGCCAGGGATTTCGGCGTCCGCATGCCTGCATTCGCGCTCTCTGAGCCTCCGGCTGTGCCGCTCCGCCCGGTTCGCCCATGGATCGGCGTCACGAGCGTTGTCCGGTTCGCTGCCCATCTTGCCAGCGGCCGCTGACCTGCGCAGACTGACAGCGGAACGGCGAGATTGCGGGGACAAGAATGTCTGATGAAGGCGGCGACGGTCGTGCAGGCGACAGGAGCATGTTGGGCTGGCTGCCTGTTGTGTGGCTCTGCCTTGTCATGGCGCTTGCCGCGCGCGGCATCGACGGCAGTCTTGCCAGCGTCTGGAGCTATTCGTTCCCAGGCTCGGTGCGTGTCTTCATCTACGGCTCGATGGCGATCGGTGCCGTAACCATTGCCTGGGGTCTCTATCTGCTCTGGCTCGTCTATCAGCGCTCGCCAGACTTCGCCCGCCGGTTCAAGCTTTGGCAGGGAGCGGTCATCGCAGCGCTGGTGCTGAAGCAGCTTTATGTGGTGGTCGCACCCGAGTTCGGCTTCAGCCTGACAGCGCTTGCCTGGACCCTGGGCGAGATCGTCATCGGCGCGGCAATGATCGTGCTTGTCAGGCGCGAGCTGCTGCCTCGCACCGCCGGCCTCGCGGCATCGGCCGCGCCGCAGCCGGGGCAGGGTGGTGCGACGCAACCGCAGCCGGCCCATCCGAAACCCGCCTTGTCGGTGGTGGCCTCCATCGGTCTTGTCCTGCTCGGTGTTGTGCTCGGCGGCGCCCTTGGTCTTGCGACGGGGCTGGGCGGCGGGCAGCTCTATGCCTCGGCAACAGACATAAGCTGCTTCGAGGGCGGCTGCGGCTATTTCGTTGTCTTCATGGGCCTCGCCGGCATTGTCGTCGGCGCCATATCGGGCGGCATCTTTGCGCTGTGGCGTGTTCTGGGCCGTCGCTCGAGGCAGCCGGCATAGGTCATTTGCCTGTCAATTCAGGGTGCCGGCGATTGCCTGCGCCGGCGCCAAGCCCTATTTCTTGTCCCGAAACCGATAATCAGGGCCTTTCATGATCCGCTTCGTGTTCCGTCTCGCCGCCGCGATCGCACTTTCGGTGGCTGTCATCATGGCGGTGCTCGACGCCACCCGCACGGTTGCCGTCTCCAGGCTGGTGATGACGCCGCTCGACACCAGCTGGTCGACCGCGTCGCCCAGCACGCTGGCCGCCACCGAAGCCTTCGTTCGCGACAAGGCGAGCGCTGCACTCTGGGACACCGTGATCATGCCCGTTCTCAATCTGCCAGGCTTCGCGGTCTTCGCCGTGCTCGCCTTCCTGTTGTATGCCATAGGCCACAGGCGGCGCCCGGGGCGCTTCACCGCGGAAGTCTGACGGCCCCACCGCTACCGGCAGCCGGCGAAGGGAGAATGGACATGTTTTTCCTCAGCGACATGCTGAACAAGAAGCTCAAGATGCCGGCACCCTCCGAGGCGCTGCGCGGCCGTGACCGGCCGATACCGACCGCCTCCAGGCACCATGTGTCCAAGCGCCCGCTCAAAGGCCCTTATCCCGAGGGGATCGAACAGGCGATGTTTGGTCTCGGCTGCTTCTGGGGTGCCGAGCGGCTGTTCTGGCAGACCCCAGGCGTCTGGGTGACGGCGGTGGGTTATGCCGGCGGCATCACCCCCAATCCGACCTATCAGGAGACCTGTACCGGCCTCACCGGCCATGCCGAGGTCGTGCTTGTGGTGTTCGATCCCACGCAGGTTGCCTATGCCGGCCTGCTCAAGATCTTCTGGGAAGCCCACGATCCGACCCAGGGCATGCGTCAGGGCAACGATATCGGCACCACCTATCGCTCTGTCATCTACACCTTCGGCGCCGCCCAGCAGGAGGCTGCGCGCGCGTCGCGCGATGCCTATGATGCAGCCCTCCGGCAGGCAGGCCGGGAAAGGATCACCACCGAGATCGAGCCGGCGCCCAGTTTCTACTTCGCCGAGGAGGATCACCAGCAGTACCTGGCCAAGAATCCCCATGGCTATTGCGGCCTGAAGGGCACCGGCGTCGCCTGCGCCATCCCGCAGGACGCACCGGCCTGAACGCCCGTTTTACGGGGGCTTTACGAGGCCACAGCATTTTTCCAAAAGGTCAAGATTCTGCGTGAATTTTGTCTTGGCCCATGCAAGATATGGCCATGCGCGGGGGGATGGTCCTCGCCATGTTGCCGCGCGCTGCCCGAGGAACGGTGCGTGCGGTGATCGGAAAAAAAGACAACCGACAGGGTGTGGATCACATGAAACGTATCGTTCTTGGCCTTCTGGCGGCCACCGCCATGTGCCTTCCGGCGCTTGCGGCCGATATCCAGCCGGCGCTGCTCTATGATCTCGGCGGCAAGTTCGACAAGTCGTTCAACGAAGCGTCCTTCAACGGCGCAGAAAAGTTCAAGGCCGAGACCGGCATCTCCTATGTCGAGTTCGAGGTGTCCAACGCCTCGCAGCGCGAGCAGGCGCTTCGCCGCTTCGCCGAAGACGGCCGCAACCCGATCGTCATGGCCGGCTTCGCCTGGTCGGAAGCGCTTGAGAAGGTCGCAGCCGATTATCCGGACCTGAAGTTCGCCATCATCGACATGGTCGTGGACAAGCCGAACATCCGTTCGGTCGTGTTCAAGGAAAATGAAGGCTCCTACCTCGTCGGCGTCCTGGCTGCGCACGCTTCGCAGTCCAAGAAGGTCGGCTTCATCGGCGGCATGGACATTCCGCTGATCCGCAAGTTCGGCTGCGGTTATGTCGGCGGCGCCAAGGCTGCGGGCGCGACCGAAGTGATCCAGAACATGACCGGCGACACGCCTGCTGCCTGGAACGACCCGACCAAGGGCGGCGAAATCGCCAAGACCCAGATCTCGCAGGGCGCTGACGTGATCTACGCCGCGGCCGGCGGCACTGGCGTTGGCGTGCTCCAGGCTGCCGCCGACGGCGGCAAGCTCGGCATCGGCGTCGATTCCAACCAGAACGGCCTGCACCCGGGCAAGGTCCTGACCTCGATGCTCAAGCGCGTCGACACCGCCGTCTACAACGCCTTCATGGACGTCAAGAACGACAAGTTCGCCGGCGGCGTGAACAATCTCGGCCTCAAGGAAGGCGGCGTCGACTACGCGCTCGACGACAACAACAAGGCACTCATCACCGACGAGATGAAGGCCGCTGTCGAGAAGGCCAAGGCCGACATCATCGCCGGCACCGTCCAGGTCCACGACTACACCTCGGACGACAAGTGCCCCTATTGATCGGCTGAAGACCTCAATGCGAACCACCAGGCCCGTGCCTGGTGGTTCGTTTCATTCAGGGGGTCTGCAAGCAGGTAGGACAACGCGATGGCTAAGGTCACCGGCATAGGCGGTTTCTTCTTTCGAGCAAGGGATCCTCAGGCGCTCGCCGCCTGGTACGAGAAGCATCTCGGCATCCTCGACATCGCAAGGGAAGTCTGGAAGCAGGAGGCCGGTCCGACCATCTTCGCGCCGTTCGAGCAGGACACTGACTATTTCGGGCGTGCTGAGCAGCAATGGTTGGTCAATCTGCGCGTCGACGACCTCGACGGCATGATGGCCGAACTCAAGGCAGCGGGGATCTCAGTCGAGACGCGGGCCGAATGGGATTCTGAGGTCGGGCGCTTCTGCCGCATCCACGATCCCGAGGGCAACCCGATCGAACTGTGGCAGCCGTCTGACCATGCCGGGCTGGCGTGAGCGTTGGTGGTGGGTTCTACCAGTGGGGAGGCTTGGTCACCGGTGTGTCGGGCGCGGAGCTTTCCTCGAGCGCGAGGAAGCGTTCGGCCAGCGCGTCGAGCTTCTTCTGCATCCGGTCGATCACGGTCCATTGCTGGGCGATCTGGCCGGAAAGCTCCTCGATCAGGTGCTCCTGCTCCGCATTGCGGATTTCGAGCGTCGTCAGCCGGTCCTCGGGTGTGGTCATGGTCTTTCCTTTTCGGTCCGCAGCAAACGGCAACTGCTCGAAATTGAGCACCCGTCGTTCGTTTGTCGAGGGCGCAAAAGCGAGCCGATTGGCAGGGCAGGATGGGCGTGCTAGCTCTTCCGACAAGCTATAACAAGAACATAAGAACGTGAGTGGGACGGTCGTATGGCGGAAGCTGCTATCGAGCTGATCGGCATCAACAAGAGTTTCGGCGCGGTGCGCGCCAACCGTGACATCGCCCTGGAGGTTCCGCGCGGCACCATCCATGGCATCATCGGCGAAAACGGTGCCGGCAAGTCGACGCTGATGTCGATCCTCTACGGTTTCTACCAGGCCGACAGCGGCGAGATCCGCGTCAACGGCAAGACGGCCTCGATCAAGACCCCGAACGACGCCATCGCCGCCGGCATCGGCATGGTTCACCAGCACTTCATGCTGGTCGAGAATTTCTCGGTGCTGGAAAACGTCATCCTCGGCGCCGAAGGCGAGGCCCTGCTCAACAAGTCGATCTCAAAGGCGCGCTCCGAGCTGCGCCGGCTGGAGCAGGAATACGGCCTCGAGGTCAACCCGGACGCGATCATCGAGGAACTGCCCGTCGGCCTGCAGCAGCGCGTCGAAATCCTCAAGGCGCTCTATCGCGGCGCCGAAATCCTGATCCTCGACGAGCCGACCGGCGTGCTCACCCCTGCAGAAGCCGACCACCTGTTCCGCATCCTCAGGCAGCTCAAGGACCAGGGCAAGACGGTGGTGCTGATCACGCACAAGCTGCGCGAGATCATGGCCATCACCGACAACGTCTCGGTCATGCGCCAGGGCACCATGGTTGCCACCCGCAAGACCAGCGAGACGACAGTAGAAGAACTGGCCGAGCTGATGGTCGGCCGTCGTGTGCTCTTGCGCGTCGAGAAGGGCGAGGCCAATCCCGGCGACGTCAAGCTCCTGGTCAAGAACCTGACCGTCAAGGATTCGCGCGGCGTCACCATGGTCGACGACGTCTCCTTCGACGTCCGCGCCGGCGAGATCGTCGGCATCGCGGGCGTCGCCGGCAACGGCCAGTCGGAGCTGATGGAGGCGATCTCGGGCATCCGCAAGGCGGTGTCGGGCACCGTGCTTCTCGACAACAGGCCGATCGACGTGACCGGCAATGCCGACCCCGCCGAGCTGCGCGACCGAGGTCTCGCCCATGTGCCCGAGGACCGCCACCATGTCGGCCTGGTTCTCGCGTTCGAGGAAAGCGAGAACTCGATCCTCGGCTATCACGACAAGCCGCAATATCTGAAGGGGCCGTTCCTCAACCTCGACGCCATCCAGAAGGACGCGCAGGAAAAGATCGAGAAATACGACATCCGCCCCGCCAACACGCGCCTCAAGACGGCCAATTTTTCCGGCGGCAACCAGCAGAAGATCGTGCTCGCGCGCGAGATAGAGCAGGATCCCGGCGTGCTCGTCGTCGGCCAGCCGACGCGCGGCGTCGATGTCGGCGCCATCGAATTCATTCACAAGCGCCTGATCGCCATGCGCGACCAGGGCAAGGCCGTGCTTCTTGTTTCGGTCGAGCTCGACGAGATTCGGTCGCTCTCCGACCGCATCCTGGTGATGTTTGCCGGCCGCGTCGTCGGCGAGCGCGGGCCGGACGCGAGCGAAGGCGAACTCGGGCTTCTCATGGCAGGCGTCGAACACAAGGAGGCCGCCGAATGAGCACGCCTTACGCAAAACTTCCGGCCTGGGCCGACTACGGGCTCATCCCGCTGATCAACCTGCTGGTCGCCTTCATCGTTGCCGGCCTCGTGGTGCTGCTCGTCGGTGAAAATCCCTTCCGCGCCGCCGTCATCCTCGTCGATGGCGCCTTCGGCAGCGGCCAGGGGCTCGCCTACACGCTGTATTACGCCACCAACTTCATCTTCACCGGCCTTGCCGTTGCAGTCGCCTTCCATTGCGGCCTGTTCAACATCGGCGGCGAGGGCCAGGCCTATATCGCCGGCCTCGGCATCGCCATCGTCGCCCTTTCCTTCGACAGCGTGCTGCCGTGGTGGCTGACCTTCCCGCTGGCGATCGTCGCCTCGGCCCTTGTCGGCGCGCTCTGGGCGCTGATCCCGGCCTATCTGCAAGCCAAGCGCGGCTCCCACATCGTCATCACCACCATCATGTTCAACTTCATCGCGGCTAGCGTGATGGTCTACATGCTGGTCAACGTGCTGAAGCCGGTCGGCGCCATGGCGCCACAGACCCGCCAGTTCCTCGAAGGCGCGCAACTGCCCAAGCTCGGCTGGCTGCTGGCCGAGTTCGGCCTCAAGGTCCGCCCGTCGGCGCCGCTCAACATCTCGTTCCTGCTGGCGCTGGTCATGGCCTTCCTGGTCTGGGTGCTGATCTGGCGCACCAAGCTCGGCTACGAGATCCGCACCATGGGCTTCAGCCCGAAGGCGGCGCGTTATGCCGGCATCTCGGCCTCCCGCATCACCATCATCACCATGCTGATCTCGGGCGCGCTCGCCGGCATGATGGCGCTCAACCCCATCCTCGGCGACCAGCACAACGTGCCGCTCGACTTCGTCAGCGGCGCAGGCTTCGTCGGCATCGCGGTGGCGCTGATGGGCCGATCGCATCCCGCCGGCATCGTGCCCGCCGCCATCCTGTTCGGCATGCTCTACCAGGGCGGCGCTGAACTCTCCTTCGAGATGCCCAATATCAGCCGCGACATGATCGTCATCATTCAGGGCCTGGTCATCCTCTTTGCCGGCGCGCTCGAACACATGTTCCGCCCGGCCGTCCAGGGCATCTTCGCCAGCTTCAGTCCGAGATCCGTCGGCATTGCCGCCGCGAAAGGGGAGCGTGCCTGACATGGAATTCATTGACACGCTCATCAATGTACTGAACTCGACGGTCCGTCTGTCGGTTCCGTTGCTGCTTGCCTGCCTTGCCGGCCTCTATTCCGAACGCGCCGGCGTCTTCGACATCGGCCTCGAGGGCAAGATGCTCGCCGGCGCCTTCGCCGGCGCGGCGGCCGCCGCCGTCTACGATTCCGCCTGGATCGGCCTGACGGTCGCGGTTCTCGTCTCCATCGGCATGTCGCTGGTCCATGGCTTCGCCTCGATCACCCATCGCGGCAACCAGATCGTGTCGGGCGTGGCGATCAACTTCATCGCCGCCGGCTCCACCATCATCCTCGGCCAGGCCTGGTTCCAGCAGGGCGGCCGCACGCCCTCGCTCGAGCCGGAGGCACGCTTCGGCGCCATCAACCTGCCGGGCGCCGATGCCCTGCGGGACGTGCCCGTCATCGGCCAGCTCTATTCGGGCCTGCTCTCGGGGCACTCGCTGCTCACCTACGTCGCCTTCCTCGCCGTGCCCTTCACCTGGTGGGTGCTGTTCCGCACGCGCTTCGGCCTGCGCCTGCGCGCCGTCGGCGAAAACCCGGCTGCGGTCGACACGGCCGGCATCTCGGTCGCCTGGCTGCGCTACCGCGCCGTCATCTGCACCGGCATCCTCACCGGTCTCGCCGGCTCCTACATGGCGCTCGCCCAGAATGCCGGTTTCGTCAAGGACATGACCGCCGGCCGCGGCTACATTGCGCTCGCCGCTCTCATCTTCGCCAAGTGGAAGCCGGTGCCGGCGATGTTTGCCTGCCTTCTGTTCGGCTTCCTCGACGCGCTGTCGATCCGCCTGCAGGGCACGCCGCTGCCGGTCATCGGCAAGGTGCCCGTGCAGTTCATGCAGGCGTTGCCGTACGTTCTCACCGTCATCCTGCTTGCCGGCTTTATCGGCAAGGCCATCCCGCCGCGCGCCGGCGGCGTGCCTTACGTGAAGGAGCGGTGAGTATGTCCCACGATCTGTTCGAAGCCGCCCAGAGCGCCATGGCCAAGGCCTACGCGCCCTATTCGAAATTCCCCGTGGGGGCCGCGATCCGCTGCGACGATGGCCGTGTCTTCACCGGCGCCAACATCGAGGTCATTTCCTATCCGGAGGGCTGGTGCGCCGAGACCACGGCACTTGGTCACTACGTCATGGCCGGTGGCGGCAAGATCACCGAGATCGCCGTCATCGCCGAGAAGAAGGCCAAGTGCACGCCCTGCGGCGGCTGCCGCCAGCGCCTCGCAGAATTTGCCGGCCCCGACACGCCGCTGCATCTTTGCGACAACAACGGCGTCGTCGAGACCGTCCTGCTGAAGGACATCTTCCCGCTGGGTTTCGAGGCCGAGGTGTTGAAATGAAGGAAGCCGTCGATCGTCTCGTCGAGAGCCTCGGCGGGCTCGCACCGTCGACCGCGCTCGTGCTCGGCTCCGGTCTTGGCACGCTCGTCGACGAGGTCGAGAACGCTGTTCGCATTCCTTATGGCGACCTGCCCGGCTTTCCGCGCAGCGGTGTGACGGGCCACGCCGGCGAGATCGTCGCCGGCCTGTTCGGCGGCCGCCCCATCATCATGATGGCCGGCCGCGCCCATTTCTACGAACATGGCGACGCATCGGTCATGCGCCCGGCAATCGAGACGCTCGCCGGCATCGGCGTCAGCAAGCTGCTGCTCACCAACGCCGCAGGCTCGGTCGATCTGGAAATGCTGCCCGGCTCGATCATGCTGATCGAGGACCACATCAACTTCGCCGGCACCAACCCGCTGTTCGGCGAGCCGACGGACCGCCGTTTTGTCGGCATGACCGAGGCCTATGACGCCGGCCTGCGCCGCGCCTTCGAGGCTGCCGCCGCCGACGCCGGCATCGAGCTGCACAAGGGCATCTATATGTGGTTCTCCGGCCCGTCCTTCGAGACGCCGGCCGAAATCCGCATGGCCCGCATGTTCGGCGCCAATGCTGTGGGCATGTCGACCGTGCCCGAGGCCATCATCGCCCGCTTCCTCGGCCTCAAGGTGCTGGCCTGCTCGGTCATCACCAACCTTGCCGCCGGCATGACCGGCGCTGAACTGTCGCATCGCGAGACCAAGGACATGGCCCCCATCGGCGGTGCGCGCCTGGCCTCGGTTCTTCGCAAAGCGTTTGAACAGGGCTCGTTCGATGCGTGAGCAGTGGGTGGCGCAAACGGGAAACACTGCGCTCCTTCGCTCCTCCGTCGAGCGCCAGCCCTCAAGCACAGCAGGCGACTTCTGATGCTCCCGCAGGAAATCATCCGCGGCAAGCGTGACGGCAAGGCGCTGTCCGCCCACGAGATCGCGGCCTTCGTTCAAGGCATCACCTCCGGCGCCGTCTCCGAAGGACAGATCGCTGCCTTCGGCATGGCCGTCTTCTTCAACGGTATGGGCCGCGACGAAGCTGTTGCCCTGACCACCTCCATGCGCGATTCCGGCGACGTGCTCGATTGGTCCGACCTGCCGGGCCCTGCGACAGACAAGCATTCCACCGGCGGCGTCGGCGACAATGTCTCGTTGATGCTGGCGCCTATCGTCGCTGCCTGTGGCGCCTATGTGCCGATGATCTCCGGCCGTGGCCTCGGCCACACCGGCGGCACGCTCGACAAGATGGATTCGATCCCGGGTTATGTCAGCCAGCCCGACCTTGCCCTGTTCCGCCGCACCGTGCGCGAGGCTGGCTGCGCCATCATTGGCCAGACCTCGGACCTCGCGCCTGCTGACAAGCGCTTCTATGGCGTTCGCGACGTCACCGCGACCGTGGAATCGGTGCCGCTCATCACCGCCTCGATCCTGTCCAAGAAGCTCGCCGCCGGCCTCGGCTCGCTGGTGCTCGACGTCAAGATCGGCAACGGTGCCTTCATGGAAAGCGCGCGCGATGCCACGGCCCTTGCCACCAGTCTGGTCGAGGTCGCCAATGGCGCCGGCCTGAAGACGACGGCGCTGATCACGGATATGAACCAGCCGCTGGCTTCCGCCGCCGGCAATGCCGTCGAGGTCCGCAACGCGGTCGATTTCCTCACCGGCCGCTTCCGCGATCCGCGCCTGGAGAAGGTTACGCTGGCGCTCGCCGCCGAGATGCTGTTGTCCGCTGGCCGTGCCGGTACGCAGCGCGAGGGGCTTCAGCGTGCGCGCATCGCACTTGAGGACGGCACGGCTGCCGACATCTTTGGCCGCATGGTTGCCATCCTGGGCGGTCCCGCCGACTTCGTCGCCGACCCGGAAAAGTATCTGCCGAAAGCTGATGTCGAGGTTGCGGTGAAGGCAAAACAGTCCGGCTATGTCAGCGCCATCGCCACCCGCGACATCGGCCTCGCCGTCGTCGCGCTCGGTGGCGGACGCACCCGGCCCGAGGACAAGGTCGATCATGTCGTCGGCATCACAGGCCTGCTGCCGGTCGGAACCGAGGTGCGGACGGGCGATGCCCTGGCTGTCGTCCATGCACGCAGCCCGCTTGCAGCCGGGGTTGCCGCCGCTTCTGTACTGTCGGCCTACACGATGGCCGAGGCAAAGCCGGCAGCCGCCAAGGTCATCGCCAAACGTATTGCGCCGCGCGGCTGATCAGCCGACGCGGCGCGACGGTTCGCTTCAATCAGTGAGCGTGCTTGCGGCCGAAGCAGGCCACCGCGATTGCCGCCAGCAGCGTCGCCGCACCGCTGTAGATGAAGGCGCTGTTGACGCCGGCATTGTCCACCAGCACGCCGCCGAACACCGCACCCAGCGCGATCGCCACCTGGAAGGTAGCGACCATCAGGCCGCCGGCGCTTTCCGCCTGCTCGGGTGCTGCCCGCACCATCCAGGTCTGCACGCCGACAGGCACCGCGCCGAAGGCGAAGCCCCATGCGGCGATGGCGACGGTTGCCACTCCGGCGGACGACCCGGCCAGCAGGAGCGCCAACGCCGAGACGGCCATCAAAAGGGGAGCCAAGGTTACGGCCGACCTCAGGCTGCGCTCGGCGAGGAAGCCGCCGGCGAGGTTGCCGAAGAAGCCGCCGATGCCGAACGCCAACAGCACCAGGGAGATGGTTTCGATGCCGAGCGCAGGCACCTGCTCGAGGAAGGCGCGGAAGTAGGTGAAGCCGGCGAAATGGCCCGACGCGGTCAGGATCACCAGCAGCAGGCCGACCCGGATCATCGGGTTCTTCGAGACATCGAACAGGGCGCCGAAGCTGGCGATGCCAACCGGCGGCAGCTTGGGCAGCGTGGCGAACTGCACGATCAACGTGACCACGCCGACGCCCGCCGCAAGGATGAAGGCGCTGCGCCAGCCCCAGACGTCACCGACATAGGCCCCCACGGGGGCGGCGCAGACGGTGGCCACGGACACGCCGGTCAGGATGATCGACATCGCGCGCGGCAAGACATGGCTGGGCACGAGCCGCATGGCGATCGCCGCTGACATCGACCAGAAGCCGCCGAGCGCGATGCCGAGCAGCAGACGGGCAAACAAAAGCGACGGCAGGGACCAGGCCACGGCCGCGAGCAGGCTCGACACGACAAGCAGCAGCGACAGTCCGACCATCACATGCCGCCGGTCGATCTTCCGCGTCGCTATCGCCATGGTTGGTGCTGCGATTGCCGCGACGACTGCGGTCGCCGTCACTGCCTGGCCCGCGGTGCCTTCGCTGATGCCGAGGTCCTGTGCCAGCGGCGTCAAAAGGCTTGCCGGAAGAAACTCGGCCGTTACCAGGCCGAACACGCCAAGCGACAGCGATACGACGGCGCCCCAAAGGGGTTCGTCGCGCTCCTCGGGTTTTGATTGCTGGAGCGGGATACCGTCCAATGTTGCGGTCGCGATATCGTTCATGATGGCTCTCCGATTGCGGTGCGGTGCAACATGGGGCTGGCGAATTGGCGTTTCCATGCTAGAAACGCCAGCATGAATGACCATTCGTCCAAACTTGTCGGCGACCCGCTGACCGACATCCTCAGGGGCCTGCGCCTCGAAGGGGTCGAGTATGGCCGTTGGGAGCTGAAGGAGCCGTGGAACATCGAGTTTCCGGCCCAGGCCACGGCGCGATTCTACTTCGTCGGCCAGAAGGCGTGCTGGCTGCGCCAGCCATCAGGCGAGTGGGTGGAGCTTCGCTGCGGCGACGCGGTGCTTTTGCCGCGCGGCGTTGCCCACGCGCTGGCCAGCGAGCCGGGCGCCAAGTCGTCGCCGATCAACGGCTACGAGATCAAGCAGATCTGCGAAAAGGTCTTCTGTCTGTCGAGTGAGGGTTGCCAGCCGGGCACGCTGCTTTTCTGCGGCAGCATGTATTTCAATCTCGACGGCCTCCATCCGCTGCTCGGCATGATGCCCGACGTCATGCGCACCACCGAGCTCGAGGCCCACGATCCCGGCATCACCCATCTGCTCGAAACCATGGCGCGCGAGGTCAGGCTCGAGCGTGTCGGCTCCGGCGGCATCGTCGCGCGTCTGGCCGACGTGATTGCCGCCGTCATCATCCGCGGCTGGGTCGAGCGCGGCTGCGGCGATGCGAGCGGCTGGATCGCTGCCATCCGGGATCCCAAGATAGGCAGGGTGCTGGCTGCCATCCATCTTGAGCCGAGCCGCGACTGGACGGTCGAGGCGCTGGCCCGCATGATGGGCGCGTCGCGCTCGGGCTTTGCCGATCGCTTTGCGTCAATCGTCGGCGAAACGCCGGCGCGCTACGTCACCCAGGTCAGGATGCATCAGGCGAGGCAGTGGCTCGTCCGCGACCGCCTGAGGATTTCGGTCGTCGCCTCGCGGCTGGGTTATGATTCCGAGGCGGCCTTCAGCCGTGCCTTCAAGCGCGTCATCGGCCAGCCGCCGGGGCATTTCAGGGCCTGGGATCAGGCCCAGGGCAACTGAGACTCACTGCACCAGAAGCAGCGCGCCGTTCTCGACCTGGTACTTCTTCAGTCGCGACAGGAAGCTCATGCCGATCAGCGTGCCTGACAGCGCCTTGTCTTCGAGCACGACAACCGGCACGTCCTCGACGGTGATCCGGCCGATCTCCATCCGCCCGATCCGCGCCACTGCTGCCTTGGCCGCACCGTTGGCGGTGTTGACCTCCTGGGTGAAGTCGCCTGGCGCGACATTCACGCCGGCCCGGCGCGCGGTCGAAAGGTTCATGGCGACCAGCGTCGCCCCGGTGTCGACCATGGCGTCGACGGAGCGGCCGTTCAGCTTGAAGGTCGCGGTGAAGTGGCCGCGCATGTCCTGGTCGATCACCACCCGGCGACCGGCTGCAGGGGCGGTGGCTGCACTCACCTCGATCGGCCTGGCGTCGGGCGCAGTGCTGCTTGCACTCGTCCCGAGCAGCGTCTGCACCGTGCCGCCGTGCTTTTCGTAAAGCGATGGCAGCGACGCCGAAGCCGTAGCAAATACGCCGAAGATGATGACTTTACGCAGCATGTGACGCCTCTTGTTCCAGGCGTCACGCTAGCCAGCTCATGGTGTTCGCGGCTTTAACGGCCGGGGCCGAATGCCGATTGCGGTAAACCCGGGGTTAACCGCCTATTTGGTGCCGTACATGCGGTCGCCGGCGTCGCCGAGACCGGGCACGATGTAGCCCTTCTCGTTCAGCGCACGGTCGATCGAGGCGGTAAACACAGGTACGTCGGGATGCGCCTTGGTGAAGCGCTCGATGCCCTCGGGAGAGGCGAGCAGGCACAGGAAGCGTAGGTTGGTGGCGCCACGGCCCTTGAGCTTGTCGATGGCCGCGATCGCCGAATTGGCGGTCGCCAGCATCGGGTCGACGACGATGACAAGGCGGTCGGCGAGGTCGCTCGGCGCCTTGAAGAAATACTCGACCGCTTCCAGCGTCTCGTGGTCGCGATAGAGGCCGACATGGGCGACGCGCGCCGCCGGCACCAGGTCGAGCAGGCCTTCAAGCAGGCCATTGCCGGCGCGCAGCACCGAGGCGAACACCAGCTTCTTGCCCTCAAGCGTCGGCGCTTCCATGGTCTCGATCGGCGTCTCGATCGACTTGGTGGTCAGCTCGAGGTCGCGCGTCACCTCGTAGCCCAGCAACAGCGAGATCTCGCGCAGCAGGCGGCGGAAGCCGGCCGTCGAGGTTTCCTTGTCGCGCATGATGGTCAGCTTGTGCTGGACAAGCGGATGGTCGACGACGGTTACGGTCATGGCTTACGCTCCTGGAACTCGGAAAATTGGCGCCATTCTATCGACTGGCGCGCCGTCGACCAATGACGCGCCAGCGTTGAACCACAGTTTTGTCGGCTGAAATCAGCGTTTGTAGCCGTCCAGCCGGGCCAGCAGCGCCGATTTCGTCTTCCGGTCGACAAAGGCCGCCTCGATGGCCGTCCGCGTCGTTGCCATCAGCGCCTTCTCGTCCATGCCGAAATGCTCTGTCGCGATGTCATATTCGCGCTTCAGGCTGGTCCAGAAATAGGGCGGATCGTCGGAGTTCAGCGTCACCTTGCAGCCAGCGTCGCGCAGCTTGCGGAAGGGGTGCTCGCCAAAACTATCGAACACCTTCAGCGCGATGTTCGACCCGGGGCAAATCTCCAGCACGATGCCTTCGTCGGCGATGCGCTTGACCAGGTCGGGGTTCTCGATGGCGCGCACGCCATGGCCGATGCGCGACGGCCTGATGTGGTCGAGTGCGGCCGCAACACTTTCCCAGCCCAGCAGCTCGCCGGCATGGATGGTGATGCCGAGGCCCGCCTCGCGGGCGATCTCGAAGGCACGCACATAATCCTCGAAGTCGCCCATGCGCTCGTCGCCGGCAACACCGAAGCCGGTCACCAGCGGATGGTTGCACTTGGCCGCGAAACGCGCCGCCGCCTCGATCGATTCGACACCGACATGGCGCACGCCCGTGACGATCATGCGGCCTTCGATGCCGGTCTTGGCCCTGGCCCGCTCCATGCCTTCGCCGAGCGCGTCGGTATAGGCCTTGGGCGACAGGCCCGCCTTGATGGCGTGGTCGGGAGAGGTGAATACCTCGGAGTAGATCGCCCCGTCGCGGGCAAGGCTGGTGAGATAATGTTCCGACAGCCGCGCATAGTCCTCTTCAGTGCGGAAAAGGTCGGCGGCAAAGTCATAGGCTGCCAGGAACGAGGTGAAGTCGTTCCAGACGAAAGACCCGTTCTGGATGAACGGCGTGGGGTCCTTGTCGTATTTCTGCGCCTGGCGGATCACCAGTTCAGGCGCCGCCGCACCTTCTATGTGACAGTGCAGCTCGGCTTTCAAAGGCATATGGTCTTCCTCGTCATGTCGGCGCGGGCGCGGCTGAAAACCGCGCCTCAGACAATAGCGCCGGCTGGTGTGATCGGCTATGGTCCCGCCGGATTTGATTGGACAAGAAAATGTCAGAACAACGGACGACCGCCGCCGGCGGCATGGAAACTTCGTATGGTTTCCGCAATGTCGGCGAGAGTGAGAAGCAAGGCCTGGTCAACGAGGTCTTCCACAAGGTCGCCAACCGCTATGACGTGATGAACGACCTGATGTCCGCCGGCATGCACCGCGTCTGGAAGGACGGGATGGTCGCCTGGCTCAATCCGCCGCGCCGTGCAGGCTGGAAGGTGCTCGACGTGGCCGGCGGCACCGGCGACATTGCCTTCCGCATCGTCGAGGCCTCGCATGACAACGCCCATGCGACCGTGCTCGACATCAACGGGTCGATGCTGGCTGTCGGGCGCGAGCGCGCTGAAAAGCGCGGCCTGGCGCAAAAGACCGATTTCGTCGAGGCCAATGCCGAGGAACTGCCCTTCGCCGACGAGACCTTCGACGCCTACACGGTCGCCTTCGGTATCCGCAACGTGCCGCGCATCGACGTCGCGCTTTCGGAAGCCTATCGCGTGCTCAAGCCCGGCGGCCGCATCATGGTCCTCGAATTCTCCGAGGTCGACATGCCGCTGCTCGACAAGGTCTACGAGGCCTGGTCGTTCAACGCCATTCCGCGCATCGGCCAGGCCGTGACGGGCGACGGCGAGCCTTATGCCTATCTCGTCGAATCGATCCGCAAGTTCCCCAACCAGCAGAACTTCGCGGCAATGATGACCAATGCCGGTTTCGACCGCGTCACCTTCCGCAACTATTCCGGCGGCATCGCGGCCCTCCACTCGGGCTGGAAGCTTTGACGGACGGCGCGCGATGAGCAGTATCGGGGCGTCTTTCCGGCTCGCGCGGGCGGGCTGGGTTCTGGTGCGTGAGGGCGTGGTCGCGGCTCTGCCGGGCGACCAGCTGTCGGGACTGCCGAAATTCGGCTGGCGCGTGGCCAGGCTGCTCACACGTCGCCGGGCCCGCAAAAGCGTCCGCAGCGACCGCTTGGCCAATGCCGTTGCCCGGCTGGGGCCGTCCTATGTCAAGCTCGGCCAGTTCCTGGCGACCCGTCCCGACGTCGTCGGCGACCAGATCGCGCTTGACCTGGCGCTGCTGCAGGACAGCATGGCGACCTTCCCGATGGCGGAAGCGGTCGAGGCCATCGAAGGCTCGCTCGGCCGCAAGGTCGCCGATCTCTACACCAGCATCGACGCCCCGGTGGCAGCCGCTTCGATCGCCCAGGTTCACCCCGCCGAGGTCGCCACTCCGAACGGTCCCCGCAAGGTCGCCGTCAAGGTCATCCGCCCCGGTGTGCGCCGCCGCTTCTTCCAGGATCTAGAGAGTTACTTCCTCGCCGCGCGGCTGCAGGAACGTTTCGTCCCGTCGAGCCGCCGGCTGCGTCCGGTCGAGATCACCGAGACGATGGCCCAGACCACCAAGATCGAGATGGATTTCCGTCTCGAGGCGGCCGCCTATTCCGAACTCGGCGAAAACACCAAGGACGATCCGGGCTTCCGCGTGCCGGAGGTCGACTGGGAGCGCACCGGCCGCGATGTGCTCACCATGGAGTGGATCGACGGCGTCAAGCTCAACGATATCGAAGGGCTGCGCGCCGGGGGCTACGATCTCAAGGCGATTGCCGCAACGCTGGTCCAGTCGTTCCTCAGGCATACGCTGCGCGACGGCTTCTTCCATGCCGACATGCACCCGGGCAACATGTTCGTCGATGCCAATGGCGACATCGTCGCCGTCGATCTCGGCATCTCCGGCCGTCTCGGCAAGAAGGAGCAGCGTTTTCTCGCCGAGATCCTCTACGGCTTCATCACCCGCAACTACATGCGCGTCGCCGAGGTGCATTTCGAGGCCGGCTACGTGCCGCGCCACCACAATGTCGCGGCCTTCGCCCAGGCCATCCGTGCCATTGGCGAGCCGATCCATGGCCAGCCGGCCGAAACCATCTCGATGGCCAAGCTTTTGACCCTGCTGTTCGAGGTCACCGAGTTGTTCGACATGCAGACGCGGCCCGAACTGGTGCTGCTGCAGAAGACCATGGTCGTGGTCGAAGGCGTTGCCCGCACGCTCGACCCGGCCTTCAATATGTGGAAGACGGCCGAGCCGGTGGTCGGCAACTGGATCGCAGGCAATCTCGGCCCGCGCGGTCTGCTGATCGACGCACGCGACGGCGTCGGCGCCTTGCTGTCGCTCGCTCGTCAGGCCCCTGATCTCTCCGCCCGCGCCGAGCGCCTGTCGCGCGAGATTGACGCCATGGCCGAAAATGGCCTGCGCTTCGATGAGGCGACGGCGCGTGCCATCGGCAAGGCCGAAGCCCGCCACACCCGCTCCGGCCGCATCGCTCTGTGGGTCATGGCGCTGACGCTGGTCTACATCGCCTGGCAACTGCTCTGATTGGGCATGACAGCATTGCCAGCAATGCTGTCATTGAATGCGCTGTCATTGAATGGATTGTCCGTCGGCGATATCTCTAGGGTAAGCTAGGAGCCACGCATCGCCGCTTCGGACGCGGTTCGGGGCTAATCTCAACGACTGTTTCGCCTATGCGCTGGCAAAAACCCGGATCCTGCGGCTGCTTTTCAAGAGCGACGATTTCATCCATACCGACATCGAGCCGGCGCTGAAGCCGGTCTGAGGGCCAAGCATGTTCCTTTCCGGCAAGCGCATCCTGCTTATCATCGGCGGCGGCATCGCGGCCTACAAGTCGCTCGACCTGATCCGCAGGCTGCGCGAGCGCGGCGCATCGGTCCGGGCGGTCATGACCTCTGCCGCCCAGGAGTTCATCACGCCTCTGTCGGTTGGCGCACTCACCGCCGACCACGTCTTCACCGATCTCTTCGACCGCCAGGACGAGCAGGATGTCGGCCACATCAGGCTGGCGCGCGACGCGGACCTGATCGTCGTTGCCCCCGCTACCGCCGACTTGATGGCCAAACTCGCCAACGGCCATGCCTCCGACCTCGCCTCCGCCGTGCTGCTCGCCACAGACAAGAAGGTGCTGTTTGCGCCGGCCATGAACCCGCGTATGTGGTCGAACCCGGCGACGCGCCGCAACCGTGCCACGCTGGAAAAGGACGGTATCCATTTCATCGGCCCGATGAAGGGCGAGATGGCCGAGAACAACGAAGCAGGCGAGGGCCGCATGGCCGAACCGCTGCAGATCGTCGGCGCCATTGAGGAACTGCTTGACATCAGGCCGAAGCCCTTGTCGGGCCGCAAGATCATCATCACTTCGGGTCCGACGCACGAGCCCATCGACCCCGTGCGCTACATAGCCAACCGCTCGTCAGGCAAGCAGGGACACGCGCTTGCCGCCTCGCTCGCCAGGCTCGGCGCCGATGTCCGCCTCGTCTCCGGCCCGGTCACCATTCTCGATCCCGCCGGGGTCAAGACAGTCCATGTCGAGAGCGCGCGCGAGATGCGCGACGCCGTCGAGCAACTGTTGCCGGCCGATGCCGCCATCTTCGTTGCCGCCGTCGCCGATTGGCGCACCGCAGCCTCCGCTGACGAAAAGATCAAGAAGGTGGCAGGCGAGGGGCCGCCGGCGCTGCAGATGGTCGAGAACCCCGACATCCTTGCCGGCATCGGCCATCACGCCAGGCGGCCGTACCTTGTCGTCGGCTTCGCCGCCGAGACCCAGGACGTGCTCAGGAACGCGCAGGCCAAGCTCGCCAGGAAGGGCGCCGATTTCATCGTCGCCAACGATGTCAGCCACGAGGGCGGCGTCATGGGCGGCGACCGCAACCGGGTGAAGATCGTGAGCAAATCAGGCGTCGACGAATGGCCCGATTTGCCCAAGGAAGAGGTCGCCGAGCGTCTTGCACAACTGATCGCCGACAGGCTCCGCACCGTCACCGTCTGACCAAACGTTGCGCTGCCCCATCGCGGCGGCGAACATAGTGTTCACCGGATGGTGGCTTGGCCGCCTTGCCCGCGCGTGCGAGGGGAGGGCCGACCACCATCTGGAGTTTTCTACGACATGAAGCTTTTCTATATGCCCGGCGCCTGTTCGCTGGCTCCGCACATCGTTGCCAACGAAGTCGGCATCGACCTCGAGCTCGTCAAGGTCGACGGTAAGACCAAGACCACCGAAACCCAGCAGGATTTCCTCGTCACCAACCCCAATGGCTACGTGCCGGCGCTGGTTCTCGGCGACGGCGAGCTGATGACCGAATCCTCCGTGCTGGTGCAGTACCTCGCCGACCAGAAGCCAGAGAGCGGCCTGATGCCCAAGGCCGGCGACATGGCGCGCTACCGCGTCCAGCAGTGGCTGGCCTTCGTCGCCACCGAGCTGCACAAGGTCTTCGGCGCCTTCTTCAAGCCCAACACGCCCGACGCCACCAAGGAAATCAACCGCGAGCTGCTGGCCAGGCGCCTCGCTTATGTCGACGGCAAGCTCGACGGCCGCGCCTACCTGATGGGCGATGCCTTCACCGCGGCTGATGCCTATCTCTGGACGATCCTCGGCTGGGCCAAGCATGTCGGCATCGACCTCTCGTCCTTCGCCAACATCCAGCGCTACATTGGCACCGTGGCGGCCCGCCCGGCAGTGCAGAAGGCGCTGCGCGCCGAAGGCCTGGCCTGAACCCGGCCTGACTGTTGCCGTCTCGCCTGAGGCGGCAACCTCATACCTGATGACCAGACGGCCCTCCGGCACCCGCCAGAGGGCCGTTTTCTTTATGCAATTCCTATTTCTTTGGTTCCGCCGCGCTCTCGAACCTTAATGCGGTTCTGCCCCAGATTCTCCCTGACATCGACAGTTCTGCCGACGACGCCCGCACCGCTGGCGTCGTTGTGTCGTGCATCGACTTAACGCCCGGCCTGCCGGGACGATTTCAGGAAAGGACCCCGGAGATGGACATCTTCGTACTCGCCATAGGCGTCGTCTTCTTCGCCATGTGCTTCGCCTACGTCAAAGCCTGCGACATCCTCTGAGCATCGGCCCGAAAATCGCAAACGATTTTCGGAAAGCACGATGCGCAAATTCAACAAGCGAGAGCGTCCGATGTTGTTCGATTACATTCTCGGTGGTGCAGTGACCGTGTTCCTGCTCGCCTACCTGACCTACGCGCTCATCCGCCCTGAACGGTTCTGAAGACCGTCCCGCGCATGTTCGGAAAGCATTTGTCATGACAATCAATGGCTGGATACAGATCCTCGTCTTCTGTGGGATCATCATTTTGCTCGTGAAGCCGCTCGGCGGTTACATGTACCGCGTCTTCAGTGGCGAGCGCACGTTCCTCTCCCCCATCCTCGGCCCTGTCGAGCGTCTGCTCTATGGCCTCGCCGGCACCAGCGAGCGCGAGGACCAGCATTGGACCGGCTACGCCGCGGCTATGCTGGCCTTCAATGTCGCCGGTTTCCTGCTGCTCTACATGTTGCAGCGCATCCAGGGCGACCTGCCGTTCAATCCAGCCGGCATGACCGCTGTCCCGCCTGAGTTGTCCTTCAACACCGCCGTCAGTTTCGTCACCAACACCAATTGGCAGAACTACGGCGGCGAAAGCACCATGTCCTACCTGGTGCAGATGGCCGGCCTGACCGTACAGAACTTCGTCTCCGCCGCTACCGGCATCGCCATCGGCATGGCGCTGATCCGCGGCTTCGCCCGTGCCTCGGGCAAGTCGATCGGCAATTTCTGGGTCGATCTCGTAAGAGCCACGCTTTACGTGCTCCTGCCGCTCTGTATCGCACTCACGCTCGCCTATGTCTGGCTCGGCGTGCCGCAGACCACCGGCGCCTATGTCACCGCAACCACTGTCGAAGGTGCCCAGCAGACCATCGCGCTCGGACCGGTCGCCTCGCAGCTCGCCATCAAGATGCTCGGCACCAATGGCGGTGGGTTCTTTAACGCCAACTCGGCGCACCCGTTCGAAAACCCCGACGCCATTTCCAACTTCCTCCAGATGGTTTCGATCTTCGCGCTTGGTGCAGCGCTGACCAATGTCTTCGGCCGCATGGTCGGAAATCAGCGCCAAGGTTGGGCGATCTTTGCCACCATGGGCATCCTGTTTCTGGCCGGCGTCGTCGTCACCTACTGGGCCGAGGCTGCCGGCAATCCGCTCGTCCATGCGCTCGGCATCGACGGCGGCAACATGGAAGGCAAGGAAGTGCGCTTCGGCATCGCCTTGTCGTCGCTCTTCGCAGTCGTCACCACGGCTGCCTCCTGTGGCGCGGTCAACGCCATGCACGGCTCGTTCACCGCGCTCGGCGGCATGATCCCGCTCATCAACATGGAGCTCGGCGAAGTTATCGTCGGCGGCGTCGGCGCCGGCTTCTACGGCATCCTGATGTTCGTCATCATCGCCATCTTCGTCGCTGGCCTGATGGTTGGCCGCACGCCCGAATATCTCGGCAAGAAGATCGAGGCCAAGGAGGTCAAGATGGCCGTGCTTGCTATCCTGTGCCTGCCGCTTGCCATGCTCGGCTTCACCGCGATTGCAGTGCTGATCCCCAGCGCCGTGGCGTCCGTCGGCACACCCGGCCCGCACGGCTTCTCCGAGATCCTCTATGCCTACACCTCGGGTGCAGCCAACAACGGCTCGGCCTTCGGCGGCCTCACCGGCAACACGCCCTGGTACAACATCACCATTGGCCTCGCCATGCTGATGGGCCGCTTTCTGGTCATCATCCCGGCACTTGCCATTGCCGGTTCGCTGGTCACCAAGAAGACGGTTCCCGCTTCCGCCGGCACCTTCCCGACCGACAGCACGCTGTTCGTCGGCCTGCTCGCCGGTGTCATCCTCATCGTCGGTGGCCTCACCTTCTTCCCGGCGCTCGCCGTCGGCCCGATCGTCGAACACCTCGCCATGATCGTCGGCCAGGTTTTCTGAAGCGGTCGCTAGAGAAAAATACGGAGTCTCAACATGAGCACCCATAAACCAGCGGGCCTTCTCGACACCCGCATCCTCCTTCCGGCGATCGGCGATGCCTTCAGGAAGCTCGACCCGCGCAGCCTGGCCAAGAACCCGGTCATGTTCGTCGTCGCGGTCGTCTCGGCTCTGACCACGGTCCTGTTCGTCAGGGACCTCGCCACCGGCGCCGGCGGCCTCGGCTTCTCGCTCCAGATCATCATCTGGCTCTGGTTCACCGTGCTGTTCGCCAACTTCGCCGAAGCCGTCGCCGAAGGCCGCGGCAAGGCCCAGGCCGATTCGCTGCGCAAGGCACGTACCGAAACCCAGGCCAAGCTGCTTGACGGCGACAGCCGTACCGCCTGGAAGATGGTTCCGGGCACCAGCCTCAAGGTCGGCCAGGTCGTTCTCGTCGAGGCCGGCGACATCATCCCCTCCGATGGCGAAGTCATCGAGGGCGTGGCCTCCGTCAACGAGGCCGCCATCACGGGCGAATCCGCACCGGTCATCCGCGAATCCGGCGGCGACCGTTCGGCCGTCACCGGCGGCACCCAGGTGCTGTCGGACTGGATCCGCGTGCGCATCACTGCCGCTGCGGGCTCGACCTTCCTCGACCGCATGATCTCCTTGGTCGAGGGCGCCGAGCGCCAGAAAACGCCCAACGAGATCGCGCTCAACATCCTGCTCGCCGGCATGACGCTGATCTTCGTCTTTGCCGTCGCCACGATCCCGAGCTTCGCCACCTATGCCGGCGGCTACATCCCGGTCATCGTGCTGGTCGCGCTGTTCGTGACGTTGATCCCCACCACCATCGGTGCGCTGCTGTCGGCCATCGGCATCGCCGGCATGGACCGTCTCGTCCGCTTCAACGTGCTCGCCATGTCCGGCCGCGCCGTTGAGGCCGCCGGCGACGTCGACACGCTTTTGCTCGACAAGACCGGCACCATCACGCTTGGCAACCGGCAGGCCACCGAGTTCCGTCCGGTCAAGGGCGTCAGCGAGCAGGAACTGGCCGACGCCGCCCAGCTCGCCTCGCTCGCCGACGAAACGCCGGAGGGACGCTCCATCGTCGTGCTCGCCAAGGAGCGGTACGGCATCCGCGCCCGCGACATGGGCTCGCTGCACGCCCATTTTGTGCCCTTCACTGCCCTGAGCCGGATGAGCGGCGTCGATTTCGACGGCTCATCGATCCGCAAGGGTGCAGTGGATTCGGTGCTTGCCCATGTGAAGTCGATCGCGGCTTCTGCCTCGGGCACGCCGGCTGACAGCGAGGCCGTTCGCAACGTCCAGCAGATCTCCGACGAGATCGCCAAGCTCGGTGGCACGCCGCTGGCTGTCGTGCGTGATGCCCGCCTGCTCGGCGTCATCTACCTCAAGGACATCGTCAAGGGCGGCATCAAGGAGCGCTTCACCGAGCTTCGCCGCATGGGCATCCGCACCGTCATGATCACGGGCGACAACCCGATGACGGCGGCAGCCATCGCAGCCGAAGCCGGCGTCGACGATTTCCTCGCCCAGGCGACGCCCGAAAACAAGCTGGCGCTGATCCGAGAGGAGCAGGCCAAGGGCAAGCTGGTTGCGATGTGCGGCGACGGCACCAACGACGCTCCTGCTCTCGCCCAGGCCGACGTCGGCGTCGCGATGAACACCGGCACGGTCGCCGCCCGCGAGGCCGGCAACATGGTCGACCTCGACTCGGATCCCACCAAGCTCATCGAGATCGTCGAGATCGGCAAGCAGTTGCTGATGACCCGCGGCGCGCTCACCACCTTCTCAATCGCCAACGACATCGCCAAGTATTTCGCCATCATCCCGGCGATGTTCCTGGCCTTCTACCCGCAGCTCGGCGCGCTCAACATCATGGGGCTCACCACCCCGCAAAGCGCCATCCTGTCGGCCATCATCTTCAACGCGCTGATCATCGTGGCGCTCATCCCGCTGTCGCTGCGCGGCGTGAAATACCGCGCTGTCGGTGCTGCCTCGCTGCTCCGCCGCAACATGCTGATCTACGGCCTCGGCGGCATCGTCGTGCCCTTCATCGGTATCAAGGCCATCGACATGGCGATCACCGCCATCGGCCTCGCATAAGGACGTCTTCCATGTTGAAGCAATTGAGACCCGCGCTCGTCATGATCGTAGCGCTCACCGCCATCACCGGCCTTGCCTATCCGCTCGGCATGACCGGCATCGCCCAGGTGCTGTTCCCCAGGCAGGCCAATGGCAGCCTGATAGAAAAGGACGGCAAGGTCATCGGCTCCGAGCTGATCGGCCAGGCCTTCACAGGCGACCGGTACTTCCACGGCCGTCCGTCGGCCGCCGGCGACGGCTACAATGCCGCCGCTTCGTCGGGCTCGAACCTCGGCCCGACCAGCGCCAAGCTCATCGACCGTATCAAAGCCGATGCTGAAAAGCTGAAGCAGACCGATCCCGGCACGCCCGTGCCGATCGAGATGGTCACCACCTCGGGCAGCGGCCTCGACCCGCACATCTCGCCCGAGGCGGCCTATTTCCAGGTCGCCCGCGTGGCCAAGGCGCGCAACGCCGATCCGGCCTTCGTCCGCAACCTCGTCGACCAGCATGTAGAGGGCCGCGAGCTCGGCTTCATGGGCGAACCTGTGGTCAATGTGCTCAAGCTCAACCTTGCGCTCGACGCCGCGATTGCACGCTGACAAGTAAGCGCTGGGGTTCTAACAATGCTGCGAACTCCGGCGCACCCACTGATGCAGGCATAGATGCCAGACGATAGCAGAGACAAGGAGGCCAGGCCTTCGCCGGATGCGCTGCTCGAAACAGCCCAGCGAGAAGGCCGTGGTCGTCTCAAGATCTTCCTCGGTGCAGCACCGGGCGTCGGCAAGACCTATGAGATGCTGATGTCGGGCCGCGCCCGGCTTGCCGATGGCACCGATGTCGTCATCGGCGTGGTCGAGACCCACGGTCGGCGCGAAACCCAGGCGCTGGTCGAGGGCTTCGAGATCGTCCCACGCAAGGCGGTCGACTACAAGGGCCGCGCGCTCGAGGAAATGGACCTCGACGCTATCATCGCGCGTCGGCCGAAGCTGGTGCTGGTCGATGAGCTCGCCCACACCAATGCGCCGGGCAGCCGCCATCCTAAGCGTTACCTCGATGTCCAGGAGCTGTTGGGGCAGGGCATCGACGTCTACACCACTCTCAACATCCAGCATGTCGAGAGCCTCAACGACATCGTCGCCCAGATCACGCGCGTCACCGTGCGCGAGACCGTGCCCGACCTCATCATCGACCGTGCCGACGACGTCGAGATCATCGACCTGACGCCCGACGACCTGATCAAGCGCCTGCACGAGGGCAAGGTCTATGTCCCGACCACGGCGCGACGCGCCATCGAGAACTATTTCTCGCCCGGCAACCTGACGGCGCTGCGCGAACTGGCCTTGCGGCGTACTGCCCAGCGCGTCGACGAGCAGCTGCTCACCCACATGCAGGCCCATGCCATCGAGGGGCCGTGGGCTGCTGGCGACCGTCTGCTGGTCGCTGTCGACGAGCATCCCCGAAGTGCTTCGCTGGTGCGCTTCGCCCGCCGCCAGGCCGACCGGTTGCGTTGCCCATGGGCGGCCCTCCATGTCGAGACCTCGCGCTCGGCCAATCTCGGCGACGCCGACAAGGACAGGCTGGCTGCCACCATGCGGCTTGCTGAACAGCTCGGCGGCGAGGCCGTCACCATTCCCGGCCAGTCGGTCGCCGAAGACATCGTCCGTCATGCCAGCACCCACAACTTCACCCACATCGTCGTCGGCAGGCCCTCGAAATCACGCTGGCGCGAGCTGTTCGACGGCTCGGTCACTCATGACTTGATCCGCCAGGCCGGCAACATCTCGGTCCACGTCACCTCGGGCGCCGAGCAGGATGCCGCCCTTGCCGCCCGCAACATCAAGACCGCAGCCCAGGGACGCCGCCTCGACCCTTGGCCCTATGTCCTTGCCACTCTTCATCTGACGGGTGCGCTGGCCGTTGGCTTTGCGCTCGACAAGTTCCTCGATGTGCGCTCCATCGCGCTCGTCTTCCTCATGGCGGTGCTGACCTCGGCGGTCACGCTCGGGCTGTGGCCGGCACTCTATGCCTCGGTGCTCAGCGCCCTGGCTTACAACTTCTTCTTCTTGCCGCCGCTCTACACGCTCACCATCGCCGATCCCGAAAGCGTGGTGGCGCTGCTTTTTTTCCTCATCGTCGCGGTGATTGCTTCCAACCTCACCGGCCGCGTCCAGCGCCAGGCCGCCGCCGCGCGCGAGCGGGCGCGCATGACCGAGGACCTCTATCTCTTCGCCAAGAAGCTCGCCGGCACCGGCACGCTCGACGACGTGTTGTGGGCCACCGCCTTCCAGATCGCCTCGATGCTGAAAGTCCGCGTCGTGCTGCTCCTGCCGGAAGATGGCACCATCGCCGTCAAGGCCGGCTATCCACCTGATGATACGCTTGTCGATGCCGACATTGCCGCCGCCAAATGGGCCTGGGAGCACAACCGCGCCGCCGGCCGCGGCGCCGACACTTTGCCAGGCGCCAAGCGGCTCTATCTGCCACTGCGCACCGGCCGCATGGCCGTCGGCGTCGTCGGCCTCGACAATGACCGCCAGGGTCCGATCCTGACGCCCGAGCAGCAGCGCCTGTTCGACGCGCTGGCCGATCAGGCCGCCGTTGCAATCGAGCGCATCCAACTCGTCGCCGATGTCGACCGTGCCAAGCTCGCCGTCGAGGCCGACCGGCTGCGTTCGGCGCTGCTCACTTCGATCTCGCATGATCTCAAGACGCCGCTCGCCGGCATCATGGGGGCGGCGGGCACGTTGCGTGAATTCGGCGGCGCGCTGCCGGAGGAGGGCAGGGAGGAGCTGGTAACGACCGTCGTCGACGAGTCCGAGCGGCTCAACCGCTTCATCGCCAACCTGCTCGACATGACCAAGCTCGAGTCGGGTGCGATGGAGCCCAACTACGCGCTTCACTATGCCGGCGACATCGTCGGCTCGGCGCTGCGCCGCGCCGCCAAGATTACGGCAGAGCACAAGACCGAGGTCGACATGCCAACCGACCTGCCGATGCTCAAGGTCGACCCTGTGTTGTTCGAGCAGGTGCTGTTCAACCTGCTCGACAACGCCGCCAAATATGCGCCCGAGGGTTCGCTGATCCGCATTCGCGGTTGGGCCGACCATGGCTCGGTTGCCCTCCAGGTCATGGACGAGGGCCCCGGTATTCCTCAGGCCGATCTGGAGCGGGTCTTCGATACGTTCTACAGAGTCCGCAAGGGCGACCATGTCCGTGCAGGCACCGGTCTCGGCTTGTCGATCTGCCGTGGTTTCGTCGAGGTCATGGGCGGCGCCATCGTCGCCTCCAACAGGACGGACCGGCCGGGCGCGGTGTTCACCATCACCATGCCGGTGCCGCCGGAGGCATCGAGGCTCGAAGGATTGGCATGAGCAACGCCGGAGTGAAGATCCTCGTCGTCGATGACGAGCCCCCCATCCGCAAGCTGCTGCGCGTCGGGCTCGGCACGCAGGACTACACCGTCGTCGAGGCGCCGGCGGCCAAGCCGGCGCTGGTCATCGCCAAGGCCGAGAAGCCCGATCTCATCCTGCTCGACCTTGGTTTGCCCGACATGGCCGGCCATGATCTGCTTGCTGCATGGCGGGCGGAAGGGCTTTCGGTGCCCGTCATCATCCTGTCGAGCCGCACCGACGAGGCCGGCATCGTCAAGGCGCTGGAACTCGGTGCCGACGACTATGTCACAAAACCCTTCGGCATGAACGAACTCATCGCCCGCATCCGCACGGCCTTGCGCCACCGGCTGCAGCAGCAGGGCGAGAAGCCGGTATTCCAGACCGGCGATTTGTCGGTCGACCTGGTCAAACGCATCGTCCGGCTGGCCGGCCAGGAGGTGAAGCTTTCACCCAAGGAATACGACATTCTGCGCGCTCTGGTGCAGCATGCCGGCAAAGTGCTCACCCATCGTTTCCTGCTCGAACAGGTCTGGGGCGGAGGCGCCGATGTGCAATATCTCCGCGTCTATGTTCGCCAGCTCAGGCAGAAGATCGAAAAGACACCCGACGAGCCGCAATACATCACCACCGAGACCGGCGTCGGCTACAGGCTGCGCGAGCCCGACTAGGGCAGTTCCAATAAAGGTGTGAAGCGCTTTCCGTCTGGATTTCGGAAGAGCGATCTAGGCCGTGGTCCGCGCAACACCGCGCCAGCTTGCCAGCAGCCGGTCGATGCCGACAAGCATGATCGCCACGACGATAAAGGCAAGGGCGAGCAGCGTGATGCTGGTGACGAGTTGCTGGCTGCTCAGCGTCTCGGGATTGAGGAACCAGTAGGCGTACCAGCCGTCGGCCGCACCCCTGACAAAGGCATAGGCGCAATAGGCCAGCGGCGGCACTGCTGCCCACAGCGCGTCGCGCCAGCGCAGCCTGCCGTGGTCCCACACGAGCCAGGTCAGGAAAAACAGCACCGGCGTCACGTCGTGCAGCCCATGGTCGGCGACGGCCTGCCAGCCGGTCGGTTGCCAGATCGCCCGCAGCGCCACCGAATAGACAAGGCCACCGAACACAATCGCCGCCGCCGTCACCAGCCGCGACCGCGGTCCGGCAAGGTGGCTGGTTGGGTTCGTCACCATGGCGCTGGCCACCACCGCGGCCATCAGGTTCATGATGATGGTGAAAAAGCCGAAGAACCGCCAGACCGCCTCGATGAGCGATGTTCCGTTGCTCGTCATCTGGGCGACAAGCAGCACGAACTGCAGCCCGAGCGACGCCCAGGCAGCGATTGCGGTGATGATGGCGATGCCGCGCCGGAGGGTCAATCGAACTGTTCCTGCTGTCTACGGTGCTAAGCTACAGCGATAATGTACTATCAGAAGCCAGGACCAAACAGTTTTACATCCCAATGGCTTAATGGAATGAAACTGGGTGCATGGAGAGCCTAAATGAAGACGTTAGCAGCGGCGATCACAGCCGTTGTGGTAGGTGACTAGGCGGGCTCTCTACGCTCCGGGCAGCCAGCCACCCGGATTTATTGGGTGCTGCAGCAACGCTGCCTCCGTTAATTATCTCGCGATCCGCCTTGATAAGGGTATTGAATAACTGGCGGAGTGGTCGTTTTGGTGCCGATGATGTCCAGCGATGGGCTTCATTTGTTCGGCGTGGTTACGTATCGGGGAATACCAGCGCTGCGGCGTACCCAATTGACATCGACTACGATGCGGTCGACGAAGAATTGATCGTGCAAATCATCGGGCGATTTGACCAGATTGGAGACATAATTGACGGGACCGTCGACGGTGATGAGCAAGAAGCTATGCTTGCCATTCTAGAGGCATAAGCATTTGCTTGGATATTGTTAGGGCAACTGGTCGGATTGCAACCTGAGAGAACCCAAGCGCGAGCCGTTGATTTCGAGCGCACACGATCTCGCGCCCCGTGTCTCACCAGACCTCAGAAACACAATCGCCCCCTCCGCTGAGCGAAAGGGGCGAAAGATCAGATGTTCAGCCTGCTGCGATCAGACGTCCAGGTTCGCCACGCTCAGCGCATTTTCCTGGATGAAGTCGCGTCGCGGCTCGACCTCGTCGCCCATCAGGCGGGCAAACAGCGAGTCGGCGTCAGTCGCGTCGGTCACCTGTACCTTCAGCAGCGAGCGCACGTTCGGGTCGAGCGTGGTTTCCCACAACTGCTCGGCGTTCATCTCGCCCAGACCCTTGTAGCGCTGCATGGTCAGGCCCTTGCGGCCTGAAGCAAACACTGCGTTCAAGAGCGCCAGCGGCCCTGCCAGGGTCTCCGAATTTTCCTTGCGGCGCAGCAAGGGCGGCTGGGCGTAGAGTTCGGTGAGACGGCCGGCAAACCGGTCGAGCGCGCGTGCGTCGGCCGAGTTGATCAGCGCCATGTCGAGATGGACGCTTTCCTTGACGCTGCGCAGCGTGCGTTCGAACACATAGCCGCCGGAACCGTCATTGTCGGTCGAGATATGGCCGGTCCAGCCGCGCTCGATGTCCTCGGAGATCAGGTCGAGGCGCTGGGCGATCGTTTCGGCCATCGCCTTGGCGCGGCCGAGGTCGCTGAAGATGTCGGGGTTGAGCGCGCCGGCGATTGCCGCCTGCTCGACCACCGGGCGCGAATAGCGCGTGTGCAGACCGTCGATCAGCGTGCGCACGCCGAGCGCGTCGGTCACCGCCGCCCGAAGATCCTGGCCGCTGCGCACTTCGCCGGAGGCAAGCGTCAGCGTGGCTTCGTCTAGGCCGACATCGACCAGATAGTCCTCGAACGCGGTCTCGTCCTTGAGGTATTGCGAGCTCTTTCCGCGCGTCACTTTGTAGAGCGGCGGCTGGGCGATATAGAGGTGCCCGCGCTCGATCAGCTCCGGCATCTGGCGGAAGAAGAACGTCAACAGCAGGGTACGGATGTGGGCGCCGTCGACGTCGGCGTCGGTCATGATGATGATCTTGTGATAGCGCAGCTTGTCGGCGTTGAACTCGTCCTTGCCGATCGACGTGCCTAGCGCCGTGATCAGCGTGCCGATCATGTCGGACGACAGCATGCGGTCGAAGCGGGCGCGCTCGACGTTCAGGATCTTGCCGCGCAAGGGCAGGATCGCCTGGTTCTGGCGCGAGCGCCCGCTCTTGGCCGAGCCGCCGGCGGAGTCACCCTCGACGATGAAGATTTCGGACTTGGCCGGGTCGCGTTCCTGGCAGTCGGCAAGCTTGCCGGGCAGGGAGGTGATGTCGAGCACACCCTTGCGGCGGGTGAGTTCGCGTGCCTTGCGTGCCGCCTCGCGCGCGGCTGCGGCTTCCACTACCTTGGCGATCAGCGTCTTGGCTTCCGCCGGATGTTCTTCGAGCCAGGTGCCGAGCGCCTCGTTGACCAGGCTCTCCACCACCGGGCGGACTTCCGAGGACACCAGCTTGTCCTTGGTCTGCGACGAGAATTTCGGATCGGGAACCTTGACCGAGAGCACCGCCGTCAGGCCCTCGCGGGTGTCGTCGGCGATGATCGAAACCTTCTCCTTCTTGGAGGTGCCGGAGGTTTCGGCATAGCCCGTCACCTGGCGCGTCAGCGCGCCGCGGAAGCCGGCGAGATGGGTACCGCCGTCGCGCTGGGGGATGTTGTTGGTGAAGGCCAGCACGTTCTCGTGGTAGCTTTCGTTCCACCACATCGCCACTTCGACCGTGATGCCGTCGCGCTCGGCCTTGATGGCAATTGGCTTGTCGATCAGCGGCTTCTTGGCGCGGTCGAGATATTTCACGAATTCGATCAGGCCGCCGTCATAAAGCAGCTCCTGCACCTTCACGTCGGCATGGCGCTTGTCGGACAAAACGATGCGCACGCCCGAGTTCAGGAAGGCCAGCTCGCGCAGGCGGTGTTCCAGCGTGCCGTAGTCGAAATCCACCATGGTGAAGGTCTCGGACGACGGCAGGAAGGTCACTTCCGTGCCGGTCTCGTCGCCGGCCTCGCCGACCACCTTCAGCGGCGCGACCGCATTGCCGTGGTTGAAGGTCATCTCGTGGATCTCGCCCTTGCGGCGAATCCTGAGCTTCAGCCACACCGACAGCGCGTTGACGACGGACACGCCGACGCCGTGCAGACCGCCCGAAACCTTGTAGGAGTTCTGGTCGAACTTACCGCCGGCATGCAGCTGCGTCATGATCACCTCGGCGGCGGAAACGCCTTCCGAGGGGTGGATGTCGGTCGGAATGCCGCGGCCGTTGTCGGTCACGGTCACCGAGCCATCCGGATTGAGCGACACCGTCACCAGCGTGGCGTGGCCGGCCAGCGCCTCGTCGATGGCGTTGTCGACGACCTCATAGACCATGTGGTGCAGGCCCGAGCCGTCGTCGGTGTCGCCGATATACATGCCCGGACGCTTGCGGACGGCATCCAAGCCCTTCAAAACCTTGATGGAATCTGCGCCGTATTCGGCCTCGGCGCCGGGAAGGTTCTCGGACTGGTCGCTCATGAAAATCTTTCGTCTGACTGCCGCAGGAGGACGCGGCAAAATCGGCCCCGAATCGCACGCCCGTTGGTCCCCAAGATATAGGGGTTAAGTGTGGTTTTTCCAAGTTTTACCGGGCTTTTGGGCGGGGATAATGGGCTCCCTGCGGGCCAGTCGCGATCACCGTGCGAGCGATGATTGCGGGCCGTGAAAACGATGCCGTCACCGACACGGCAGGCAAGGTCTTCCGGGTGGCCGGTTGCCGCCCCGATGATGCACCGGCGCGGCAAGGGCGTATCAGGCGGCGCGCAGCGGCTTCAGCGCTTCGCTCCAGCGGTGCAGCTCGTCCAGCATCGTCCTGGCGCTGTCCTTGACCAGGTCGTTGGCCTTGAATTCGCCGCCCTCGTCGAGGTGCTGGGCAAAGGCCGGGATCGCGATCGCCTCGGGGATCGGCATGATCTTCAGCGTCGTCAAAAGCATCTTTTCCGACTGCACGGCACGCAGGCCGGCCGAGACGCCGCCATAGCTCAGGAAGCCGGCCGGCTTGTAGTTCCACTCGCGCGCCAGGTAGTTGACGGCGTTCACCAGTGCGGGCGCCGCGAAGAAATTGTACTCCGGCGTCACGAACACGAAGGCGTCGCCGGCCTTGATCGCCTCGGACCACTTCTTGGTGTGTTCGTTCTCGTACTGGCCGAGACGCGGATGCTTGGGTTCGTCGAAGATCGGCAGGCCGAATGCCTCGATGTCGGTGATGACGGGTTCGAATTTGCCGTGTTCACATGCATAGGCTTCGAGCCAACGGGCGAAAACGGGTCCGACGCGGCCGGGGCGGGTGCTGGCCACGACGATGTTGAGCTGGTGTTTCAAGATTTCAGTCCTTGGGCAGTTCGGGGGAGCAGGTATCAAAAGGTGACTGGTGGGACATAGTCGCCCAAACCCTCCAGTGGCAAGGAGGCACCTGGAGGTAACCGCATCACATCTTGGTAATCGCCCTGCTGATCAGCGCCTGCTTGGCGGTGATCTCGGCCACCAGCAAATCCGCCACCGACCGGATCAGCGGGTCGTTGCGCCGGCTTTCGTGCCAGCACATCCAGAACGGGCTCGGAAAGCTGCCGAGCGCTTCGCAGCGCACGAGAAGGGTCGAACCATGCACCGCCACCGCCGGCAGCGCGGCGAGCCCGAGACCGGCCTCGGCAGCGGCCAAAAGCCCGGGCAGCGAGTTGGACCGCAGCGCGATCCGTACCGGGTCGGCTTGCCTTTCCAGCAGCGCTACAGGTCCCGCGACAGCGATGGCGCCTTCGCCGGCAACGACGGGAAAGCGGGCGATGTCGGCCTCGTTCTCTGGCATCCCTGAGGTCTCGGCCAGCGATCTCGCCATGTAGATCGCCCACACGGAGTCCGGCAGCCTGCGCCTGACGATGTCGTCGCGCTCGTCGGCGCCGCCGGCGCGAAGCGCGATGTCGGCTTCGCCCTTGCCGAGGTCGAGCCTTTTGTCGGTGGCGATGATCTCGGTAGCGATTTCAGGATAGGTCGCGCGCAGCCGCGAAATCGCCGGCGCCAGCAACAGGCGCGCGGTCAGCTCCGTACCGGTGATCCTGACCTTGCCCGACAGCGTGCGCTTGCGTGCTTCTACCCTCTCTTCCAGCCTTGCCGCGGCCTCCTCCGTGGCGCGGGCGAGGTCGAGCACGGCGCGCCCTTCGCCGGTCACGCTGTAGCCCGACTGCCTGCGATGGAATAGCCCGATGCCGAGCGCGTCCTCAAGCGCCTTGATGCGCCTGGCGACCGTGGTCTGGTTGACGCCGAGCGCGCCGGCAGCCTTCAGCGTCGAGCCGTGGCGGGCAGTGGCGATCAGGTAGCGCAGGTCGTTCCAGTCGAACATCGCCTATTCTGCACTTATGCAGAACCGTTCGGCAAGGGGCGCAGTTACCTGACCATCGGCCGTCGCGGTAAACCGGCGCCGAACCGCAGAGAAACTCAACCGCCATGCCGTCACGCCATGCTTGCCCTGGAGACCGTCACATGCTGAACCCCACACCCGCCAAGGCTGTCGTGCGCGCTTATGTCGAGGCGATGAACTCAGGCGATTTCGCGTCCTTGACCTCGTTGTTCGCGCCCGAGGCCGTCATCCATGGGGTGCTTGGCCATGGTTCGCTCGAGGTCGCCCTGCCCATCTGGCGCGAGCTGCACGAGTGCCTGGCCATGCGCCTCGAGATCACCGACATGGCCGAGGAGGGCGAAAGCGTCGTCGTCCGCTTCCGCGAGACCGGCAAGTCGATCGCGCCGTTCCGCGGCATGCCGGCCACCGGCAAGAGCTTCGAGGTGACAGCCATCGAATGGTTCACTGTCGTCGATGGCCGCATCGTCGAGCGCTGGGGCGTGCGCGACAGTAGCGTCCAGGCCCGCCAGCTCGGCTGGAGCGCCTGAGGTTAATCCATCCGTCGCATGGACGGCTGCTTCCCCCGCACCTACATTGCACAGGGAGGCAGAATTGATGGACAGCAGGCCCGAACCCTTCATACCGCCGGCGCCGACGCCGCGCACCTCGCCGCCGTCGACGCTGGAGATGATGCGGATCGTTTACCGCAACCCGCTCGAATTGTGGGGCGAACCGTCCTACAACGAGCCGTGGATTTCGGTGAACGGCATCGGCGGCCCGCTGGTCATCGCCAACGATCCTGGCCTTATCCGCCACGTGCTGGTCGACAACGCCAAGAACTACAAAATGGCGACCGTCCGCCAGATGATCCTCAGGCCGATCTTGCGCGACGGGCTTTTGACCGCCGAGGGCGATGTCTGGAAGCGCTCGCGCAAGGCCATGGCGCCGGTCTTCACGCCGCGCCACATCTTCGGCTTCGCCCGGCCGATGCTTTCCCGCACGCTCGATTTCGTCAAGCGCTACGACGATGCCGCAGGCGCTGTCGACGTCGCCCACGACATGACCATGCTGACCTACGAGATCCTGGCCGAGACACTGTTTTCGGGTGAGATCGCCGGCGAGGCCGGCAGCTTCGCCCACGAGATCGACCGGCTGTTCGAGACCATGGGACGCGTCGATCCGCTCGACCTCTTGCGCGCGCCCGAATGGCTGCCGCGCATCACCCGCCTCCGTGGTCGCAAGACCATGGCCTATTTCCGCAAGATCGTCACCGACACCGTGGCGATGCGCAGCGAAAAGCTGGCCCGCGATCCCGACGGTGCGCCGGAGGACTTCCTGACGCTGCTGCTGCGCGCCGAAGGCCCCGATGGCTTGTCACGCCAGGAGATCGAGGACAACATCATCACCTTCATCGGCGCCGGCCACGAAACCACGGCACGAGCGCTCGGCTGGACCATCTATTGCCTGGCGGAGGCCACCTGGGAGCGCGACCGCGTCGAGCGCGAGATCGACGCGGTGCTGAGGCGCGAACCCGATCCTGTCAAATGGCTCGACGCCATGCCCTATACCCGCGCTGTCTTCGAGGAGGCGCTCAGGCTCTATCCGCCGGCGCCGTCGATCAACCGCGAACCCATCGCCGATGACGAGTACAAGGGGCTGAAAATTCCCCGCAAGGCCCAGGTGCTGGTCATGCCCTGGACGGTGCATCGCCACCGCAAGCTGTGGGACAAGCCCGAAGCCTTTTTGCCCGAGCGCTTCCATCCCGAAAACCGCGACAGGATCGACCGCTACCAGTATCTGCCCTTCGGCGCCGGCCCGCGTGTCTGCATCGGCATGAGCTTTGCCATGCAGGAGGCAATCATCGCGCTCGCCGTCCTGCTCTCCCGCTTCCGCTTCGACACCGTCGCTGAGACAAGGCCATGGCCAGTGCAGAAACTCACCACCCAGCCGCAAGGCGGCTTGCCGATGCGAGTGACACGGCGCTGACGCTGCGTCCTCCCCCAAGCGAGGACTGGGGGAGACCGTTGGCCCGCCCCCGAAGGGAGGGGCAGCGCCGCCTCTAACGGACTTGGAGATGTCGATGCCAGACCAGAAAGCCGTCCTCGTCCGCATCACCGGCCGCGTCCAGGGCGTCAGCTTCCGCATCTGGACCAAGCGTCAAGCTGAAAGGCTCGGCCTCAACGGTTGGGTCCGCAACGAGCGCGACGGCTCCGTCAGCGCCCTGATTTCGGGGGCCGACGACGCCGTGGCCTCGATGCTCGATGCATTATGGCAGGGGCCGCGCGGCGCCAATGTCCGCAGCGTCGTGCCGGAAACGGCCGATCCGACAGACGCGCCTTCAGGCTTCGACATCACAGGCTGAGGCAGGTCGGAGGCGCCTTAAGGCTTCACGAACGGCTCGACAGTGCCCTTGAGCTTGATGGTGACCGGGTCGCCGTAACGATCCTTGGACTTGCCTGCCGGCACGCGGATCCAGCCTTCGCTGACGCAATACTCGCTGACATCCTCGCGCTCTTTGCCGTTGAACATGATGCCGACACCTGCCTGCAGCGCTTCGCCGTCGAAGAAGGGGCTGCGCGGGTCGATGCTCAGTCGGTCGGGAAGGGTCATTGCTCACTCCGGGAATTCAGGCGCCCTGCAGGGCGCAGTCAGCGTTGCCCGCATCGCGGGCTTTGCGAGGCCTGTTAAGGGCATTGGCGCCCAGCGTAAAGGGCCAGCCTCAATTCCGCCCCTGGAACGCGTTCTCGACATGCACCGGCCAGCGCCTCGGCAACACCGCAACCATGTCGAAGCGCACCGAAAGCTTGCCATAGTCAGGCTGACGTGACAGCCACAGATCGGCCGCGCCCTCGATGCGCCGTTCCGAACCGTAGGCTACCGCGTCCATCGCCTCCACAAGCGTTTTCCGCGCCTTCACTTCGACGATGAGCACCAGATTGCCGCGCCGCGCGATCAGGTCGATCTCGCCGAGCCTGGTCTTGTAGCGCCGGGCAACGATCCGAAAACCCTTGAGCATCAGCGCGAGCGCGGCCAGCCATTCGCCGCGGTGGCCGCGGCTTTGTGCCTTCTGCCGGGCGAGCCGGTCAGTCACCTGATCCTTCCTTGAGCTCCAGCAGCCTGCGGTAGAGTGCGGGCTTCTGCTGGCCGGTCATGCGCGCGGCTTCCGCAGCGGCCTTCGATGCCGGCATCTCGCTAGCGAGCGAAATCAGCAGCTTGTCGACATCGTCAGCCGTTTCGGGCCGCTGTTCCGGCGGTGCTACGCAGATCACGACCTCGCCTTTCGGCGTGTCCGCCTCGGCATAATGTGCTGCGAGCTCGGCCAGCGTGCCGGTGCGGATTTCCTCGAAGGCCTTGGTCAGTTCGCGCCCGATCGCCGCCTGGCGCGCGCCAAACACGTCGGCCATGGCCTCGAGCGTATCGGCCAGCCGGCGTGGCGATTCGAAAAAGATCAGCGTGCCGGGCACGGCCTTCAGTTCGCCAAGGCGCGTCCGCTTCTGCCCGTCCTTCACGGGCAAAAAGCCTGCAAAGAAAAACGCATCCGACGGCAGGCCCGAGGCGGTAAGTGCAGCGAGCACGGCGGAAGCACCGGGGATCGGCACCACGCGGATGCCATGCGCCTGCGCCTGCTCCACCAGCCTGAAGCCGGGATCGGAAACCAGCGGCGTGCCCGCGTCCGACACCAGCGCGACGCTGCGGCCGTTCTCCAGCGCCTCGATCAGTCGCGGCCCGGCCTCAGCGGCGTTGTGTTCGTGATAGGCGGTCGGCCGCTGGCGGATGCCGTAGCGGTCGAGCAGGACGCGTGTCACGCGCGTATCTTCGCAGGCCACCATGTCGGCGCCGGCAAGCGTTTCCAGCGCGCGCAGCGTGATGTCGCCGAGATTGCCGATCGGCGTCGCCACCAGATAAAGCGCCGGATCGAGCGGCCGCGCCGTAACCTCGGTCTGCCCGATCACATAAACCCGCCTGTTGTCGTTGTTCTGCACGCCGCCTCACTTTCAGCGCCTGTTTGGCACGACCGGTGCCTGGTTGCAAAACATGTGATCGCCATTGCCTTGGCTTTGCCACAGTGCGGGACAGAAATCGCGGCGCGGATCAGAACCCCTGAGATTCGCGATCAACGGCAAAGTACGGGCCATGCCTCATCGCTTCGACGCCTTCATCTCCCGTCTCGACGCCGCCACCAAGGCAGCTCCGCCATCACGCCTTGTAGGCGACCAGCACCGCTCCCGCCGCGATCAGCGCGACGCCGAGCCAGTTCGCCGGGCCAAGTCGCTCGCCCAGAAAGATGGCGCCAAACACCGCGACAAGAACGACGCTTAGCTTGTCGATCGGCGCCACCTGCGCCGCATTGCCGATTTTCAGCGCGCGGAAATAGCACAGCCACGACGCACCGGTCGCCAGTCCCGACAGGATCAGGAAGGTGTAGGTCTTGGTCGAGATCGTGCCGAGCGCCTGTGCCTGGCCGGTGGCGGTCACGATGCCGGCCAGCACCAGCAAGATCACCACGGTGCGGATCAGCGTGGCGAAATCCGAGTTGATGTTCTCGATGCCCACCTTGGCGAAGATCGCCGTCAGCGCCGCAAAGACGGCTGAAAGCACCGCCCAGAACTGCCAGGATTCGAATGCGGTGTTCATGTTGGCTCCGTGGATTTGAGCTATTGGCTGCTGGATAGTTGCTTGCCCGCCCCTTATCGGTCGCCAGATTTCTGAAATTCCAGCACGGCAGCAGGCGCGATGGCGAACATCAAGGACAAGAATTATTCCATCTCCGACCTTCGCGACAGGCCCGAATTCGCCGAACCCGTCGCCGACCGCATCTGGAATGCGTGGTGGCGCGCGGATGGCCACGAACTCGACTTCATCCAGGGTCTCGTGAACGAGAATTTTGCCTCCACGGACCTGCCCATGGCGCTCGTCGCCCATGACGGCAGTACATTCTTCGGCACCGCCCACCTGATCGAAAACGACCTCGAATCCCGGCCGCAGTATTCACCCTGGGTTGCCGCTCTTTGGGTGGACGAGGTAGCGCGCAAGATGGGAGTGGGCACCGCGCTTGCGCTTGCCACGGCGCAAGCCGCCTTCACCGCCGGCCACGACACCGTCTACCTCTGTGCCAAGCCTCATCTTTCAGGCTACTACGAAGCCATGGGCTGGCGACGCATCGAAGACGACGTCGAAGGTCTCAACGTCTTTGCGATGAAGCAGCAGGTGGTCTGATCAGTGCAGGTGCTTTGAAACCCGCTCTTCCAGCAGACCGACCAGCGCCGGTGCCATGAAGGCGTAGTCGTCGGGGATGTCCAGGCAGACGACACGCGCCTTAAGCGCCTTGCGGAACTTTTGCTGCAGCTTGGCGCGGTGGGCCTTTTCCATGACAAAGATGATATCGGCCCAGGCAACCAGCTCCGCAGTCAGCGGGTTCTCTGCGTCGTGGTTGGTGCCGGCTGACTCGACCTCGATGTCGCGGCGACCGGAAAATATCTGCTCGGCCGTCGGGCTGCGCAACTTGTTCTGGCTGCAGACGAAGAGAACGTTCTTCACTGCAGCCTGCGCCTACCGCGCCAGATCCGCTACGACCGCGTCCAGCACGATCATGCCTTCCGCCGTGGCGCGCAGGCGTGAATTGCCGATCGGCGCCACCAGTCCTTCGCCCTGCAGGATGGCCAGTCGCGCCGATGACAGCGACTTGCCCGAAAGCTGCTCGTAGCGGGCGAGGTCGATGCCCTCGACCAGCCTGAGCCCCATCAGCAGGAACTCGTCGGCCTCTTCCGAGCGGTTCAGCGTCTCGCCGCCGGTGACGCCGTGGCCGCGTTCTTCGACCAGATCGGCCCAGCGTTCCGGCATCTTCTCGGCAATGGTGACGATGCGCCTGCCACCTTCGACGAAGCGGCCATGCGCGCCGGGACCGACGCCGACATATTCGCCGTAGCGCCAGTAGGTCAAATTGTGCCGGCTCTCGGCGCCCGGCCTGGCGTGGTTGGAAATCTCATAGGCCGGCAGGCCGTTGGCCGCCGTCACCTCCTGCGTGATCGCATAGAGTTCAGCCGCGTGCTCGCCGTCGGGTATCTGGAACTTGCCGGCATTGTAGAGCTGGAAGAAGCGCGTGCCTTCCTCGATGGTCAGCTGGTAGAGCGACAGGTGGTCGACGGCATAGCCGATCGCCTGCTTCAGCTCCGCCGCCCAGGCATCGGGTATCTGGCCCGGCCGGGCATAGATCAGGTCGAACGACAGGCGTGGGAAGATTTCACGCGCAAGGCCGATGGCGTGCAGCGCCTCTTCGACATTGTGCAGCCGTCCGAGGAAACGCAGGTCGGCGTCGTTCAGTGCCTGCACGCCAAGCGACACTCGGTTGACGCCGGCCGAACGATAGCCGCGGAAGCGCTCGGCCTCCACCGACGAGGGGTTCGCCTCCAGCGTGATCTCGGCGTTGTTTGCAATTGTCCAGTTGGCGGCAATCGCCTCCAGCACCGCGCCGACGGTCTCCGGCTTCATCAGCGACGGCGTGCCGCCGCCGAGGAACACGCTCGTCACCTCGCGCGGTCCGGTGCGGGCGCGCATCGTCGCAAGCTCGGTCGCAAAGGCGCGGGCAAAGCGCTCCTGGTCGACAGGCTGGTGACGGACATGGCTATTGAAATCGCAATAAGGGCATTTGGCCGCGCAGAACGGCCAATGCACATAGACGCCGAAGCCGGGGGAGCGGTCGAAGGTCACAGGGCTGCCCTCGAAGACTGGCGCTGCCCCTCATTCGGCCGCCGCCACACGGGGGCGGCTCTCGGGTCTCGCCTCGTCCTTTGGGGCCCGGCGATCGGGGAGAAGGACGAAGCTACGGCGTCGCGGCCAGCCTCCTTCGCCCCGTTTACGGGGAGAAGATCCCGGCAGAGGGATGCGGGGCGGCGCTTGCGTTCCAACGACATTCCTCAGGCCGAACCAAGCTTGGCGCGCGCAAACTTCTGGAAGGCGCGCGCCCGGTGCGACAGGGCATCGGCCTGGCCCGGCTTCCAGCCGTGCTTTTCGTCGGCGCTCATCTCGCCGAAGGTCTTGTCGAAGCCTTCGGGCATGAACACCGGGTCGTACCCAAAACCCTTTTCACCGCGCGGCGGCCACACCAGCTTGCCTTCGGCCTCGCCGCGGAAATATTCGGCGTGCCCGTCGGGCCAGGCCAGGCAGATGACGGCGACGAAGCGGCCGCTGCGCTGGTCCGGCGAGCTTGCGCCGCGTTCCTGCATGGCGTCCTCGGTGCGCTGCATCGCCATGGCGAAGTCGCGCGTCCCGTCTTCCTTCTCGGCCCAGTTGGCGGTGTAGACGCCGGGTGCGCCGTCGAGCGCGTCGACCACGAGGCCGGAATCATCCGACAGTGCCGGCAGGTCGGTCGCCTGTGCTGCAGCCAGTGCCTTGATGTAGGCGTTCTGCTCGAAGGTCGTGCCGGTCTCGTCGGGCTCGGGCAGGCCGTATTCCTTGGCCGACTTAGCCTCGAAACCGAACGGCGCCATCAGGTCGGCGAATTCGCGCAGCTTGCCGGCATTGTGGCTGGCGATCACGATCTTCTTGTCGGCGAGTTCACGCATCAGATACCCCATATCCTCGGCTCGGCGATTTCAAGCGAATTGCCCGAGGGATCGCGGAAATAGATGGAGCGGCCGCCGTTCGGCCACTCAAAATCGGCTTCGATGACAATGCCTTGGCCTTCGAGCCGGACTTTCCAGTCATCGATCTCGGCTGCAGTGCCGGCAAAACACAGATGCCCCTGACCCGACCCGCCATGCGGCGGCACCGGCAGCCTTGCGCCCGGCTTCGGCGCTTGCCGCGTCGCCTCGGCGTAAAACAGCAACAGCACGCCCTGGCCGCAGCGGAAGAACACATGCCGCTCCTCCACTTTGGCGATCCGCTCCAGCCCCATCACCTCGCCATAGAATCTCTCCGCAGCATCGAGGTCGCAAACGTAGAGGGCGGATTCGAGGATGGCCGAGGGTTGCATCTAGAACGCCTCCGGAACAGCTACCACAGCGCGAGCATGACCAACCTTGCGGCGGCTTACGCCACCGCCATCTGCTGCAGGTCGACCAGCCGTGCAATGCCCTTGCGGGCGAGGCCCATCAGCTGCAGGAATTCTTCCTCGGAGAACGGCGTGCCTTCGGCGGTGCCCTGGATCTCGACGATGCCGCCCTTGCCGGTCATGACGAAATTGGCGTCGGTGCCGGCAGACGAATCCTCGAGATAGTCGAGATCGATGACCGGCTGGCCGTCATGGATACCGCAGGAAATGGCGGCGACATGGTCCTTCAGCACCTTGTCGACCTTCACCATCTGGCGCGCTTCCATCCAGCGCAGGCAGTCGTGCAGGGCGATCCAAGCGCCGGTGATCGAGGCAGTGCGGGTGCCGCCGTCGGCCTGCAGCACGTCGCAGTCGACGGTGATCTGCTGTTCGCCCAGCGCCTGCATGTCGACGACGGCGCGCAAGGAGCGTCCGATCAGGCGCTGGATCTCCAGCGTGCGGCCGCCCTGCTTGCCAGAGGAGGCCTCGCGGCGCATGCGGTCGCCGGTCGAGCGCGGCAGCATGCCGTATTCGGCCGTCACCCAGCCCTTGCCGGTGTTGCGCATCCAGCCCGGCACCTTCTCTTCAAGGCTTGCCGTGCACAGCACATGGGTGTCGCCGAACTTGACGAGGCACGAGCCTTCGGCGTGCTTGGAGATGTTGCGCTCGAAGGAAACGGCGCGCATTTCGTCGAACTGGCGTTTTGAGGGGCGCATTCGGGTTCTTTCCAGGGAAAATCGTAAACGTTGCCGGCTTGTAGCCCCATGCCGGGTGCAGCGCAAAGGAAAACGGGTCGCAGCGCCCAGGCGGTTGTGTTCGGCCCGGCGCTGTCTATATCATTTGAGGCGGAGACCACGAACAGACATGACCAAAGCGGTTACCGACCCCAGCCTGCAATCCCTCGACATGCGCTCGCGCGACATCTTCCGGCGCATCGTCGATTCCTATCTGCGCGACGGCGAACCCGTCGGCTCTCGCAACCTGTCGCGCATGCTGCCCTCGTCGCTGTCGCCGGCCACCGTGCGCAACGTCATGAGCGACCTCGAACATCTCGGTCTCGTCTACGCGCCGCACATCTCCGCCGGGCGCCTGCCGACGCAGAAGGGGCTCCGGTTCTTCGTCGACGCCTTCATGGAGCTTGGCGATCTCTCCGACGAGGAGCGCCGCACCATCGATGCCCAGGTCAAGGCCTCGGGCGAGGGCGCCACGCTCGAACATATGCTGACCGAAGCCAGCCAGATGCTGTCGGGCATGTCGCGCGGCGCCGGCCTCGTGCTCGCCACCAAGAACGAGGTCGCCCTCAAGCACATCGAGTTTATCCAGCTCGAACCCACCAAGGCGCTTGCCGTGCTCGTCTCGCAGAATGGCGATGTCGAAAACCGCGTCGTCGAGCTGCCGCTCGGCGTCACCGTCTCCCAGTTGCATGAGGCGTCTAACTTTCTCAATGCCCATATCCGCGGCCGCACCCTCGCCGAGGCGCGGCTCGAGATTGCCCGCATCAAGGACGAGACCAAGGCGGCGCTCGACACGCTGTCGCAGCAGCTGGTCGAAAAGGGCCTCGCCGTCTGGGCCGGCGCCGAGAGCGGTCTGCCGGCGCGCCTAATCGTGCGTGGCCGCGCCAACCTGCTCGAAAACGTCACTGCCCAGGCCGACATCGAACTTCTCAAGCACCTGTTCGAGGACATGGAAACCCAGGACGGGCTGATCCAGTTGCTCGACCTCGCCGAGGAAGGCTCGGGCGTGCGCATCTTCATCGGCTCGGAGAACCGGCTGTTTTCGCTGTCGGGCTCATCGCTTGTCGTCGCGCCCTATCGCGACAAGGATGCCCGCGTCGTCGGCGCGCTCGGCGTCATCGGCCCGACCCGGCTCAACTATGCCCGCATCGTGCCGATGGTCGACTATACGGCGCAGCTGATTTCGCGCATGCTGCGCTGACTGCCCAGTCCGCGCCGAGCCAGACCGCCGCAGGTTTCGGAAAGTGCTCTGCGCACTCTCGACAGGGTTGGGCAAACGGCGTTCCAAGGGAGGCCCAGATGGCGCTCGAACAGATCAAGGCCCAGATCGCGGTCCTGTTTCAGGAGATGGTCAACCAGCCCGAGGACGCCCACGAGCTTCAGGAACAGATCCGCGAAAAGCTCGCCGAACTGCGCGCGCAAGGCCTGCCGCTGCCCAAGGACTTAGTCGATCTCGAAAAGCGCCTCGATGAGGATTTTTCGCAGGCCTGAGGTTCAGGCGCTTCCGGTCTTTTCCCCGTCGCCGCCGCTCTTTGCCTCCTCGCCCCAGGTGATCTGGCGGTAGTCGAAGCCATATTCCAGCGTCGGCTTGACGATCCTGAAATAGGGCGACAGGTCGAAGTCGCGCGGCGTGTAGAGCGAATGGTGGCGGATGTGCATGATCTCGCGCCGCATGTAGTTCGACTGGGCCGACGCCCGGCCGGGCGCACGCGTGATCTCGGGCAGGATCGGATAGCGGATCTCGCCATAGGCTTCGGCGATCATCGTCGAGCAGATGGCGCGTGTCGGGTCGCCCGAGCCGAAGGCCAGCATCCGGCGCCGCCAGCGCACCGGCACCGGTGGCGCGGGCATGAAATAGCGCAGCATGTCGAAGATGTTCTTCATGTCGTATTTCAGCCCGAGCCGGGCCAGCATGAAGTCGACCACCTTCTGGCGGTCTTCCGGCGACAGGCCGTTGGCCCGGCAGATGCGGGTGTTGTAGGTGCGGTACTTGGACAGCGGCACCGCAACGCAGCCTTCTCCGAGATTGACTTCGATCAGTCGCGGCCGCTCAGAGCCGTCGGCGGGCTCGGGCAGCGCATCGCCGACATAAAGCGCTGAATGAGACCATGTCGACTGGGTCAGGTACTTGATGACCGCTGAGATGTGCTGGTTGCCTTCGACCAACAGGATGTCGCCAGGCTGCAGTGTCCGCCGCAGCGTCTCGGGATCGGATGGCGTGTAGGGCTGGTAGCCGGAGGATTCGGCCTGCAGCAGCGCCGCCACCCGGCGCCCGAGCCGGTCGAGCAATGTGTCCGTCTTCTGCGTCATGAGCGAAGGACGTAGCACGGGGCAGGCCGGCGAGGCCAGCAGCGTCGACGGCTCTTCTTGAGCCGGCTATTTTCCCGTCGAGGGCTCCGCCTTGCCGTCGGCTGCAGCCTCCGCCAATCCGTCGCGGGCCTTGTGGGCAAGCCGCCGCGCCACGCGCCTCGGCTTCTCCTCGAACAGGTCTTCCGCACTGGTAAGGCAAAGCTTGCGCAGCACCTTTTCCGAGCGCTTCAGGACCTTCATCAGCGACTTCTGCTCGGGTGCTTCGTCAAACGGTGCCTCATGCGCCTCGATCAGTGCTCGCATCACGAAGATGTCGTGCAACTCGCCAAGGCTCTCGCCGAGCATGTCGATGCGCTCACGCCGCGGCTTGACCGGCGATGGCCACAGCTTGCGCAGCAACGACAGATGCGCGCCATGGGTCTTCACCGCCTTGCGCAGCTCATGGAAGTCCTCGGCCTCGCCGCGTTCGCGCGCCTGCTCAAGCCCTCTGCGGGCGCGGCGCAGCGTGCCGAGCGCGCCCTCGGCCAGCACGTCGGCGGCAGCTTCGGGGCTGTCGGGCAAGGTGAGCGTCTCAAGCGCGATCCGGCCCACCGTGCATTCCGAAAGGGCGGCGTCGAGGGTGGCGGCAAGCCCTGCCTCGCCATAGGTCGTTTCTGCCCGGTGACGCACCAGCGAAAGCCTGATCGCGCCAAGCCCGGCTGCTTTCGCCTCCTCCGGAAAATCGTCGGCCAGCCTGTCGACGGTCTCGATCAGCGCGCTGGCCTGGCGCGGACCGGCAATCGAGCGCGCGATGTCGCGATAACGGTCGTTCTCGCCTCGGCAGAAAGCCTCCGCCCCTGGGCGCACCAGATGCAGCAGCGCCCTGAGGTTCTTCAGCCGGCGTCGCGCCTTGTGCAAAGCCTTGTCGGGGTCGTCGCGGGCGGCGTCGAGATAGGCGGCGATCTTGTCGAGCTCTTCATGCGCGATACGCCGAACCTCGACTGTGAGAGGTGCGCGCGGATCGATGCGAAAGCTCATGCAACCGCCTCCGGGACGTCGCCAAGCGCCAGCGACGAGTTGTAGTATTCCGCCTCGCCGGTGACCTCGCGGCCGAGCCAGCCGGGCAGCATGGCGGCCGGAACCTGTTCCGGCGTCTCCAGCTCGACGATGATCAGCCCCGACAACGCGCCATGGAAAACATCGACCTCGTAGAGATGGCCCCGGTGGCTAACATGATGGCGTGTCTTCTCGATGACATTGCCGATGGCGAATTCTTCCATCGTTGCCGCGTCCGACAGCGGGATCGGATATTCGAACTCGTCGCGCTCGCGGCCTTGCTCGCCGAATTTCAGCGTCAGCTTGGCCTTGACTCCGTCGGTGACGCGCACGCGCACGCTGCGGCCGCTGTGCGACGCCAGATAGAACTGCCGGATTTCGAGCTTGTCCGACACAAGGGTGCGCCACTCCGGTCCATTTACCAGAAACTTGCGTTCGATCTCCTTGGCCATGGGCGGCAGTAAAGCGTGTGGCGGGGCGCGACGCAACACTGATCTTGACATTAATCAATCGATTGATTAAAAATAATGGCATGAACAAGCCGCGCAACGTCGCCCAGCAGGCGGTCTCCGCCGCCGACGCCACCCGCACGTCCCTGGTCATGGCGGCGCTCAGCCTGTTCGGACGCCAGGGCTTCGACGGCACCTCGACGCGCCAGATCGCGGCCGCGGCTAATGCCAACATCGGCTCCATCGCCTATCATTTCGGCAGCAAGGAAGGCCTCAGGCTGGCAGCCGTCGACTACATCGTCGACACCATTCAGGCAGTCGCCGCCCAGGCTCTGGGCAGCACCACGCTCAGTCAGCCCGATCCCGCCAGCCCCGCCGAGGCTGAGGCGCAGATAGAGGCCGCTGTCGAGCGCATGGCCGGTTTCATGATCGCCCGTCCCGAGGCTGGCGAGATCGTCCAGTTCGTGCTGCGTGAACTGTCGACGCCGACCGATGCGCTCGACCGCATTTATTCCGGCGTGTTCGAGCCGGTGCACAGGCGCCTGTGCCGGCTGTGGGCCGCCTCGACTGGCGAGACGGCCGAAAGCGAGCACACCCGCATCACCGTCTTCATGATGATCGGCCAGGTCGTTTATTTCCGCATCGCCCGCGCCGCCGTCGTCAGGCGCATGGGATGGCCCGACATCGGCCCGGCCGAAGCGGCCAAAGTCATCGCCATCGCCAAGGAAAACGTCGCGGCCATCATCGCCGCGCGGAAGGCAGGAAAGCCATGAGCATCCTCTGTTCCATCCCGTTCGCCGCCTCGCTGTTTTCCGCGTGCGCGGGGCCCGCGCCGCTCGCCGTTGGTTATGTCGAGGGCGATTATGTACTGCTCGCTCCCATCGAGGTGGCGCAGGTCAACTCCATCGCCGTCCGCCGCGGTGACCGCGTCGAGGCCGGCAAGCCGGTGGCGATGATGGAAGCCGCCGACACCGACATCGCCGTTGCCCAGGCGGAAGCCGCCCTGGCCCAGGCGCAGGCCCAGCTCGCCGACCTCGGGATCGGCAAGCGCCCGGAAGAAATCGCCGTGCTCGAGGCGACGCTGCGCTCGGCCCAGGCCCAGGCCGACGAGGCTCAGCGCACGCTGACCCGCACCCAGGACCTCACCAAGAGAGGCGTCGCCACTCAGGCCCAGCTCGACGATGCCACCACCCAGCTCGAGCTCGCCCAGGCAGCCATCGGCCAGGCATCGGCCAATCTTGCCGTCGGCAAGCTGCCGGCGCGCCCCGAAGCCATCAAAGCGGCCGAGAATGCCGTCAAGGTCGCCGAACATCAGCTTGGCCAGGCCCAGTGGCGCCGCTCGCAGCGCACCATCGCCGCGCCGGCGCCTGGCCGCATCACCGACGTCATCCGCAACCCCGGCGATCTCGCCGGCCCGTCGGCCCCTGTACTGTCGATGTTGCCCGACGGTGCGGTCAAGCTGACGGTCTATGTGCCCGAGGCCGATTTCTCGTCGGTCAGGATCGGCTCGCTGCTCAGCGTCAATTGTGACGGCTGCGCTCCAGATCTCAAGGCACGCGTCAGCTATGTCTCGCCCGATCCCGAATTCACCCCGCCCGTCATCTATTCGCTCGAGAACCGCCAGAAGCTCGTCTACCTCGTCGAGGCACGGCCGGTGGATCCCGTGTCGGTGCTGCAGCCGGGGCAGATCGTGGATGTGGCGTTGGAAAAGAGCGAATAGCGAATAGTGAGTAGCGAATAGGGCGGGTCTAGGTCGGAACAGGTCATGGCAATCATTCTCTACTCACTATTCGCTATTCCCTATTCGCCCGCTGCCAGAGGCAGCATCCAATGAACGCCATCGACGTCAAGAATCTCGTCAAGCGCTATGGCGGCCGCGCCGTCGTCGACCATGTCACGATGTCGGTCGCCGAAGGCGAGATCGTCGGCTTCCTCGGCCCCAACGGCTCGGGCAAGACCACCACCATCCGTATGATGTGCGGCCTGCTCACTCCCGACGAGGGCGAGGGGCAGGTGCTTGGCTACGACCTGCGCAACGAAGGGCTGAAGATCAAGCGCGAAGTCGGCTACATGACACAGAAGTTCTCGTTCTATGAGGACCTGACGATCGGCGAAAATCTCGAATTCGTCGCCCGGCTCTACAAGCTCCGCCCGGTCGAGACCTATGTCGCCCGCACGCTGGAGGAGCTTGGGCTGACCTCGCGCCGTAACCAGCTCGCCGGCACGCTGTCGGGCGGCTGGAAGCAGCGTTTGGCGCTCGCCGCCTGCATCATGCACGAGCCGAAGCTGCTGCTGCTCGACGAGCCCACCGCCGGCGTCGATCCCAAGGCGCGACGCGAGTTCTGGGACGAGATCCACAAGCTGGCGCGTGGCGGTCTCACCGTGCTGGTCTCCACCCACTATATGGACGAGGCCGAGCGCTGCCACCGCATCAGCTACATCTCCTATGGCAAGCTCCTGGCAACCGGCACGGTCGACGAGGTCGTGCGCAATGCCGGCCTCACCACCTTCGTCGTCTCCGGTGCAAGGCTTGACCAGGTAGCTGCAGAACTCGAGGGCCGGCCGGGCGTCGATCAGGTCGCGCCCTTCGGCAACACGCTCCATGTCGTCGGCTCTGACAGGGCCGCGCTGGAAGCTTCGCTCGCCGATCTCGCGGGCCGCGAAGACATCAAAGTCGAGCCGGGCGAGACCAGCCTGGAGGATGTCTTCATCCAGTTCATGGCCGGCTCGAAGGACAACATGTCATGAAGAGCATCGCCAATGGCCTGTTCTCCTTTGCCCGCCTCGGTGCGCTCCTGGCCAAGGAGTTCATCCAGATGCGGCGCGACCGCATCACCTTCGCCATGATGCTCGGCGTGCCACTGGTGCAGCTGGTGCTGTTTGGCTTCGCCATCAACAGCGACCCCAAGAGTCTGCCCGCCGCGCTGTTGACGATGAGCAACGACCAGTACACCCGCGCCATCGTCGCCTCGCTGCAGAACACCGACTATTACCGTTTCGACTATGTGGCAAAGACTGCCGCCGAGGCCGAGGAACTGATGGCCAGCGGCGCGGTCGCCTTCGTCGTCACCATCCCCGCCGATTTCGGCCGGCGGGTGGTTTCCGGCAACCAGCCGCAGATCCTCATCGAGGCCGATGCCACCGATCCCTCCGCGTCCTCAGGCGCGGTGTCGACGCTCGGCACGGTCGCCAGCCAGGCGCTGCTCAGGGCCCAGGGTATGCAGGCGGCCGCTGCCGAGCAGGCCAAGAGCCAGCTCCAGGTCGTCGTCCATCGCCGCTACAATCCCGAGGGCATCTCGCAATACAACATCGTGCCCGGCCTGCTCGGCGTCATCCTGCAGATGACCATGGTGATGATGACGGCGATGGCGCTGACGCGCGAGACCGAGCGTGGCACGATGGAAAACCTCTTGGCGATGCCGGCGAGCCCGGCTGAGATCATGCTCGGCAAGGTGCTGCCCTACCTCGTGGTCGGCGCGGTCCAGGTGACGGTCGTGCTGGTCGCCTCCAAGCTGATGTTCGCCATCCCCTTCGTCGGCTCGCTGGCACTGCTCCTGTCGGCCATCCTGGTGTTCGTCATGGCGCTGGTGCTGCTTGGCTACAGCATCTCTACGGTCGCCCGCACCCAGATGCAGGCGATGCAGCTCACCTTCTTCTTCTTCCTGCCGTCGATCCTGCTTTCGGGTTTCATGTTCCCCTATCGCGGCATGCCCGACTGGGCCCAGGCGCTGGGCGAAATCCTGCCGTTGACGCATTTCCTGCGCATCATCCGCGCCGTCATGCTCAAGGGCGCCGAACTGCCCGCCGTCGCCGGCGAGATCGCCATCCTCGGTGTCTTCGTCGTGGTCTTTGCCGCCCTTGCCCTGTTCCGCTTCCGCCGCACGCTCGACTGAGCTCTTGCACCCGCGACCGGTCTGCTGGAACCTTCGGCAGCCAGGCTGAAACATGACGTCGCAGGATGCGGCTGAAAAATGGCAGCTGAAGCGGTTGAGTTGCATTCGTCAGGATGCCGCCCCTTTGGCTTCACGCATACCAGGGGAGCTGGCAGGATGTCGCGCAGGGTAATGGCACTGGTTGCTGCAGCATTTGTCGCCGCCGTCTCATTTGGCGGCGCAGCGGCGTCCAGTTCCGATCTCTACACCACCGTCACGGTCACCAGCGGCACCGCACCCGAGCGCCGCGCCTTGGGCTTCGGCAATTGCTTCCGCGACATACTGGTCAAGGTGTCGGGCGACCAGCGCGTGCTGGCCGAACCTGCGGTGGCGATCGAGGCTGGCAGGGCAGGGGAGCTGATTTCAACCTTCGCCTTCCGCGACCGGCTTTCCGGCGTGCCCATGCATGACGAGCAGGGCAGCTACGACCGCCCGCACGACCTCACCTGTGTCTTCGACCAGGCAAAGCTCGACGCCTTCCTGGCGACGCTGGGACGCAAGCCATGGCTCGAACGCCCGCGCCTGGTCGCTATGGTCGGCATCCGCGACATGAAGGGCGCCGAGAGCCTGCTCGCCGCCGATGCCGTCGCTCCACGGGACCAGGACATGCGCACGTCCCTTGCCGCCGCCGCCGAAAGGCAGGGGCTCGAACTCGTGCTCCCCAGCCAGGCGGCGCTGGTCGCGGCCCATGCTGATATCGGCAAGCTGCCCAAAGCCGATCCCGTGACGATGTCCAGCCTTGCTCGTGCGGCCGGTGGCGACATGACATTGGTCGGCACGCTCGTCTGGAACGACAAGGCGCTCGGCTGGGTCGCCGAATGGCACATCGCCGGCCAGCCCACGGATTGGAGCACATCAGGCGTCGGCTTCGACGATGCCTTCCGCAACGGCCTCGGCGGCGCGGCCCAGGTGTTGTCGGGGAACGAGGCACGGAAATAGAGCTGCCTGCGTGGTGCCTGTCAGACACCCTGATCCTCCCCGCGAGGGGAAAGCGGATCTTGGTTGGGTTTCGACCGATGAATCCGAAGCTACTGGGATCGTGGAGACGGGGTGCTGCGCGCGTCTCCTTGCGCTTTGCAGGAAGGGTGCAGGGGCGGGCGTCTGCACGCGCCACGTCTGAAGACGATGCATGACGCTCCTGCAAAGGGGAAGACAACACGCCCGGAGATCACCCCAGCAGCGATCGTATCCGCTTCTCGCCGCCGGCCTTGCGCCAGGCGTTGAAGCGGTGCGTGGCCGCGGCGAACGAGATCTTCATCGCCCGCGCCACCGAGTAGCGCGACTTGCCCTCGTCAAACATGCGGTAGCAGCATTCGACGCCCTGTTCAGTCAGTTTTCCGTCGCCACCCTTGTTGTGTGGGTTAGCCGGGTCGAACATCTCGGTTGGTTGCCGCAGCATGTCCTTAAGGCGCTGCAGATCGGCTTCGATGCTGGCGATCAGCTCGAGCACGGGCTTGGTATCGAATTGCGGGGTCTTCTGCTTTGCCGTCATGATCGCCTCTATCCTGTGAAGTTAGGCAATATAGGCGAACATTGCCCTATAACAAGGAAGGCGATCCTCGATATCTGCGCCTGCGGCAAAAAAATGCGGAAGGCGTTCCTGCTTGTTGACCGCGCCATCCTCAGCTTCTAGTTTAGAATTATTCTAAACTGAGGAATCAGCATGCTCTCCCGTGTCTTCGGCTTCGGCCGCCGCGCCTTCGAGTCCCTGTCCGAACAGGAGATCCTCGCGCTCGCCATTTCCTCGGAAGAAGACGATGCCCGCATCTACCGCGCCTATGCCGATGGCCTGCGCGACGAGTTTGCGCAATCGGCCAAGGTGTTCGACGCCATGGCCGAGGAGGAGGACGGCCACCGCGCCGCCCTCATCGAACTGCACCGCGCCCGCTTCGGCGAGCGCATCCCGCTGATCCGGCGCGAGCATGTCCGCGGCTATTACGAGCGCAAGCCCGACTGGCTCGTGCGTCCGCTCGGCATCGACAAGGTCCGCGACCAGGCCGAGGAGATGGAGCGTCAGGCCTATCGCTTCTATGTCGAGGCGATGAAGCGCACGAGCGATGCCTCGACCCGCAAGCTGCTCGGTGACCTTGCTGCCGCCGAGCAGGGCCACGAGTCGCTCGCCCAGCGGCTGGGGGACAAGCTCGTGCCCGAGAACGTCAAGGACGAGGAGAGGGCGGGCGAGCGCCGCCAGTTCATCCTGACCTATGTCCAGCCGGGCCTCGCCGGCCTGATGGACGGCTCGGTGTCGACGCTGGCGCCGATCTTCGCCGCCGCCTTCGCCACCCAGGACACTTGGCAGACCTTCCTCATCGGCTTGTCCGCCTCTGTCGGCGCCGGCATCTCGATGGGCTTCACCGAAGCCGCCCATGACGACGGCAAGCTGTCGGGACGCGGCTCTCCGCTCAAGCGCGGCCTGGCGTCGGGCATCATGACCGCAGTCGGCGGTCTCGGCCACGCGTTGCCCTATCTCATCCCGCATTTCTGGACCGCCACCACGGTGGCGGCAATCGTCGTGTTCTTCGAACTCTGGGCCATCGCCTTCATCCAGAACCGGTTCATGGAAACCCCCTTCCTCCGCGCCGCCTTCCAGGTCGTGCTCGGCGGCGCATTGGTCTTTGCCGCTGGCGTGCTGATCGGCAACGCTTAGCGGGCACGGCATCGCCGTCTGGGCTGCCGGCCATCTCCCCCTCGAGGGGGAGATGGGGTTCATCGCCGGTGGCATTTGACCTGCAAGGTCATGGGCTTTGCCACGTTGGTGATTGTCGCGAAGTCAATGGCGGCATGATCTCGCCGTTGAGGGAGAGATGCCCGGCAGGGCAGAGAGGGGCGCAAAGGAACGCGACCTATCCATGCGCAACCCTGCTGTCTGCAGGCGCCTCCGCCCGCTCGGTGAGCCCATAATCCCGCACCACATGCGCAATTCGCAGCCGGTAACTCGCAAACACCCCGCCGCGCCCGGCGCTCTGCGCCTGGCGATGCTCTTCGGTCGTGCGCCATGCCTTAACCGCCTCCTCGTCGCGCCAGAACGACAACGACAGCAGGTGGCCGGGGTAGGCGAGGCTCTGGAAGCGCTCGATGGAAAGAAAGCCGTCGATGCCATCGAGCAGCGGCCGGAGGTCTGCGGCGATGCCGAGATAGGCATCACGCTGTCCTTCCGCCGGTTCCACTTCGAAGATCACGGCGATCATGGCTTCACGCTTTCCTGTTGCTGCATGATCCCCGTCCGAAAAGTCTGCAGCTTTTCGGGGTCATGCAAGGCCGCATGCGGTCCCGAGGCCAGCTTCAGGAACACGCGATCCTCCCTGAGGATGAATTTCTCCCGCCGCGCGAACTCGTAATTCTCGCGACCCAACGGGTCCGCCGCCAGCCTTGCCCGGTAGGCCTCATAGGCCGCCAAGCTGTCGATGTTGTACACACCATAGGCCGTTGTCGCCGAGCCCTCATGCGGCGCGAAATAGCCGATCAGGTCGGCGCCGCAGCGCGGGATCGCCTGGCCCCAGTTGCGGGCATACTCTTCGAACGCCGCCTTGCCGAACGGTTCGATCTGATAGCGGATGAAGCAGGTGATGGTCATCTTGGTCTCCGGAAATGTTGGCAACGCTTCGATCGGTATCGAAGCGTCGGGTCGAAAAGACGTGCTAGCGCCAGAATGGTTTTGCGACTTCATGCGTCACGTCGCGGCGGCAAAGGCCGATGTCGTCGAGCTGGTCGTCGGTCAACTCGGAAAGGTCGAGCCGTTGCAGATGCCGGTCGTAGCCGCGGCAGAGAAACGTAAGCACCCGGCCGAAGACGCCGAGCGGCAGACGCTTCGGTGCGGTGGCGAATTCGGTTTTCGTCGGCATGGCGAACTCCTTTGTCTGGCCGGAGACTACGCCTTGCCTGACGAGAATGCTTCGACTAGCATCGAACCATGGAGGTAGCCGTGCTATGAAGGAAGGTCCCGACATCGCCCGCATCGCCAGCCTGGTCGGCGATCCGGCGCGCGCCAACATGCTGACCGCTCTGATGGATGGCGGTGCGCTGACGGCGAGCGAACTGGCGCTCGAAGCCGGCGTTTCGCTGCCCACGGCCAGTTCGCATCTCGCCAAGCTGATGGACGGCAAGCTGCTGACGGTGGCAAGCCAGGGCCGGCATCGCTACTACGCGCTGTCAGGCACCGAGGTCGCCAACATGATCGAGGCGATCAGCGGCGTCGCCGCCCATTCCGGACCGAAGCGTGCGCGTCCTGGCCCGCGCGACAAGTCGATGCGCGAGGCCCGCGTCTGCTACGACCACCTTGCCGGCGACCATGCGGTGGCGATGTTCGACCGTTTCCTGGTCGACGAGATCATCGTCCGCAATGGCGAGGAAACCCGGCTCGGGCCGGCCGGCCCGGGCTTCTTCGCCGCCATCGGCATCGATACCTCAGGCCTCGGCCGATCGCGCCGGCCGATGTGCCGCGCCTGCCTCGACTGGAGCGTCAGGCGTTCGCACCTGGCAGGCTCGCTCGGCACCGCCATCCTCGACAAGATTCTTGCAGAGAAATGGGCGCGCCGCCCTGCCGGCAGCCGCGTCGTCGAATTCACCCCGCCCGGACGCAAGGCCTTCGAGAAACTCTTCCTCGCCTGAAGCCGGATCTGCCGCCGTAGCCTGTCAACCACCTCTGTCGATGTAACCGTGCGCCGAAACCTGTGGACAGTTCGGCGACAATGCACCGTTACTTGTGTGGTCCAAAAGGCACATCTTAACCAATGCCGCCTGATCCGGCCTAAATGCCTAGAAAAAAACACTATTCAGCCGCGATCGGCCGCATTTTCACACGAAGATTAACATCGCGTTCACCGAAGATTCACAACCGCCGGCTATGATCGCTTTCACGTTCGGGACGAGCCCCGGGCGGACAGGGATAAGAACAATGGCTATCTGGAACCAACTCACTCACGCCGCTGTGGCGTTTCGCGAATTCATCGCCCCGACCTATCGCCCCGAGCGCCACTACATGCGCGGCCCGGGCCCGGCTTGTGCCCGTCGCGAGCACCAGCTTCATACCCGCGTGACGATCCACTGATTATGACCGTCACCTCGCGCCACGAAAGCCGCAAATCGCGGCCGACAACCGACCACCGTAGCACCACGCTGCGCGGCGAACGCCGCGCTTTGTCCACCCGCCTTTAAAGGTCTTGCGGCACCGCGCGTCCAATCGGACGCGCAAAGACGCTGCACACCTTGAACCCTGCCGCGGCGAAAGTCCGGCGTCCACGCCCCCACATCGCTGCACCGCCGCCTGCCGGAACTCCAATTCCGGCCAGCGGCAGCGCCTTGGCGCGTCAGTCCGAAAGCCCGACGGGCCTTCGGATCGCTGTCTCACCACATCTCGTGCTGGACGTTCAGGTCCTTGATCACCGGCACATCGCGCAGCATGGCCGAGACGCGGGCGATTTCGGGCCATGCCCCCTCCGCCTTGCGCGGCTCGGGATGCCAGCACACCAGCATCAGCAGATAGATGTCGGCGATCGACATGCGCTCGCCTGCCAGCCACAGCTTGCCTTCCAGCGCCTGGTCGACGATGCCGAAGCCGCGATCGACCTCGGCCAGCGCCGCCGCCTTCACCGCCTCGATGCCGTCGGGATCGGCCGTGTAGCGCGGCGCGTAATAGATGCGCAGCAGCGCTGGATACATCACCGAAGTCATGAACGTCATCCAGCGCAGGAAGTCAGGCCGGTCGGGTGCATCGGCTGCTGGCGCCAGTCCCGATGCCGGGTAACGCTCGGCGATCAGTTGGCACATCGCTGCCGACTCGGTCATCGCTCCGCCTTCCGGCAGCACCAGCGCCGGCACCTGGCCGAGCGGACTGATCTCGCGGAACCGCGTGTCGGGATCGACGCCCTTGACGACATTGGTGCGTTCGAACGGTGCCCCCGCCAGTTCCAGCGCGGCTTCGACCGCAAAACCGCCGCTGCCGGCGCGCGTGTAGAGCTGGTACATTCTCATTCCCCCTTTCCGGCATCTTAGCCGGCGATCCTGGCGCATCGGCCCGAAGATCGGAATCGATTTTCGGAAAGCACGATGCCACAGATCCAAACATTTCGAGCGTCCCTGGTGCGTCCGTTCGGACGCACTGCGCTCTAGTTGGCACGCCCGACGCAGGCTGCTCAAGCGTGGCATGCACTCGCCAGCCGGCTATTTTCACCGGGCCAGCCGATCCATTGCCGCTCTCTTGCAAAAAGTTTCGAACGGCTGTCGAAATCGCCTCGGCCAGCGCGACATCAGTTCAGCCCGCGATGATGCGGTGCTGGCAAACGCAGGAGACGACCATGCAGTACATGCTTCTCATCCACGTCGACGAGGCCGCGATGGCCGCAACGCCCGCTGACAAGGCCTATGAAATGGCCGCACCCTACATGGCCTATAACGAAGCGTTGATCAAAGCCGGCGCCATGGTCGGCGGCGAAAGGCTGACCCCGTCGTCCACCGGCACGGTCATCCGCGTCCGTGGCGACAAGACCGAGGTCCTCGACGGCCCCTTCGCCGACACCAAGGAACAGCTCGGCGGCTACTACATCATCGAGGCTCCCGATCTGGACGCCGCGATCAACTGGGCGGCGCGCTGCCCTGGCGCCAGCACCGGCACCATCGAGGTCAGGCCGATCTGGAAGACACGCTGACGGTGCCTGACATCGGCGACAGCGCCCGGGCGGCAGCCGAAGCCGCCGCCCGTCAAAGCTACGGCAAGCTCATTGCCTTCCTCGCCGCCCGCTCACGCGATGTCGCGGGCGCCGAGGATGCGTTGGCTGACGCCTTCGCCGAGGCGCTTGTCCGCTGGCCGCAGACGGGCGTGCCCACCCATCCCGAAGCCTGGCTGCTCACGGTCGCGCGTCGCCGCACCACCGACCGGCATCGCCGCCACGCAGTCCGTGAGGCGGCGCTGCCGCATCTCAGGCTGATCGGCGAGGAACTGGAGGAGGAGGCCGTGCGCGAAAAATTGCCCGACGAGCGCCTCGGCCTGCTTTTCGCCTGTGCCCATCCGGCCATCGATGCGAGCGTGCGCGCGCCGCTGATCCTGCAGACCGTGCTTGGCTTCGACGCGGCAACCATCGCCTCCGCCTTCTTGGTCTCGCCCGCCACCATGAGCCAGCGCCTGGTGCGGGCCAAGACACGCATCCGCCAGGCGGGCATTCCTTTCCGCGTGCCCGAAAGGCCTGAAATGGCTGAGCGGCTTTCGGCCGTACTGGAAGCGATCTACGCCGCCTTTTCCGAAGGCTGGGCCGATGCCGGGGGCACAGAATCCCGTCGCCGCAACCTCGCCTCCGAAGCCATCTGGCTCGGCCAACTCGTTGCCCGGCTGATGCCCGACGAGCCCGAGGCACTGTGTCTTCTATCCCTGATGCTCCACGCCGAGGCGCGCCGCCCGGCCCGGCGCGACACGGAGGGCAAATTCGTGCCGCTCGCCGAGCAGGACGTCCGTCTCTGGGATGCCGGCCTTATCGCCGAGGCCGATGCGCTTCTGGTCCGCGCCGGCTTCTTCGAAACCATGGGCCGCTACCACATCGAGGCGGCGATCCAGTCCGTCCACGCAGCCCGCCGGATGACCGGCCGCACCGACTGGCCGGCGCTCGCCATCTTCTATGAGGCGCTCACCACCATCACCGCCTCGCCGGTCGCCGCTGTTAACCGCGCGGTCGCCGTCGCCTATGCCGGCAACCCGGCCAACGGCCTGGCCCTGCTCGATGCCATAGGCGACCCCAGGCTCGACCAGTACCAGCCCTATTGGGCGGCACGCGCCGAACTTCTGTCGCTCGTCGGCCACGCGGAGGAGGCGAACCAGGCCTACGGGCTCGCCATCGGGCTCGAAACCGATCCCGCCGTGCGGGCATTTCTGGAGCGCAAGCGGGCAGGGGTGGCGGCCGGGTGAGCGTTGGCCCGTGCCTTCTCCCCTAGTGGGAGAAGGTGGATTGGCGCGCAGCGCCAAGACGGATGAGGGCTGTTGGAAGCGATGAGCGGGCGCAGAACAGGCGCCATCCCAGCGAACTCGGCAAAGCCGGTCCGTCCGCACCCCTCATCCGCCCTTTCGGGGCACCTTCTGCCGCAAGGGGAGAAGGAAGGCTTATCCGCCCAATCCCTCGAACAGCACCGTCGACAGGTACCGCTCGGCAAAGGACGGGATGATAACGACGATGTTCTTGCCGGCATTCTCCGGCCGCGAACCGACGACGACGGCCGCCTGCAGCGCTGCGCCCGAGGAGATGCCGACCGGCACGCCTTCCAGCCGCGCCACCAGCCGGGCATTGGCGATGGCGTCGTCGTTGGAGACCTTGATGATCTCGTCATAGATGGTCGTGTCCAGAACCTTCGGCGCGAAGCCGGCGCCGATACCCTGGATCTTGTGCGGGCCCGGCTGGCCGCCCGAAAGCACGGGCGAGCCCTCGGGCTCGACCGCCACGACATGCAGCGACGGCTTGCGGGCCTTGATCACCTGGCCGACGCCAGTGATCGTGCCGCCCGTGCCGATGCCGGCAACCAGGATGTCGATCGAGCCTTGCGTGTCGTTCCAGATTTCCTCGGCCGTTGTCTGGCGGTGGATTTCCGGATTGGCCGGGTTTTCGAACTGCTGCGGGATGATGGCGTTCGGAATGGTCTGCACCAGCTCCTCGGCCTTGGCGATGGCACCCTTCATGCCCTTGGCGCCTTCGGTCAGCACCAACTCGGCACCGAGCAGCGCCAGCATCTTGCGGCGCTCGATCGACATCGTTTCGGGCATGGTCAGGATAAGCTTGTAGCCCTTGGCGGCGGCGGCAAAGGCAAGGGCAATGCCGGTGTTGCCCGAAGTCGGCTCGATCAGCGTACTCTTGCCCGGCTCGATCTTGCCCGACGCTTCCAGTGCCTCAAGCATCGCAACGCCGATGCGGTCCTTGACCGAGGCGATCGGGTTGAAGAATTCGAGCTTGGCGAGGATGTTCGCCACAACGCCCTTGTCCTTGGCGAACTTGTCGAGCCGTACCAGCGGCGTGTCGCCAATGGTCTCGGTGATCGAGCCGTAGATGCGTCCGCGGCCGGGAATGCGGGTGGAGGTGACGGGCTTGTTCATGCGGTTTCGCTCCCTGCCGGATAATGCTTTTTTCGGCCCTGAAGATAGGGTGTCGCCGGGCAAATTCCGAGTGGGCGTCATGCTGATTGGCGACCATTGACAGAAACGTATTTCCGCAATGGCCAAATTAGTGGAAAAAGAATCCGTCCGGAGGCCTATTGGCGGGCGGCGATCGCTGCCGCCGCACCCACCATGAAGGCAGCTGCCGTGCGGTTCAGTGTCTTCAGCGCACGCGGGGTCTTCAAAAGCCAGCGCGCCTGCGAGGCCAGCGCCAGATAAGGGATCAGCACCACCAGCAACACCGCGATGGTGATAGCCACCAGGATGCCGTAGTCGGCCAATGTCACCGTCCTGAGGTCGACGACCGTCGGCGTGATCGCCAGGTAGAATATCATCGTCTTCGGATTGCCGAGTGTCACCGTAAGTCCCGCGAGGAAGCTGGAAAACAGCCCGCTCTTGCCCTTCTTCGCCTCGATCGTCTCAGGTGTGATGCCGCTGTTCCAGAAGCACCAGGCCAGATAGGCGAGATAGGCGACGCCGAGCCACTTGATGGCGAGAAACACCATGCCGAAGGTCTGCGCCACCATGGCAAGCCCCAGCACGACCGCGGTGAGATAGGTGAGGTCGCCCACCACCAGTCCCAGCGACATCGCCAGCGACGAGCGGAAGCCGGAGCCGAGCGCGCGTGCCACAAGTGCCGTCACGCCCGGGCCGGGAATGGCCGCGGCAATGGCGAGTGCGCCGCTATAGGCGAGAAATCCTGTAAGCGTCATCGGAACAGCCTGATTGTCGGTTGGTCGGCCGACCTATGCCACGAAAGCGGTTTCCTGTGAACGTCGCGACGTTGGGCCAGCGATCACATTTCCAGAAATAATGTGCCCGGACATCGACATTCGCCGCCTGCTCGTGTACCCGCACGGTCCCCGCCGCGGCCCGATCTGTCGAGCGCCGCCGACCCACGCAGCAAAATTCAGGATCTACATGATGCGACCGGCATACGGCGGCATAGACTTCGGCACTTCCAACTCCACCGTCGGCGTGATCGAGGATGGCCGCCCGCGCCTCGTCGCGCTCGAAGGCGAGAGCGTCACCCTGCCGTCGGCCATCTTCTTCAATTTCGAGGACGACAACACCGCCATGGGCCGCCGTGCCATCGGCGAATACACCGACGGCGCCGAGGGCCGCCTGATGCGCGCCCTGAAGAGCGTGCTCGGCTCGTCCCTTGTCCATGAAAAGACGCGCATCAAGGCCAAGCAGATCGCCTTCACCGACATTATCGGCATGTTCGTCGGTCACCTCAAGGACAAGCTCGAAAACCATGTCGGCGAGCCGGTCGAAAACGTCGTGCTCGGCCGCCCCGTGCAGTTCGTCGACGAGGACGCCAAGGCCGACGCCGACGCGCAGGGTGAGCTCGAAAAAGCCGCCCGCGCGCAAGGGTTCCAGCACATCGACTTCCAGTTCGAGCCGATCGCGGCCGCGCTTGACTACGAGCGCACGGTCAGCCGCGAGGAGCTGGCGCTGATCGTCGACATGGGCGGCGGCACCTCCGACTTCTCCATCGTCCGCGTTTCGCCCGAGCGTGCGGCGGCGGCCGATCGTAAGGCTGACATCCTGGCCAACCGTGGCGTCCACATCGGCGGCACCGATTTCGACCGCCTGCTCTCGATCGCCCACGTCATGCCCGAGCTCGGCTATCTCAGCGCGACCAAGGACGGCAAGCGTAACCTGCCCGCCGGCTACTTCATCGATCTCGCGACCTGGCAGCGCATCAACCTGCTCTACACCCCCAAGGCCAAGCTCGACATGCGCGCGATCCGCTTCGAGGCGGCCCGGCCCGACCTCGTCGATCGCATGATCGAGGTGGTCGACCAGCGCTTCGGCCATGCGCTCGCCACCCGGGTGGAGAAGGCCAAGATCGACCTCACCGACGCCGACAGCGCCACCGTCGAGGTCAACCTGCCGGCCGCGCAATTCACCGCGTCCTTCACACGCCAGCAGCTCGAAAACACGATCCGCACCGAGGTTGGCCGGGTGACGGCGACCGTCGCCGACACGCTGGCCGAGGCCAGCGTCCGCGCCGAAGACATCACCGCCGTCTTCCTGACCGGCGGCTCGACTGCCATCCCGCTCGCCCGCCAGAGCATTCTCGAACTGATTCCCGGCGCTAAGGTCGTCCAGGGCGACGCCTTCGGCTCCGTCGGCATGGGCCTCGCCCTCGACGCCCAGCGCAAGTTCGGCTGACGGAAGTTCGCTGATGAGTTTGTGGCAGTGCCGCCGTCGAGGCGGTGGCACTGTCGCGCCATGACGGTGCCGGAAACGGCTCGTCGCAGGGGGCATGCGCAGGGAAACCAGTTCAAAACGAGCAATTCACCCTGCCAGTGCGGGTCCCTCCACCTTCTCCGCCCGCACCAGTTCCTGCGCTTCCTCCACGGACGCGACATACGTCACCTCGGGCTGCCTGAGCCCATGCGTCATCAGCATGCGCCGCGTCTGCGGCGAGGCCCCTGCGATGTAGAAGCGCACGCCGGCTTTTGCGGCCTTGCGCGCCGCACCCTCCAGCACATTGGCCCCCGTCGAGTCAATCAGCGGCACGCGGCTGCAGTCGAGGATGAAGTTGCGGCGCTGGTCGGCGATGCGGTCGAGCACCGCACCCACCGTCGAGGCGGCGCCGAAGAAGAACGCTCCCGAGATCCGGTAGATCACCGTCGCGGCGTCTCCCGCATCACGTGACTCATAAGCGTGGCGGTCACCATTCACGTCATCGGCCACGTCCTCCTGCGCCAGCGGCAGCTCGGTTTCGACGGCCACGCTCTTGGCCATGCGGTCGATGAACAGCACCGAGCCCAGCGCGAAGCCTATGACAATGCCCTCGGTCAGGTCACGGAAGACCACCAGCAGGAACGTCACCAGGAGCACCAGCGCATCGCCGCGCGACGAGCGGATCAGCGTCGCGAAGGCCTGCTTTTCGATCATGTTCCAGGCCACCACCGCCAGCACGCCGGCTAGCGCCGACAGGGGGATGTATGACGCAAGCGGTGCCGCCACCAGCATGAAGGCGAGGAGGAACAGCGCATGCAGCATGCCCGCCACCGGCCCGTGCGCGCCGGCGCGCACATTGGTTGCGGTGCGCGCGATGGTGCCCGTGACGCAAATGCCTCCGAACAGAGCCGAGGCGACGTTGGCGAAACCCTGCGCCACCAGCTCGCAATTGGACCGGTGCCGACGGCCGGTCATACCATCCGCCACGACAGCCGACAGAAGCGACTCGATGGCGCCAAGCAGGGCAAAGGCCATCGCATCCGGCAGCACTGATATTGCCTTGTCCATCGTGAAGGTCGGCAAGGAGGGCCAGGGCAGGCTGCGCGGAATGCCGCCGAAACGCGTGCCGATTGTCTCCACTGGCAGGGCAAGCAAGGCTGCCGCCAGAGACGCCACGCCCACCGCGATCAGCATGCCCGGCCAATGCGGTCTGAGCCGCTTGAGCACAAGGATCGTGCCGATGGTCAGCGCGGCCACCGCCACCGCCGACGTATTCACCGTGCCTGCTGCCTGCGCCAGCGCCTCGATCTTCGGCAGCAGCGGCCCCGGCTCCTTGCCCGGCAAGGTCAGTCCGAACATCTCGCTCAGCTGGCTGGCGAAGATGATGACGGCGATGCCAGCCGTGAAGCCCACTGTCACCGGGTAGGGGATGAACTTGATGTAGGTGCCGAGCCTGAGATAGCCGATGACGACAAGCATGACGCCTGCCATCATTGTTGCCAGCAGCAGGCCATCGACGCCCTCGCGCGCCACGGTCGCCGCCACCAGCACGATGAAGGCGCCCGCCGGTCCGCCGATCTGGAACCGGCTGCCGCCCAGCGCCGAGATGATGAAGCCGCCGACAATGGCCGTGAACAGCCCCCGGTCCGGCGATACGCCGGAAGCAATGGCAATCGCCATCGACAGAGGCAGCGCCACGATCGCCACTGTCAGCCCGGCAATAGCATCGGCCTTGAATTGCCTGGTGCCATAGCCCTCGCGCAAAACCGTCACCAGCTTCGGCGTGAACAGCTCCGCGAAGCTCGGCTGCCTGTGCTGCGGTCCGTGCTGTCCTGGATTGCTGCCTGCGTCCATCATCCCACCACGTGGCAAACGCGGCGGGATCGTCGGCAGAACTGTCGGCGGTCGCGTCGCGACTACATCGCGCGGATCGTCAGGGAACTCAGGTTTTTTTCCTCAGCCGCACGCCCCGGCCGCCGGTGTCGCTCTCGCCGATCAGCTCCACGCCGGCAGCGTTCAGCGCCTCGACGACCTTGGTCAGCGTGTCGACCACGCCGCGCACCACGCCCTCGCTCGCTTCCATGCGCTGTATGGTTGGCACCGACACGCCTGCGAGGTCCGCGAGCGTCTTCTGGTCGATGCCTGCCAGCGCTCGTGCGGCGCGCATCTGTGCGGCTGTGATCACTGAGATGTTCCCGTCTCGATCCGCACTATAAATGTATCATACATTCATAGTGATGTTTCAAGCATCATTATTGATGCCTATGCCCCATGTTACGCGTCGCCCTCTGCTGGCCGCATCAGATAGCGGCTGACCAGCCAGCACAAAGTCGCCCAGGCAAAACCGGCGCACCAGCCCGCAAGCACGTCTGAAGGCCAGTGCACGCCGAGATATACCCGGCTGATGCCGACCATGAGTGTGGTCAGGATGGCGATGGAAAAGACAAAGACCGTCGTCGCCCGGCCCGGCAGGAAGCGCGCCAGCAGCGCACCCAGCGTCAGGTAGGTCACTGCCGACAGCATCGCGTGCCCGCTCGGAAAGCTCATCGTGTAGACCTGCGCCAGATGCGGTACGAGCTCGGGGCGAGGACGGTCGATGCCGAGCTTGAGCAGGCTCGACAGCACCTGACCGCCCGCCACCGAGACGAACACGAACAGCGCCGGCCCCCAGCGCCTGGTCATGCCGAGAAAGATGATAGTGATGGCGGTGATGTAGATCAGCACGGAGGCGCTGCCGAGTGCTGTGATGTCGCGCATGGCCTCTTCCATCCACAGCGGGCCGATCGGGTCGGCCGGGTTGCCCGCCTCGCGGAAGAACAGCAGGATGTCGGTGTCGAAGGCATGCGGGGCGGCGTCGCGCGCGATCTCGGAGAGCTCGACGAAGCCCCACAGGCCGCCGGCGATGATGATGCCGGCCGCCAAAAGCGAAAACTCGATCCTGTTCCACAATCTGTCGTGCATCGTCCTGTCGTTTCCGTTTCGCCGTTCGTCTTCGGGATGGCCCCTAATCGGCTGTTACGCAACAAGTGGGGAAGCCTTTCCCAAAGAAAAGGCGCCCATGCAAAAGGTCGCAGCGCATCAACCCGAGAACCACAATCGGTTTGCGAAGAGTGCGAGGCGGCACTCCAAAGTCTGCTGCGCGCGGCCTCGCCGATCACGCTTTGTGGAGCGGCCGATTTTCGGCGAAATTGTCATGCTGTTGTTATCTCCTCCCCTTAGCGGTGCCGGCGAACCCCAAGCCGTATGCTAGCCAGAGGTCGACATCATGAACCAACCCTACGATCAGAAGTTCCGCACCTCGATGCTCGAGGACAATGACGGTCCCGGCCACAACCCGACCGACAACCGGACCATGGGCGACATCATCGCGGCCCGCTTCTCGCGCCGCGGCTTCCTCAAGGGCTCGCTCGCCGTCTCGGCCATTGCCGCCACCGTCAGCCCCATCGCCATCATCCTGGCCGACGACGCCCGCGCCGCTTCGGGCTCGGCTTTCAACTTCGACGAGGTCGAGGCGGGCATCGACGACAAGCATCATGTCGCATCAGGCTATGATGCCGACGTGCTTCTGCGCTGGGGCGATCCGATCTTTGCCGATGCTCCCGAGTTCGATCCGACCAACCAGTCGGCGGAGGCGCAAGCCAAACAGTTCGGCTACAACAACGACTATGTCGGCTACATCGCGCTCGAAGGCTCGTCCGACCACGGCCTGCTCGTGGTCAACCACGAATACACCAACGAGCACCTGATGTTCCCGGGTATCGTCAAGCTCGTCGATGGCAAGGTCGAGGTTGCGCCTGCCGACCAGAAGCGCGTCGACATCGAGATGGCAGCCCATGGCGGTTCGATCGTCGAGATCCGCAAACAGGACGGCAAGTGGCAGCCCGTCCGCGATGGCAAGCTCAACCGACGCATCACCTCGTCCACCGAAATGCAGATTACCGGCCCGGCCGCTGGCAGCGACCGCTTGAAGACCAATGCCGACGCGACCGGCACCAAGGTTTTCGGCACCGTCAACAACTGCGCCGGCGGCGTCACGCCCTGGGGCACCTACATCATGGCCGAGGAGAATTTCCACGGCTATTTCGGCGGCGAACTGCCCGCCGGTCACCCCGAGGCCGCCAATTACAAGCGCGTCGGTGTGCCCGAGGGCACCTATGAATGGCACAAATTCTATGACCGCTTCGACGTTGCCAAGGAGCCGAACGAGCCGAACCGCTTCGGCTGGATCGTCGAGGTCGACGTCAACGACCCGAACTCCGTGCCGAAGAAGCGCACTGCCCTCGGTCGCTTCCGCCACGAAGGTGCTGAATCGATCGTGGCTGGCGACGGCCGCGTCGTCTTCTACCTCGGCGACGACGAGCGCTTCGACTACGTCTACAAGTTCGTGACCAAGGGCAAGTTCAACGCCAACGACCGCGCCGCCAATCTCGACCTGCTCGATGAAGGCACGCTTTATGTCGCCAAGTTTGCCGAAGACGGCTCGTTCGTCTGGCTGCCACTGGTCCAGGGCGAGGGCCCGCTGACGGCTGCAAACGGCTTTGCCAGCCAGGCAGACGTGGTCATCGAGGCCCGCCGCGCCGGCGACCTGCTCGAGGCCACCAAGATGGACCGTCCCGAAGACATCCAGCCCAACGGCGTCAACGGCAAGGTCTATGTGATGCTGACCAACAACTCGAAGCGCAAGACCGACCAGGTCGACGCCGCCAATCCGCGCGCCGAAAACGCCTTCGGCCACATCATCGAGCTGGTCGAAGACGCAGGCGATTTCACGGCTACCAAGGGCAAGTGGGAAATCCTGCTCAAATGCGGCGACCCCTCGGTCGCCGAGGTAGGCGCCTCGTTCTCGACCTCGACCACTGAGAATGGCTGGTTCGGCATGCCCGACAACTGCGCCGTCGACTCCGCCGGCCGCCTTTGGGTCGCCACCGACGGCAACTCGCCCAAGGCCACCGGCCGCACCGACGGTCTCTGGGCTGTCGACACCGAGGGTGATGCCCGCGCTACCTCCAAGCTGTTCTTCCGCGTGCCTGTCGGCGCCGAAATGTGCGGCCCGCTGTTCACGCCTGACGACCAGACGGCCTTCGTCGCCGTCCAGCATCCGGGCGACGGCGGCGAGGATTGGGAAGGCTTCGGCCGTCCGTCCTACTACGAGGACCTTTCGACCCGTTGGCCCGACTTCAAGCCCGACATGCCGGTCCGTCCTGCCGTCGTCGCCATTACCAGGCAGGGCGGCGGCAAGATCGCCGTCTGATCCGGACAGAACCTATGTGACGACAATGGGGGCCGTTGGCCCCCATTTTTTTGCGCGTTGCCGCGTTGGCCGCGGATTCAAGCGCTGATGCTGCACGCGATGCAACCTTGAAGGTTGACTGTGGCGTGCCCCTTCCACCGTCATTCCCGGCCCGTGAGCCAGTGAAACGAGCGGAGAGTGTCGGGAATCCATGCTGAGACGGCGACGGACCAGGATCGGTGCAGGATTTGCACCTGTGTCCGATCTTACAAGCTCGGGAAGAGCGGTAATTGCCAGCTACGCCCTATTTCCCGGCCAGTGCCGGCCCGAGCGTGATCAGCGCCACCGCGATCACCGCAAAGCCCACGCCCACGCCCTGGATGCCGGTCAGCCTCTCGCCGAAATAGAGGATGGCGACGAGGTTGACGGCAATCAGCTGGATCACCGCCGACAGCGAGAACGACACCGACATGCCGAACTCGCGCACCAGTCGCAGCATGATCAGATTGCCCAGCGAATAGAGGATCAGCGTCACCACCAGCTTGCCGATGGTTGGCTCGATGCCCCAGGTCTTGGCCACCATCGCGGCAATCAGGAATATGACGGTCGAAAAACCAAGCAGCGAAAGGCCGACAACGGACATTTTCAGGCAAGCTCCCACGAGTGCCCGCGATTTGCTCCGAATGCCGCCCCGGCGTCAAGCACGCCAGCGACCCGCTCCAACGCTATCGCGGCATGGCGGCCATTTTGGGCTTCTGACCGCTGGGTTGCTGCGGCTCATTCCAGATCTGGACCGTCTTGCCCTTCTGCAATGTTACGGCATCGATGAATGGCACGACGGCCCCGGAGCTGGCGCTCCATGCGCCAGCTCCTTGTCGCCCGCCTGATCGCGCTGGGCGGCCCGCGACAACGCCTGCGAAATCAAATCAGCTGCCCGCCCGCCGGGATCGTCGCAACGACCCGCGCCGACAGAGCGAGGTCGTCGTTGGTCGCCAGCACCGCCAGCGACGTCACCGGCAATTCCGCCAGCGTCTGCCGGCGCCACCCCTCCGCCAGCGCGGCTAGGTCGGCCGTCTCGGCAACTGTCAATGCAGCGGTGAAATGGTAGATGCCGACCACGTAGAAGCGCGTCTGCCGCGCGCCGCACGCGCTTTGCACAAGCCCGAGCACATCCTCGCCGTTGTGACGACAAGGGTAGACCGGCAGGTAGATGCGGCCGGTATTGATGCGGCCGAGAAACGGCCCGGCGAGCCGGATTGACAGAGGGCCCAGCGAGGCAAGCGCCCCGGCAGCGGCCTGCGCACAACGCTCGACGTCCGCTTTGCTCAGGCCGCCGACGATGGTCGCATGCAGCTTCGATGTCCGCTTGCGGCCAAGCTCCCACGCAATCTTGTCGCTGAACGAAAACGAGCGAAGCTCCGCCTCGAATGCTCGAAACGCCTCGGATGCGGAGAGCCCACTCGCATCTACGGGCACGACCAGCGAATATCTCGGCGCCTCGTAGCGCCCGTTGCGGTAGTCCGTCTCGTCTTTGCCTACGATGATCTCGGCGTGGCCGGGGGCTACCAGCGGCAGATGGGCAAGGCGATAGGCATCGTCGAACGTCAGCGCCTCGCCGGGAATAAAGCCCCGGCGCGACGCGTCATAGACCATGTCGGTGTCGTCGCAGAATGATGTCATGGGGCAGCGGGCATGCGGCAATTTCGTCCTGAGGCGTCGGCCGAACCGGCTACGGCTTGACCATCAAAACCCATTCCTGGCCCGGATTGTCCCAGCCGTCCTTCACCATTGGCCGCCTTGCGATCTCGCGATAGCCGCCGTTGTCATAGAGCCGCCGCGCCCGGGTGTTGGCGTCGGAGACGATCAGGCTGGTGCCCTGGCAGCCGGTCGCCTCGGCGATCTCATCGGCCATGGCGAGCAGCCGCGACCCAAAACCCTGCTTGCGCGCTTCCGGCATCGTGGCGACGACATTGACGTACCAGCTGCCCACCGCCATCGCCTCGAGCTCGTTCATCGGCACGAACATGGCGGGTGTGTCGGGATCGGGCACGGACGCCACGATCGGATAGCCGATCAGGCAGGCCAGCACCTTGCCGTGCTCCAGCACGACCGAGTTGCGGTAGGAAAAACTGCCGGTCTCGCGCAACGCCCGCTGCCGGCCGACCTCCCAGGGGTCGCCGCCTTCGGCCATCTTGGTCCACAGGTAGAGCGGCAGCCCGTCGCCGGCCATGTTGACCAGTCGCGCCAGCACCGCCGCGTCGTCCTTGGTGGCGGGGCGCGCATGGGCTGTCAGCCCCTCGTCGCTGGGCAGGGCTTCCTCGGCCATGGCATCCTCCCTCGCAGCGGTCGCAACGACCGCAAGCTGCATTGGAGCGCGCGATGCCGCCTGCGTCAACCTTGCCCGCCATCGCGCTCCGCAGTCTCGATTTTAAACTTGATATTTATAGTCATGTTTTGTAGTCGTGCTGCAGCGATGAAACGGCGGGGCGCGACAGCACCTGCCGCTCGAACAACACAAGGAGGCAGAGATGATGCATTTCCCTCCCGCCCGCGCGGCGGCGCCGACTGAGGTTGGCCTCTCCGGCTACATCAAGCTGTTCGCCCGGGTTGAAACCTTGCAGGCGCGCGTGAATTCGGCCCGCGCCGCCGCGTCCGACAGCCTGGAGCGGCTCAACACCGCACCCCGGCCCGAGATCGGCGACGGCTCGGCCTTCATGGCCCTGCTCGACCTCCACCGCAGCGACCGAGAGGCGCTGTTCGAGGCGATGCGCCAGCTCGACGCCGCCCGTGCCGCCCTGCGAACCGCCGCCCACGAGGCCACCAACCCATGACCCGCCAGGAGACACCAATGGCCCATCTCGACGACCACGATCGCCGCGCCGACGAGGCCGAGGCCATCCTGCGCACCGCCGTCATGAACGGCTTTTCGGATGCCATGCGCAAGTCCGGCCTGCCGCCGATGGTGGTGCTGCGCCTTGCCGCGCGCGCCGTAGGGGCCGTCTACCGCGAGGCGGCCGACGCCCATTCCGGCCCCTATGCCTGCGGTTGCGGCTGGTGCCCGCAGGATGGCGCCGATGTCGACCTGCTGTGCTCGGCCCTCTTCGGCGCGGCCGCCCGCCGCCGCGCGCGCGACCTCGGCACCATGCAGGTCGCCGGCCGGGCGTGAGCCTTGCCCTTGCAAACCCGCACCGCCCTGCTTGTTAACCCTTGCCGCCCCTGCTAAAGCGCGGCGCATGACCACACCGCTCGACCACATCCGCAATTTCTCCATCGTTGCCCATATCGATCACGGCAAGTCGACACTTGCCGACCGCCTGATCCAGTCCACCGGCGGACTGGAGGCGCGCGAGATGACCGAACAGGTCCTCGACAACATGGACATCGAGCGTGAGCGCGGCATCACCATCAAGGCCCAGACCGTCCGCCTCAACTACAAGGCCAAGAACGGCGAGGACTATGTCCTCAACCTGATCGACACGCCCGGCCACGTCGACTTCGCCTATGAAGTGTCGCGTTCGCTGTCGGCCTGCGAGGGTTCGCTGCTCGTCGTCGACGCTTCGCAGGGCGTCGAGGCCCAGACGCTCGCCAATGTCTACCAGGCCATCGACAACAACCATGAGATCGTCGTCGTCCTCAACAAGATCGACCTGCCCGCCGCCGAGCCCGAGCGCATCAAGGAGCAGGTCGAGGAAGTCATAGGTATCGACGCCTCACAGGCTGTCTACATCTCGGCCAAGACCGGCCTCGGCATCCCCGACGTGCTCGAGGCGATCGTTACCCAGCTGCCGCCGCCGCGCGAGGGTGACATCGACGCCCCGCTCAAGGCTATGCTGGTCGACAGCTGGTACGACACCTATCTCGGCGTCATCGTCCTGGTCCGTGTCATCGATGGCAAGCTCAAGAAGGGCCAGACCATCCGCATGATGGAGACCAACGCCAAATATCTGGTCGAGCGCACCGGCGTCTTCACGCCCAAGATGGTCCAGGTCGACGAGCTTGGGCCTGGCGAGTTCGGCTTCTTCACCGGCTCGATCAAGGAAGTGGCTGACACTCGCGTGGGCGACACCATCACCGAGGACAAGCGCCCCACCGCCCAGGCACTGCCGGGCTTCAAGCCGGCTCAGCCGGTGGTGTTCTGCGGCCTGTTCCCCGTCGACGCCGCCGACTTCGAGGACCTGCGCGCCGCAATGGGCAAGCTGCGCCTCAACGACGCGTCCTTCTCGTTCGAAATGGAAACCTCGGCCGCACTCGGCTTCGGCTTCCGCTGCGGCTTCCTCGGCCTGCTTCACCTAGAGATCATCCAGGAGCGTCTGGAGCGCGAGTTCAATCTCGACCTCATCGCCACCGCGCCCTCGGTCGTCTACCGCATGAACCTCAACGACGGTTCGACCAAGGAACTGCACAACCCCGCCGACATGCCCGACGTGGTCAAGATCGCCTCGATCGAGGAGCCTTGGATCCGCGCCACCATCCTCACGCCCGACGACTATCTCGGCTCGATCCTCAAGCTCTGCCAGGAGCGCCGTGGCATCCAGGCCGACCTCTCCTATGTCGGCAAGCGCGCCATGCTGGTCTACGACCTGCCGCTCAACGAGGTCGTGTTCGACTTCTACGACCGCCTGAAGTCGATCTCCAAGGGCTACGCCTCCTTCGACTACCACCTCACCGACTACCGCGAGGGCGACCTCGTCAAGATGTCGATCCTGGTCAACGAGGAGCCGGTCGACGCGCTCTCGATGCTCGTCCACCGCACGGCGGCCGAAAAGCGCGGCCGCGTCATGGTCGAGAAGCTGAAGGAGCTGATCCCGCAGCACATGTTCAAGATCCCGGTCCAGGCCGCCATCGGCGGCAAGGTCATTGCCCGCGAGACCATCTCGGCGCTGCGCAAGGACGTCACCGCCAAGTGCTACGGCGGCGACGTCACCCGCAAGCGCAAGCTGCTCGAGAAGCAGAAAGAGGGCAAGAAGCGCATGCGCCAGTTCGGCAAGGTCGACATCCCTCAGGAAGCCTTCATCCAGGCGCTCAAGATGGGCGACAACTGACGCCTTCTCTTCCTTCTCCCTGCCTGCGGGGGTGAGGAGCGTTCGGCCAAGGCCGACCAGTCGACAACGATTTGTCGACTGGAGCGACGAACGCCAGGAGCCATAGCGGAGGGCGGTGGCCCAACGGGCCGGATGAGGGCGGCGCAAACGCCTCAATCCTCCTCTCCCCCACGGGGAGAGGGTGGCCGCGCAGCGGCCGGGTGACGGGGACTCCTGGCGCCACCCTACCCTATCACTTCACGGCAAAATCCACCGTTTCCTTCACTGTTCCATCGACGGCGATCTGCGCCTGATAGGTGCCGATAGGCCAGCCGGCGTCGGGCTTGGTGATCGAGGCATCGACATGGTTGTCGATCATACCGATTTCAAAGCTGGCTTCATCGATCTTGTAGTTCGCGGGCGCGACGCCGCCCGAATTCACCGAGACCCAACTCACGGTCACCTTCGACCCTGAGGCCACGGCGTCGGTCAGGTCGGCGGAGAGGAAAATCTTGGCCGTGTCAGGCGCAAATGCCGCTTGTGTTTCTTCGGCGTCCTCGCTTGCCGACAGCACGATGTTTTCGAACCCGTCGGCCTGCGCATGCTGCGCAAACGCTCCAACTGCGACCAGTGCGGCGGCGCCCATCATCATCGACCGAATGCGCATGTTCTTCCCCAAGGATTGAAACGCCGCCCGCGCCCGACTCATGCAGTACGCGCCAGCAGCGGCTTGGTAGAACGGACGGGCCGGGGTTTGTCCATGAGGGCGGGGAGAGCTGTAGCAAGCGTCACAAAGTCGGTGTTAAGAAATCAGGAAGCGCCCTGTCCGTCATGACGTGGAACGCGACCTTAGACGTTTGAAGGGGCTTTCTCAAACCGCATCAGCCAATTCACCTCCCAGGTTTCGCCGCCATCGGCCGACATCGCCTGCTCCCAGCGCGGGCTTGTGCCGGGCAGCCAGAGAAACCGAACCAGCACCGGCACACCACCCTCGACATCGTCGCCAAAAAAAGCGCCGCGGCCGTTTTCGAATTTGCCGACCATCGCGGGGAACAGCCGGTGGCTGCGGGTGTCGCTCCAGTAGATCGACCACAGGGCGGTCTCGGGGTTGTAGAGCCTGAGCGTCATGCCGGTGAAGCCGCGCTCGGGCACCGCCATCTGGTCGATGTGGCCGCCAAAAGTCCCGTCAGGCGCCTGCATCACCTTTTCGACATGCGAAAAGGCGGAAAAGGTTTCCCACTCGCTTGAGCCCACCAGCCGCTCGCGCAGGCGCTCGTTGGTCACCGTCCAGTCGCCGATCACAAAGTCGAAATCATCAAAGCCACTCATGTCATCCTCCTCCGGTTCTAGGAAGAATAGTCGATGCCTCCTGACAACCTTCTGTCAGGAGCTGTCAGGGTGGCTTGACCTCGCTTCTTCGGCGGGTTCATCTGCCGCCGCGATACCGCCACACCTTCCTCCTAACGCCCGTTCCATGAAATCCCTGGCCGTCCTCCTTGCCCTGGCAACCCTCTCCGCCTGCGCTGCCCGCGTCCCGGTGCCGCCAGCACCCGTCACAGCGCCCCAGCCCGTGGTCGAGCCGCTGCCATCAGGGGTCAAGCCGCTCACCGTCGAGCAGGACGAGCAGATTTCCCAGCACTGACGGGGACTGTTTTCTTCCCACGTTCCGGATTTTCTTTGTTGGGCCGCGAAGGATCGCGACCCCAGCGGTTGGCCTTGCCATTCCACCGGCCGCCGCCGAGCGCGACCGTATCCTGGCCCAATGCGCAGCGCGGGAGGCGGCCTCTTGCCAGCGCCAACCCGAGGAATAAGCTGTGTCAGGGGATCATGGAGGCCGCGACGAAAAGATGTCCAAGGGCGTGGTCGAAGGCGAGAAGATCGATGTCGGCTTTTCCGGCCGCCGCTGCATCCATTCGCGCAATTGTGTGCTTGGCAATCCGCACGTGTTCGAGCCGAATGCGCCGGGCGAGTGGATCCACCCCGATGCGGCTTTGGCCGAGCAGATCGTCGCCATCGCCGAAAGCTGTCCGTCGGGCGCCATCACCTATCGTCGCAAGGATGGCGGCCCGCAGGAGGCGCCGCCCGTCGTCAACACCGTGCGCATCCGCGAGAACGGCCCGCTCGCCGTGCATGCCGAGATCGTCTTCAATGGCGAGACCTTCCACCGCGCAACCTTGTGCCGCTGCGGAGCATCCCAGAACAAGCCGTTCTGCGATGGCAGCCACAGCAAGATCGGCTTTGCCGCGACCGGCGAGCCGGCGCTGAAGGAGAGCCAGCCGCTCGCCGCTCGTGACGGCCCGCTGGTGCTGACGCCGCAGCCCAATGGCAACCTCAAGCTGGAAGGCAATGTCGAGATCGTCACCGGCACAGGCCACACGGTCGACCGCGCGACAAAAGTCTGGCTCTGCCGCTGCGGCAACTCGGCCACCAAGCCGTATTGCGACGGTTCGCACAAGAAGATCGGCTTCGTCGCATGACGGGCAGACGCGGCACCGACCTCGGAAAAGGAGCCGCACGACAGGCCGTCGCTTCTGAGCCGGTCGAATGGTCTGTCTGGCCAATTTTCCTTTCCCGGGGATATCGGCTAAGCGGAACGGAGCTTTTGAACTCTGGAACTTCCGCGCATGCACGCCAGCCACCACGCCCCGCTTTTCCTCGGCATAGACACCGGCGGCACCTATACCGATGCGGTGCTCTGGAGTGAGGAACCCAGGGGTTCGGGTACCGTCATAGCCAAGGCCAAGTCGCTCACCACCCGCCACGACCTGGCCGAGGGCATCTCGGGCGCGGTCGATGCGGTGCTGGAGAAGGCCCGTGTCGACCCCGCCGCCATCAAGCTGGTGTCAATGTCCACCACGCTCGCCACCAACGCGCTGGTCGAAGGCCAGGGAGGGCGCGTGGCGCTGGTCATGATCGGGTTCTCCGAGGCCGACCTTGGCCGCGACGGCCTCAAGACAGCACTCGGGACCGACCCGCTGGTGCTGTGCGAAGGCGGCCACGACGTCCACGGCAATGCTCGCCCCCTCGACCTGGCACCGCTCGAAGCCGCGCTGCCGGAGCTGGAAAAATCAGTCTCGGGCTTTGCCGTCTGCGCCTATTTCGCCACCCGCAACCCCGCCCACGAGATCGCTGCGCGGGACCTTATCCGCGAGCGCACGGGCCTGCCCGTCACCACCAGTCACGAACTCTCGGCCAAGCTCGGCGGCCCGCGCCGGGCGCTGACGACGTTGCTCAACGCGCGCCTGATCTCAATGATCGACCGCCTGGTCGCTGCGACCGAAGGCTTTCTGGAGGCTCGGAAAATCAATGCGCCGCTGATGGTGGTGCGTGGCGACGGCGCGCTGGTGTCGGCCGGGTTCGCTCGCCAGCGTCCGATCGAGACCATTCTCTCCGGCCCCGCCGCCAGCCTCGTCGGCGCGCGCTACATGACCGGCCTCGACAACGCCGTTGTCTCCGACATCGGCGGGACCACGACAGACGTCGCCGTGCTCGATCATGGTCGTCCGCGACTTGACCCCGAGGGCGCTACCGTAGGCGGCTTCCGCACCATGGTCGAGGCTGTCGCCATGCGCACTTTCGGTCTTGGCGGCGACTCCGAGGTTTCGCTGGAAGAAGGCGGGCTGACACCCCGTATCAAGCTCGGGCCGCGCCGCGTCGTGCCGCTGGCGCTTGCCGGCATGATCCATGGCGAGGCAGTTACGGGCGAACTGGAGCGGCAGCTGCGCGCCCCCAATCCCGGTCGCATGGACGGCCGCTTCGCCGTGCGCACCGGCGTGCCGGAACAGCTCGCGGCAGGGCTGACCGCGCCAGAAGCCAAGCTCTACGACCAGATCGGCGCCACCCCGCTGCCCATCGACCGCCTGCTCACCTCGAACGCCCAGAACGCCACGCTCAACCGTCTGGTGTCGCGCGGGCTGGTCCATGTCGCAGGCTTCACTCCGTCGGATGCGGCGCATGTTATGGGCCGCCAGGCCAATTGGGACGAGATATCAGCACGGCTGGGTGCGGAGCTGTTCGCCCGCAAGCGCGACGGCCGTGGCCAGCCGATCGCTGCGACGCCGGAAATCTTGGCCGAGCGCGTGCTTGTGGCGCTCACCCGCCTTTCGGCCGAAGTAATCCTCGAAACAGCCTTTGCCGAGGACGGGCTCGACGGTGCCGCTACCGTCGCGCACGCGCTGGTGCAGCGCGCGGTCGACGCGCATCCCGGCATCGCCCGCTTCACGGTTGCGCTGGACCGGCCGGTGATCGGGCTGGGTGCTTCGGCGCCGCTGCATTATGCCGGCCTGCCGCCGCTCGTCGGCAACGAATGCGTGGTTCCAGAGGATACCGATGTCGCCAATGCGCTAGGCGCGGTGGTCGGCCAGGTCAGGGTCACGGCCGAGGCGCGCGTCAGCCAGCCTAAGGAAGGCCTGTTCCGCGTCGCGGTCGGCGAACTCCTGCGCGACTTCACCGACGAGGCTGCGGCAATGGCGTTGGCCGAGGCTGAAGCGCGCGCGATCGTGGCGACCAAGGCGCGCGACGCCGGTACCGATGCCGCCGAGATTGATGTCGCTGTCGACATCAAGGCGTCGACGGTCGAGAGCCAGCGTATGTTCATTGAGGCGCATGTGGTTGCGACCGCCAGCGGCCGGCCCCGCATCGCCGTTTGACGGCTGAATCGTTTCGTTGCGGGCGATGGGCGGCACGCGAAATGCCGCCTGCAACAATGGACGAATTGACCCTGCACGCTTTGCGTGCCAAACGCCCGAAAACCTTGTTTTGAACGCCCCTGCGGCGCCGGACATTCTGGAGCGCATGTCATGACCGACACCGTCGACCTTCACGGCCTTTCGATTTCTCGGGAATTGCACGACTTTGTCGTTGCCGAGGCTCTGCCTGGGACGGGTGTGGATGCGGATGCGTTCTGGTCGGGTTTTGCCGACATCGTGCATGATCTCGGGCCGAAGAACCGGGCTTTGCTTGAGAAGCGCGACGACTTCCAGCTGAAGCTCGACGCCTGGTACCGCAAGCACGGCGCCCCGCACGACATGGCCGCCTACAAGGCGTTTTTGTCCGACATCGGCTATCTGATCCCGGAAGGTCCGGCCTTTGCGGTGACCACCGAGAATGTCGACCCCGAGATCGCCACGGTTGCCGGCCCGCAGCTGGTGGTGCCTGTGATGAATGCGCGTTACGCGCTGAACGCTGCGAACGCCCGCTGGGGTTCGCTCTATGATGCGCTCTACGGCACCGATGCGATCCCCGACAGCGATGGTGCCGAGAAGACCAGGGGCTACAATCCCAGGCGCGGTCAGAAGGTCATCGCCTGGGCCAAGGCGTTTCTGGACGCGTCCGCGCCGCTGACACAGGGCAGCTGGTCGGACGTGACAGGGCTTGCGGTCGAGGGCGGGCAGCTGAAGCTTGCGAGCGCTTCAGGCGCGGTTG
>NZ_JAMSHL010000166.1:0-242 GCF_026521175.1 Aminobacter sp. MET-1 | reverse complement strand
AGCTAGAGTCTTTGAAGGCCACTGCCGAACCTCTGCTTTCCAAGGCGATAACCCCAACCAAGGCGATTGAAGAACTGCTCAAAGATAACGCCTTGCAACTCTGGGTCAAGCAGGGGATGGGGATTCACCGGGACAAACGAAGCACCTGTGCTTTCTGCCGACAAGATCTGCCGCACGACATATGGCAAGTGCTCGATGAGCACTTCAGCAAAGAATCAGGCGACCTGGAAACAGCCTTGGAT
>NZ_JAMSHL010000165.1:0-243 GCF_026521175.1 Aminobacter sp. MET-1 | reverse complement strand
AGTGTGCTTCGTCATCACCGGGCCGGGCGTGACCAACGTCGCCACCGCCATCGGCCAGGCCTACGCCGACTCGGTGCCGCTGCTGGTGATTTCCAGCGTCAACCACAGCGCCAGCCTGGGCAAGGGCTGGGGCTGCCTGCACGAGACCCAGGACCAGCGTGCCATGACCGCGCCGATCACTGCCTTCTCCGCCCTGGCCTTGAGCCCGGAACAGCTGCCCGAACTGATCGCCCGGGCCTACGC
>NZ_JAMSHL010000164.1:0-244 GCF_026521175.1 Aminobacter sp. MET-1 | reverse complement strand
GATTGGCTGCCTCCACCATGTACCCGTTGCCGACGTAAATGCCGACGTGACCGCCACCCGAGGCGGCGAAAAGATCCCCGGGCTGAATTTGGTCTAGGGAAATGCGATGACCGCGCTCGATTTGTGACCCCGAGTAATGGGGCAGGTTAATTCCCGCCTGCTGGTAGGCCTTCAACACTAGGCCCGAGCAGTCGAAGCCGTCGGGGCCCTCGCCTCCCCAAATGTAGGCTTTGCCCACTTGAGC
>NZ_JAMSHL010000163.1:0-244 GCF_026521175.1 Aminobacter sp. MET-1 | reverse complement strand
AGCCTGATCAGCGACAGTGCGGCGCCGCAGAAGGATGGTTCCTACACCATCATGACCACCCAGCAGTACTTCACCCGCGGCGAGGCGGTACAAGGCCAGACGCCTGAGCAGGCACGCAACGTTCTCTACTACTACAGCCACAAGCTCACCGCCCCTGCGCGCATGGTCGGCGAGGTGGTGCTGGTGCACGAAACCCTCGACCAGGTGGCCGAACCGCGTCTGTCCTGGGTCTACAGCGCCGGCC
>NZ_JAMSHL010000162.1:0-245 GCF_026521175.1 Aminobacter sp. MET-1 | reverse complement strand
CTGCGTTCATCCCCACCAGCACGTCCTCGCCAATGCGGCAGCCGTGCAGCACCGCGCCGTGGCCAATATGACCGTTGCACCCGACCACCGTGTCGCTGTCGGGGAAACCATGCATTACACAGGTATCCTGGATATTGGCACCCTCCTCCAGGACGATCCGGCCGAAGTCGCCACGCAGGCTGGCCAGGGGCCCGACATAGCAGTTCGGACCGATGATCACGTCGCCGATCAGCACCGCACTGGGA
>NZ_JAMSHL010000161.1:0-246 GCF_026521175.1 Aminobacter sp. MET-1 | reverse complement strand
CTGTAGCGGTGGGCGGCGCGACTTTATGGTGTTTTTGCTGACCGTACGGTCGATTGGTGAAAATTGAAAATAAAAGTACAAATTGCATGAAGTTGTACAGTTCGGATGTGCAAATCATCCTTCTCCTGCCTCGATTCACTGGCTAAGCTCAGGCATCCAGATACCCGTTCGAGGTTTCCCGCATGTCGCCATCCGCCCCTGCCATTGCCCGCATGATCCTCGATGGCTTCGACGATTACCGTGAGC
>NZ_JAMSHL010000160.1:0-246 GCF_026521175.1 Aminobacter sp. MET-1 | reverse complement strand
GCGTAGTTCACGCTGATCCGCCGGTAGCGTTCGCCGAGCACCTCGGCGAGCAGGTCCAGGCGCGCGACGATCTTGGCGAACTCGCGGGCGTAGCTGAGGTTGCTGGCGTCGTCGGTGAGGGCGTTGGAAAGCAGCAACGGGGCACCCTTGTCGTCCTTGCGGGTAGCCAGCATCCAGGTGGCGACCTCGACGTTGCGCGCGGCGTTGTAGACGTACTGCGCGTCGATCCCCTGGTAGACGTAGAAC
>NZ_JAMSHL010000159.1:0-246 GCF_026521175.1 Aminobacter sp. MET-1 | reverse complement strand
ACCGTCGGCTACGCTCCGAAGCAGTCGAACAGGAGGACATGGATGGGCCTGGAATACCTCGAGTCGTTGGTGCATCGAACCGCCACAGCGGGGGAGCCTTTCGAGCGTGGAGCCGACGAGTCGGAACTCGGATACCTGTCCGCACTGGCCGCGAGGCCCGGCACGACGTCGATCTGCGAGGTCGGGTTCAATGCCGGCTTCTCGAGCTGGGCGTTCCTCGAAGCCTCTCCCGACGTGACCGTCGTA
>NZ_JAMSHL010000158.1:0-247 GCF_026521175.1 Aminobacter sp. MET-1 | reverse complement strand
CGATGATGGCGATGCTCTTGCCGATCAACTCGCCCTTGAGCGCCGTCTGCTCGCGCTCCATGGCACCACGTGCCTGAGCGATCCGAGACAGACCGCCCTCCATCAACATCTGAATCAGACGATGAGGGCTGGCCTCTGCAGCCTGGGCCTGGTTGTTGACGGTCTGATACTGCCTGAGGGCCGCCATTGCATTCATAGTCGCTCTCGCTCTACCGATGGGCTGATACCCTGGGTATCGGCGTGGGCG
>NZ_JAMSHL010000157.1:0-247 GCF_026521175.1 Aminobacter sp. MET-1 | reverse complement strand
GCTCTGGCCCATGCGTTGGGCCAGGACCCAAAGGTCCTGACGGCGCGTCTTGAGCAGCAAGCCAACAAAGAATTTATCTACCTGGTGCGCGGCTTGACCCCGGAGCAGGGCCAGGCCGTTCTCGATCTGAAGGTGCCAGGTGTTTATGGCATTGAAGAGTTCCGTCGCTTCTACCCGGCGGGTGAAGTGACAGCCCACATGGTCGGCTTTACAGATATCGACGATAAAGGCCGGGAAGGCGTTGAAC